>NZ_JBQCVG010000004.1:0-205835 GCF_051958615.1 Neisseria sp. P0009.S008
ACTTGGTAGCGGCGTGCCAGGGAGGTGACGCTTTCCTTCCCCTGCGTGTAGGCCAGCCAAATGGCTTGGCGGTGGTGAGGGGTGAGACGGGTGTTTTGGTGCATGTTCATGTTTCAGTATTCTCCTGGAAATACTGTAAACAACGCTACTAGTTTCTACACAATCATTTGGAAGTTGGGAAGGTATGCAGATCGCTGACCTGCGGAAGCTAACAGAATTCAAACAACTGACCAATGACCCGGCAGCTTATAAAGCATTAAGCAATGGTGGCGAAACCTTTGAACAATTGGCAGTACGTGCAATGGCCGCCCTTTACGATATCATTAAGGTACATCAATCGGGCGCTAATATTTTAGTGATATCGCATGGCCACACCTTGCGGCTTTTATTGTCCTTATTAGGCGGAGCGACTTTGGAAAACCATCGTGATGAGGGTAAATCCGTGTCATTATTGAATACTTCTATCAGTATTGTGAAATACGATAGTGAAAGTGGTTTTCATATTGAGCAGCTTAACAATGTGGCTCATTTACAATGATCACAATCTGTTACCTAATTCACACATCGACACACTGTTAGTCTGTTAGCTCAAGCCCCAATACGCTCGTTTTAAATCTACTCATTATTTTTTATTTTAAATCTCAACCAAAGCAGCGTCTTTTCTGTATTAATGCCTCTACCGTAACTTCTAAAAAACCGTTTGTACTTAACGATTTAAACAGTTTTTTAGTATCAATTTATTTATATTCCATGCTTTTAAATACGGTCAAATTTTCAGATGTTTTTGCAAATCAACTTTAAAATCCAACTGCTTGCCCCATCAAGCTCTGCCCGTACTTAACCCTGCCTTGCCGTTTTCCCACAAAGTTTTCAGTAAAACTTTCCACGCCGACAATTTAGGATTGGGCTGTTTGCCTTGTCCGATCAAGTCCATTTGCGTCATATACCAGTTCATTTCCAGCATCGCGCCCGCTTTTTTATCAACCAACGCTACGCCCGTTTGGATGCGGTCGGTCTGCACGGTTTGGTAAGTGCCGTTTTGCATTTTGTTTGCCAAATCAGGGACTAAGGCAAACGGGCGGGCGACGCCGACCAAATCCAAATGGCCGCTGGCGAGTGCATCTTCCATGGCGTTTTGCGAACGGAAGCCACCCGTAATAATCAACGGAGCTTGGCTGAATCTCTACCAACTTCTAATGTACCGTTAGTAATACTGACATTAGAGCTAATATCACTCATGTTTCTTGGTGCAAATAAAGTGGTGCCACTCCCTCTTTGAACAAAGTCAACAATCTTAGTAGTAGGGGAAGCTGAGGTCATTTCAGGCGTGAAGTTAAAATCATCTGTTTGTGCGAAATCAAATTTGACCTTTTGAGGATTCTCTTCAAGTTTAATTTTTTCTACATCAAACGTGCCTGCTTTGTTGTTATCACCAATTTAGATGTTGGTTGTACCATTTCCTACTCTTAATGTCCCCGCAGTAAGTTTACTTTCATCTGCAACTAATACATTAACAGTATTGGTTTTAGAGCTCCAATCACTTGCGGCAACACGAATTTCGGCGTTTTTCGGGTACTGAAGCAATGAACCTTTACCGGTAACTGAAATTACCGTATTGGTGACATCTTCCGGGGTATCACGAAGCCATCCCCAAAAGTGAGGTGTCGGTTCAGTCCCTTCAAATTCACCGATTACCTGCCCACCATTGGAAACATATAAATTACCACTACCAAAGTTACCGATATTCATTGGATTATTGGCATCACTGGTTACAATGAGTTTACTGCCTTGCCCGTCAACGACAACAGTTCCTTTAGACTGGCGATGGTTGGTTATATGTAATGTCCCTTGTATATTTACAACAGAGCCCCCATCAATTCTAAGATTACCTTCATTACCATTACCACTACCAACTTGAACTAAGCCGTTAACCGTATCTGGGTTTACTTTCCCAAGGGTTTCCGGAATTCCGTCATTAGTCCCTGACCAAGTAACGCTTGCATTCGCAGCCAATGGTGCGGCTAATAGAAGCAACGTAAGTTTATTAAGTTTAAATTTTATAGTTTTTTTTTCCTCTCTGTCTCAGAATTAAGACGGGGCGCGATCATATCACTTTTTTATTGCTGAAACAAATTAGCAACCATATTATAAGAACCAAAACATCTAATAAAAAACCACCTTCAGAAGAAGGTGGTTTTTGTTTTATATATTTGTTATTTGAATTACCAAGCGTAGCTATAACCTAACACGGCTTTCGCACCGGAACGGTTACCTTTATTGCCTAGAGAATGTTCTAAACGAAGATCTGCATGAATAGCGTGATTACCGAATGGTACATTTAAACCTGCACCACCTTCCAACCAAGTGCGGGAATAATTCTCGCCATATTTGGTATCACCGATTAAGACAGATTTTGCTTTAACAAAATCATGCCATACGTTTGCGACAAAATACACGTTTGGGTTACGTTGGAAGTCTTTGCTGTGGCTTAAACGCACACCAATACGTCCACGTAAGTTGTTGTCCGAACCTTGTGCAACATCACGAACTCCATCATGGAATGATTGAAGTTTTAAGCGTTGGTAAATCAATTGGGTTTGAGGTTCAATACGCCAGTTGGAGTTGCCCAATGCAAAGCTGTGACCACCCTCAACAGATAGTGCACCACTCCAACCATGTTGTCTTACTTCTGGATTAGATACAAAATTGTATTTGTTAGTTAAGTAAGAGAATTGCGCTACTGTGTCCACATAGGCATTATTTGGTGCACGGTATAAGTGATATACACCGATATTTGCTGCTGTTGTTTTACCTTTACCGGTATATTTATCAGCAGCCACAACGCCGTTTTCAGCACGATATTGGTCGTAGAAGCGACTATCTGCACGAGAATAAGCAAAATATACACCGCTTAGAGATTGTGGTACGCCATTTTGCATTTCGCTGCGGTTAAAGTCATAACCTACTTGTGCGACATATTGTGAACTATCAACGTCTAAACGGGAACGTCCCTCGGTTTCCAAGCGTTTACCGGGAACACGCGCAGGATTTGATGGCGGTTTTCATCACTCAACACGGTAAAAATGGGAATGCACTCGCGCATTAAATTCATGGTTTGTTGCGGCATATTCGGCTTCTTGAGTTTATATGTTTAAAAACTTAAACTCATTTTAAAGGGAATGAGGGGGAATGTCAAAGGGAATTTAAGAAGGTTTTTTAAATCAGGATTATTTAACCTTAGCTGCTTAAAAGAAAAGGCCGTCTGAAAGATTTTCAGACAGCCTTTAAACATTCATTAATATCACAACCTTAACAACATAAGCCTACAGTTGCTTTGCATGTTTCACACATTCTGTATCATCCAATGATATATTGCTTCAATTGCGTCATCTTCAACATTAAGTTTTGATAGGATTAAAATCAATACCCGTAATATAACGTTGTCCAGCATGAGCTTTAATGTGCACAACAATATCAATGGTCTGCCTAAGCAGGTTTTTAATAACTTCAAACTCCAGACCACTTCCTTCTGGTGATGCTTTTACCATTAATGCCAATTGATCCCATGTTTGTTCTGTGCTACCAGCATGGCAACTTGTAATAGATCCCGGGTGTCCAGATGCACAATTTCGAATAAAATAAAATGATTCGTCACCACGTAGCTCTGCTAGAATAATTCTATCCGGCTTCATACGCAGACAGGATTCCATACAACTTTTTGCCGTAATATTTGAACTACCTTGTCCACCTTTTGAGTAAAGCAAATGAACTACATTTTCATGAGGAATAAATAGCTCCCTAGCATCCTCAATGCTGATTAGTCTCTCACTTAAAGGAATGTGATTAACCAATGCTTTCATAAAAGTAGTCTTACCACTACCAGTTGCACCTGAAACGACTATATTCTTTTTATATTCAACGGCTTTTTTAAAAAATTCTTCGTAGTTCCGATTGTTCTTCAGTTCGACTAATTCCTTATCTTGAGGAGATAATTCTCCATTTAACTCAATAATCTGACTAAAAAAACCATCTTTACTATACTGACTTAAGCTTTTTGTATGTTTTGATGGCAAACGGATCGTAATTGAAGCTTTTCCTGAATCACAGGCAGGAGGAATCACAAATTGGGCACGTTGTCCTGTTGGAAATGTCAACGATACCATCGGCTCCGCTTCTGTAATTCGCTGACCAGTATTACTTTCATTAACAACAGCAGTACAGAACTGACGTGCCCTATCAAAGTTTAGCGTATTTACTTCTACCTTTTTCCATCCCTGAGAGGTTTCTAAAAATACCTCCCCTGGTCTATTAATACAAATCTCAGTCACATCAGGATCTTTTAAGAAAGAGGTAATTCCCAATACTTCATATTGATAATCTAAGAAATCCGCTGAAATTGTTGAGTTTAATTCATCCATAGTTAAAATAAATTGATTTAAAATATACAATTATAATGAAATTTAAAACTTGAGGAAGCTTTTTATTCAAGATTAAGAAACACCTATATTCCCCGCGCTTGTACTTGTGCCAACTGTTTTTGCTGTGTTTCTAATTCAAATTGCTGAGCTGTTTCTTGTACTTTGATAATACTCTCCTCTATCGGAGTAACCGCAGCTTTCTGCATATCCACAGAAGCAGTTCTTAATTCAGGAGCCTTGTCACCAATAAGAATCTGACCATTCTCTTTGATATTGATTAAAGAAGCCCCTCGCATCTTATTTGCATATCCTTCAGCAGCCAATGCCATAGCAATATTATCTAAGCTTCTTTCATCGTAGCTAATATCCTTTTTATTACAGAATTCAGTAAAAATTTGTTTACTTTGCTGATAGATATTTTGAGCATGTTGTGGGATAGCTTCCAACTTTAAAGGCTTCACAGATTGCATATTATCCCAATCGCCAGGAACAGGAGCATGCACTATGTTGCTCTTAGGTTGATGTAAAATCTTAGTACTCTCTATTCCTGTAGCAGAATGTACTCTAATACTATTACTATCTCTGACACCACTACTATATTGGCCTGTTTTCTTTTCTTGTAAATGAATGCCTAAATCCCCATTTTTGAAATTTTTAATTTTAAGACCATTTATATCTAATGTCCCCGTATTTCTATCCCATTCATATACCATTCCAGCACTACGGTAAACGAAACGGTTTGGTTGAGATAAATCACGTACACCACCCTGTAATATATAGCCATTCAATGATACTTCACCCTTGCCGTCTGAATCTCGGATAATATCTAAATTGTCAGCACGATATTTGTCATGTCCTTTACCACCAAACAATTTATCTCTTCCAGAATTACCGGCTAAAATATCATTACCATTACCACCAATTAATACATCATTACCACTACCGCCTAATAAAATATCATTTTGATTAGTACCTTTTAGAATATCATCTCCGGCATCTCCATACATATATGCCCCACTTTTTAAATAAGTCTTAGCCCTGCCTATTAATAAACTATCACGGCTATATGATCCATCAGCAACAATTTTATTGTTGCCCTTATTTCCAAAAGTGTCATAATTTGCCATATGTTTAACAAATACTTGTTTGGAATTAGGGCTTATGGATGCTTCTTTAAAGTCTTTGGAAAAATTAGTACGGGTATTCAGGAAATGTTCAATATCAGTTTCATAATAAGTCATTCTGATTGATCCAGTTCCATTACTTGGGTACATACCATACATATTCTGGCGAGCAATTAAATCTTTAACCTCTCCAAAACTCTTACCTTTAACGTATGGGTAAAGATCACCACTAATTCCTGTACTATATGCCCTACCATTATATCTTTTTTCGTAAGCAACCATACGCGCTTCGTTAAAGATCGCCTCAGCTTCTCCATAGCCTCGCGCTTGAGCATAAGCCTTAGCAGTATCATAATAACTAGCTGATTTAGCTTGATGTTTACCTAATGCATGTCCTACCTCATGAGACATTGTTCTAGCGGTAATATATCGGATATCTTGTTCAAAATGGATACTTTTATTTTTCGGATCATAATATGCTCCTTCACGATTTTTTGGAGCAGGTTTGATATGTCCCCCTTTACTAGCGAAATGGTTAATTTGCTCCACTAATTCTGAGTCTTGCTTAATTCTATCTAGTTCAGACATTTGATTATTGAATCTTATTTTATGAAAACCAAGTGTCATCAATTCTGCTTCTGCTCTTTTATTCAGTATAATCTTTGGCATCCTAAAACTCCTTATGGCATTGGGCTCATTTTAAGATTGCTACAAAACTCTAAAGCTAAAATTGCACCTCCCCCAGAATTAGTAGCAATTATTTCACGGCCTGATTCTCTCCAATAATAATCTAGTCTTTCTTTTATTGAATCATCATCTTTTCTTTTGGCTGAATACTCAAAATCTAAATACACCCCCTCAGGTATTTCATGTGTCATAGGCTTTGGAAAAAATTTAGGGAATGCATTTTCAGGAAATATGCTACCTATTTTATCTAGGTACTCTTTTGTTTGAGTAATATATAAACTAGATTTAAGTTCAGTATGCCTGAAAACGACATACATACCTATAGATGAATGAATATCTTGATTATGTTGCATATAATCATATGCCTCTATTACGGGTATTTGCCAAATCTCTTGTAATTCACTTGCGTACATCGTATAAAGGCAGTCATCTTTAAATGCCGTATCATACATCTGCTTAATTAGATCATCCCGATTTTCCACTTTGTGCAACATACTTCGGCAACGATTGCGCACTTGTTCCATAGTTATTTCCTTTTGTATATTCTGCATCTTGGAAGAATCCTTAATATTTTTATTACTAATCTGCGGAGTACAGGAGGTCACCAAGCATACAGTTAATATGGCTGTAATCGCTGATAGTTTCATATAAATTCCTTTTTAATCATTCTGGAAATTTAATTTTCAGACGGCCTTGAGCTTTTATTACTATTACCGTTTTCCTTTTAACGAGGCAACTTTCACTGCCTCCATCAGTCGTTTGGTAAATGTTCCATCTTGGTAATAACGGATTTTCCCCACTTGCGCCGGATGTGACATACCTTCGTAAAGGATAATTTCTTTATCTTGGCTCATTGCCTTTAACTCTTGCGGCAACATCAGTGCGCGACGCTCTTCGCTTTCTGAGACACTACGTTCACGTCCACGGCTGACATTTTTTCTTTTCACTGTGGTATAACCTAGCATTTCGGAGTATTCATTTGCATCCTGCTGTTCTCTAGGTGTATAGATGATTTGCAAAGCATGGTTAGTGATAATAGTACGCGCATATTCTTTGCCATAAACAGCATCTAGCTGGGCGACTGATTGGATAATCGGAAATAGGCGAATGTTGTAACCTGCCATATAGCTGACGGAATGAGCAATAATTTCAACTTTACCAATACTTGTGAATTCGTCCATTAACAACATACATTGGTGTTTCAAATCTGGGTTGTCCTGAGGCAGCTCTTTCGTATTTTGGTTGATAAGTTGAGAGAAAAAGAGGTTAACAATGACTCTTGACTCAGCAAGTTTGTTAGGAAGAATGCCGATATAAATAGTCATTTTCTTTTTACGTACGTCAGTCAACAGAAAATCATCAGCGGAAGTGGCGGCATCAATGACAGGATTAATCCACGGGTTGAGGGGTTCTTTAAATGTACCCATGATAGAACCGAAGGTTTCTTTTTCTTGAGAGATTAAACCGGAAAAAGCAGTTTTTGTAGCCTCGCTGAGGTATGGTTGTTGTGATAGAGATGTAAAGTATTCCTTGAGTTCTGTTCCATTACCTGATGAAAGACGGTATATTTTTCCTAATGTACAGGCCGGCTCATTTTCTTTGCCCACCACGGGAAAATCAGCCATTGCTTCATACTCATCAAAACAATAAAGTGAAAACGCCAAAAACGCATTTCTTGCCTGCGCTACCCAGAACTTATCACGACTATCCCCATCAGGATATAGCATTGCAGCTATCGACATTAAATCCGATACTCGCTGGTCAGGATCGGAAGAAACATAGGTAAACGGATTCCAACGGTGCGTCCTTCCATCTTCGGCAAACGGGTTGAACAAATAGACTTCCTGACCTAATACTTCTTTGCGGTAGCCACTAGTCAAATTGAAGTTCTCCTGTTTGATGTCCAAAACCACTACCGATCCTTTATAACTTAACAGGTTCGGAATAACGATACCGACACCTTTACCCGAACGTGTTGGCGCTGCCAACAATGCGAATTGCTGGCCATTGTAATGTAACAATTTGCCGTTGTATTTACCGACGACAATTGAAGTATCCGTTTGTTTGAAAAATCCTGCTTTTGTCAAATCAGCCATCCCGGCAAATCGTGCTTCTCCATGAAGACTTTGGGAAGCTGTACGCCAAATAGGAATTAAACCAAGCAGACCAATCAGAAAAGTAAAACCAAATCCAACAATTCCTGATGTTTTAATTTGTAGTGAATATTTGGCAACCTGAGGAATATCCAGCGTATTATAATATTTGAACCATGTTGTAAGTAGTAAGGGAGTTTTATCTAAGCCTAACCATTGCAGCAGGATAAAGCCTGAAAGGTAACAGCCTAATATGAAAGAAATTAATAGTAAAACTACCGTAATAATAGATTTGTTTTTTAGAGTCATTTCAATACCTGTAAGTCAAAGTAATAGATTATTTTAGCTTTCTAGTGAAGATATTAGTTTTCAGATAGCCTAAGGTTAAGGTGATGAGTGTATTATGAAATTTATCACTCTCTTTTAGTACTATCCTTGGCAGTTTCACTGTATGTTTGAACTAAATATTTTTTGCTTTTTTTGATAATACTCATGCACACTGCTCTATACAAACTCTTAGGGATACAGCTGGCAATAGAACTATAGATAATAGTAGGACGAGAGGCTTCATCAGCAATTATCCTTTATGATAAACACATAATGATTAGGCCGTCTGAAAAAACAGACGGCCCTTTAAAATTACTGCATAACCGAACTAAAATCAATGTCCTGGGCAGTATAAATATTAATCAAGGTCCCTTGGTTGATCGTTACTGTATTAGGACGAGCATTATTTCGCTCAAGCTGGCTGATAGCCTGTTGCTTCAATGTATTGGCTGTATCACTCTCGTAAGGATTAGTGGTAGTCGATGTGTTGGTTGTAACTGTTTGTCCTTGTGGACCATATTCAGTAGCAGCATATTTAAAAGCATCTGAAATCATACTAATCAATAAAGCCGATGCCAAACGTGATCCCCAATGAGACTTAAATTTACCAACATGGCCAGCCGCACCAAGATTATCTACTCCAGGGGATTCTAGTGTTACATCAACGCCTTCTGGTGTTATGATTCGATTCCAAATGACCTCCATCCGCGGGCCAGTAGGATTGCTGGAACCATATTGTCCCATTACTTTCGAACCTTTCGGCAACAAGAGATATTTTCCACTTGCAGAGTATACAGGCTCAGTGATGATACAAGATGTAAACCCTTTTACTTCAGAAACAATTTTAGTTTCTAATACACAGCGCAGATAAGTACCCTGTAGAAGTAATTTATCCCTGTTATGCATATAACGAACAGCATTAGTTTGAGCTGTACTTGCTCCCGACTCTTTCTGAGCAGCCTCTCCATCTTGAACAAATGCATTATTCATATTAGCATACATATCACCTGTTGGAATAATCGGCTGTATAGGAAGATTAGGAGTTGTAGGAGTTGTAGGAGTTGTAGGTGGCAAAGTCTCTACTACCGAAGGGATGGATACATTTATTGGTTTCGTAGTCGATGTATCCGTTTCTGATTCAGACTTTTTTTCTTCTAGCAGGTCAACAGGTTGTGTTTCAATAACTTGAGGTTCTGGAGCCGGTAGATCTGGCACTGTAACCACCTGAGGACGTTCTGGAGGAGGGGCTTCCTCAGAGCCACTAAATTGATGGTAGGCAAATGCACCTAGTCCAGCCAGCCCAAAACCCGCAGCTACAATAAATGCAATAGCTTTTTTGTTGACTGTACGATCAACGGGGGCATTTAGCTGAGGAGCATTCTCCTCAAGTCCCGCTAGTTGTTCTTGCTCGTATTGACTTGAATATAAGTTTTGTGATGATTCACTATCTTTGTGATATTCATTATTTAGCTTATCAGACATTCTTAATTTCTCCTTAATCCAACTACATCATTTCCATGTCTCAAAACTAAGAATGGATAAGTCCCATGGACAATAACTACACTACCCTCAACATTACTGTTTAAAACAAACTCGGTTCCTTTCTCAGATTTCCGGCCATAAATGGTAGGAAAATCACCTGTGAATTTACCCTTATTCAAGTGAACATAGGTAAATCTACCATCATCATAGACCTTTAAAGGAACTAGCCAACGAGATGTGTCACTTACAGCCACATCATAATTAGTATTGTAAGTTTTAGAAGAATCATATTTCAGGCTATAACCAGCCAAAGTACTAGCACGAAGACTAAAATCTGTAGAATCGGGATATCTGAATTTAACTTGATAATTTACCCCCTTGTCTGAGGCTTCTGCCAAATTACCAACAACATTTTTTAGAACTTTAAGCTCAAAAATATATTGGTGAGCCTGGGTACGAACAATAAGATTAGTATCAACTGCATCAGACTTTGGACGCAGATAAAATACATTCTCTCTACGTACCAAATCCCATCCACCGCTTAGGCCTGCACCAAAATCTTTAACCTTTTCACGAGAATCAAGTTCAATTTGTGTAACTACACCCTGTGCAGTATGAACTGGATATGTCATATTTTCTTGAAACGTATACTCTTGAATAGCTGCAGCATAGACGCTTCCTTGCAACAACCACGATACTGCTGTCGCTAAAAACATTTTTTTTAACATTATTAATTCCCACTTTCAACAGATATAGGAGAAGTACCAGAAACATTATTGTCTAAAGATGTAGGAGCTTCTGACTGAGGAGTACTTTGCATTTGTTGCTGAGACTGACTTTCAGACAATGCTCCTACGGAAAGATAATCCGAGGATAAATCTTGAATAGCTGATTCACTAGCATCAGGATCAACACGATAAGACAACACTTGGAATCCTAGAGGATTTTTTAACCTATACTTTTCATCCATCTTCAAATTACTGTTATAAGTGTAGGTCAGAGTAGCAACATTACTATCTATGAATCTTGATATACCAGTACTCTTATTCAATAAAAATCTTTGGAATCTGACTGTCGCACTGGCATCACGACCATCAGCCTTTCCGCTATTATTAAGAACGATACTCAAAATTTTAACGCGAATTGACTGAGTTGAGCCGTAAAGATTGAACGGGCTGTTAGGATTACTTTTATTCATTAGATTACGATAACTGTCAGACACACCTGCTACCGACATAGAATAAACTGTAGCCCAATCATTATCATAAATAATTTGGCTATCAAAAGATTCTCTAGCAATAATAAAGTGAGAAATATTACTCTTATTTACCGCCTCATTTTTAGTAATATCGAAATTATTCCAATTACCAGCCAACTTGGCAACTGTTGCCTGTCCTGTATAAATATCAGCCATGACAAGATAAGGTTCTTTTTCTTTCAACGGCAAGATATAAAATAACCCCCCGAGCAAGCACAAAGAAGAAAAAGTAGCAACACCGGCAACTACCCATGCCCTTTTCTCACTTTTCTTGCGGATATCGACTAGAGTCGTTTCGAAATCCAAAGATTTTTTGACAGCTTTTTGAATTTTATCATTGGTAGTATTTTTATTTGAGTTAAACATATATTCCCATTTTAGTTTTGAGATTTAACATCAGTTTTTACTGATTTCTCATGCTTTCTCTTTTCGCTGTTTTTTACAGCAGCCCCCATTTTTTTATGCGCCATAATGACACCATTCTGAATGTAGAAAACCATTCCACGATCCTCATAGAGTTTGGATAATTCACCTAACGCATTTTCAAGATTGGTATTTCGTACAGTCAATACCTTCTTATACAATGTAAAATCAAGCGTATGGTCATAAACGACAGGCATTTTTGCCTCTTCCCCCCAACGCTCTAGCAAACCTTTTACAGTCGTATCAAGTTGCGTCACCTGATAAACATGGGGCCTAACAAGAGGAATTTCAGTTACCTGATCTGGCAATTCATTTAATTGCTTCCATGACTTTGGAAAATCTGGAGCAGACTGGCTTGCGCAACCCACCACTAGCACGCCTACACCCACAGACAGCAACAACGTTCTTAAAAGAAACATACATAGCACCTTAATAAAACAACTGTAGTAACAACCAAAGCACCTTAACCAAAAGTTAAGAAAGACAATTTACGCTTGGTTATTTTTATTGATTAAAATCTTGTGAATTATTTTAATCTGTGCTAAATTTCGCGTCAATACAAATTCATATTTTCATCTCTACTATCATGTTTTTTTCCTGCACTGACTTAGCTGTTCCTCATGACGTCATGCATCATGTTGTGAGAGTTGAATCCTCAGGCAATCCATATGCCATAGGTGTTGTAGGTGGCCGACTACAAAGACAACCAAAAAATTTAGCTGAAGCAGTTGCTACTGCCAAGATGTTGGAACAAAAAGGATTTAACTTCTCCTTGGGACTAGCTCAAGTCAATCGATACAACTTGAAAAAATACGGATTGCATTCCTACGAACATGCGTTCCAAGTATGCCCAAACGTAAAGGCTGGCTCTCATATATTGCGAGAATGCTACAATCGTGCGAAAGACTGGGGAAAATCTTTCAGCTGCTATTATTCCGGCAACTTTGTAACAGGATATAAGCATGGATATGTGCAAAAAATTTTTTCATCCATGAGGCAAGGGAGAAAAACTCTTCCACAAAATGCTATCCCTGTCATCAGTAATACCTCAAATGCTCCTCGCACTATAGTACAAATGACAGCGCAACAGCCTAACCGCCAAAATTCGACAATCGCAACTAATCCACAATCATATCCGGTCACTGTCTCCAAAAACCGACATAACCTGCAAGACAATAACACTGCACCAAGCAATATTTATACAGATAGTGCAGCAGTCTTTTAGACAATACGATTTTTTTCCACATCAACCTGTAATAAACATAGGAAATTTCAAATGAAAAACACTCAGATCCAAAAAAAATCCCGCTTTACTGCTGAAAACGTTGCAACAGCAGCTTTTGTTGCTGCAGCATTTTTAGCGCCAGCTGTAGGTATGGCAGCCGATGATTTCACCTCAGCTTCTGGTGGTGCATGTAAATTTATTAAAAACATCCATACCGTATTGAACTTGATGTCTGTCGCTGTCGTAACCATCGCCATTATCTTTGCCGGTTATCAAATTGCTTTTGCTCACAAACGCATTTCCGACGTCGCACCTATTTTAATTGGTGGTGTGTTGATTGGTGCAGCTGGTCAAATCGCAAAAATGCTGGTTGGTAATGCAGACTCCTGCTCTGCAGGTACAACTTCAGCAATGATGCAAGTATTGCAATTCTTCGCATAATTATTCATTATGCAAAAAAACATCGTTTTTCGAGGATGTACTCGCCCGGCAACCTTTCTCGGCGTACCCTATATACCTTTCTTTATAGGAGCCGGTTCAGGATTATTAATGGGAATGTACTTCAATTTGTTTTTTTTGCTAACCATCCCATTCATCATTCTGATTATGAGGCAGATGGCCAAGCGAGATGACATGATTTTTCGTTTTTTAGGCTTACGTCTGAAATTCAGGCTTAAAGCCAGAAATCGAGAAGAGTTTCCTGACACATGGTGCTTCTCGCCTAACGAGTACCGCAACAATCCTCCCAAACAATGACAACAAAACGTCCGACAGATACTTTTGTCTGTCGGACAATTCCAACACAAAAAACAAATAAAATGTTTACTCCTGACGCATCAATCAGTCAATTCGTATCCCTCTCCACTCATGTCTCTCCAACCATTGTTAAAACCACTGGTGGAGATTACCTGACAACATGGCATCTATCTGGCCTTCCCTTCGTAGGTCGTGAAGAATGGGAGCTTGAGCACAAGCACAATACATTTAACCGTCTGCTCCAATCCTTGCGTGCACCCGACTACGTAAATGTCGCCTTTTGGGTACATGACATTCGACGTCATCGTAGTATCGATTTACGTCCTGAATTTCAAGAGTCTTTCAACCAAAGCCTCTCTAATCGTTATTTCTCTCGACTCTCCCAAGAAAAGCTCATGAATAACGAGCTTTACTTGACCATGATCTATCGCCCAGTTGTTGATGGCAAAAAATTCGTTGATAAATCGGGTAATATCGATCGTCTGAAGGCCGAGCAGGAACAAGCTATTGGTACACTTAACGAATTAGCAACCAACCTTGAGGCTGTTCTCAAAGACTACCATCCATACCGACTTGGTATGTATGAAGGTAAAAACGGGACTGTATTCTCTGAAACCCTCGAACTTTTCGGTTACATCCTTAACCGCATTAACGAGCCAGTTCCCGTACTACCAGCCCCAGTTTACAACTACTTACCCCTTAGTCGACATCTTTTTTCTGCCAAAACCGGCGACTATATCGTCCGTACTCCTGAGGGTAAAAACCACTATGGTGCCATACTCAACCTTAAAGAATATCCTGATGGTACCTACCCTGGGATACTGAATGGTCTCAAATATTTGGATGTTGAATACGTCATCACCCATAGCTTCAGCCCAATGAGCCGATACGATGCTATGAAAACTCTCGAGCGCACTCGTGGCATGATGATCTCTTCCGGCGACAAATCCTTTACCCAAATTGCAGAACTCGACCATGCAATGGACCAGCTCGCATCTGGCAATTTTGTTCTTGGTGGCTACCATTTTAGCCTTGCTATCTATGCCGACAGCCAAGAGCAACTTTCCCAAAACATTGCCTCTGCCCGAGCCGAACTTTCCAATGCAGGCTTTGTAACGACTAAAGAAGACTTGGCCGTCTGCGCCGCATATTATGCCCAGCTTCCAGGCAACTGGAACTACCGCACCCGCATTGCCAATCTCTCATCGTTAAATTTCTTGGGCCTCTGTCCTCTTCACAACTTTGCCGTTGGTAAACGTGAGGGCAACCCATGGGGGCAATGCGTTACCGTTCTTCAAACAACCAATGGTCAGCCCTACTACTTCAACTTCCATGCAACCCTTGAAGGTGAAGATTCTGAAGGTGAAAAAGCCATTGCCAACACCATGGTTATTGGTAAGTCTGGTACAGGTAAAACAGCTCTTATCAACTTCCTCCTTAGCCAGGTACAAAAATACGATCCCAAACCCACTATCTTCTTCTTCGATAAAGACCGTGGTGCCGAGATCTTTGTCAGAGCTTGCGGCGGTGCTTATATGGCGCTGGAAAGCGGTCAGCCTACCGGCTTCAACCCCTTCCAATGCGAAAATACAGAGGCAAATGTCCAATTCCTCTGTGGCCTTATGAAGCAATTAGGTGGCAAGGCGCACTATTCAGCAGCAGAAGACGACGACATCCTGCGCGCCGTCCGAGCCATGCTTGATACCCCACCAGCGCTGCGCAGTATTTCTAACTTCCAAAAATCGCTGCCCAATACCGGCGACGATTCCCTCTATGCCAATATCCGCAAATGGACTAGAGGAAACAGTCTCGGCTGGGTCTTTGATAACCCTCAGGACAAAATCGACTTCAGTGGTGCCAACATCATCGGCTTCGACTACACCGACGTGATTGAAAACCCACAGGTACGCGATCCAGTCATCGGTTATCTTATCCATCGAATGGAAGAGCTTATCGATGGTCGCCGCTTTATCTACATCATGGATGAATTCTGGAAAATTCTTGATGGCGAAGGCGGCTTGAAAGAGTTTGCCAAAAACAAACAAAAAACCATCCGTAAGCAAAACGGTATGGGTATCTTTGCCACCCAGTCACCAGAAGACGCCCTCAAAAGCGACATTTCCGCCGCTCTGATTGAGCAGACAGCTACCATGATACTGCTGCCAAATCCAAATGCAGATAAAAAAGATTACATCGATGGACTGAAGCTGACCGACTCAGAATTTCAAGTAGTCAAAAGCCTGGATGAGCGCAGCCGCTGCTTCTTGGTCAAACAAGGCCATGCGTCTGCAGTATGTCAACTTAACCTGCGTGGATTTGATGACGAATTGGCTGTTATCTCCGCCAGTACCGACAACATCGACATTATGGACGGCATCATTAAGCAAACAGCCGAACGTTTGGGCGTCGAAATCGATGCAGTAAGACCACAGGATTGGTTACAGACTTTCTACGAAGAGCGTAAGGGTTCCGGTAAGAAAGCTGCTGCGAATGTGATGCGTAATGCGGATTAAGCCAATTTGACTAAAAATGAGACAGGGTTGTCTAAAGACTGTAAGTCTTCAGGCAACCCTAAGACAGGAAATTTAAATATTTTAAAATTAACCGATTTAAAGAAAGATTGAATTGTAATGAAAACTAAAATGAAACGGATAATCGCCTCAGTTTTAGTGGGGGCGACAATGCTTACTTCCATGCCGATAGCTAATTCATATGTATTGCCTGTTATTGATGGGGCCAAAATGATGCAAGATGCTATTAACTGGGCGATGGATGCGGCAGACCGCGCCGTTACGCTATCCAACTGGGTCACTCAGCTGCAAAACTGGCGTACCCAGTTGCAACATTGGGTACGCGGTCAAATGGAACAGATTCCAGAATTGAAAGAGCTACTCGATAAAAAAGAAGAAAACGCAATTAAAAAAATGTTCCAAAACCGTAAGGATCGCTGTAATAGAATTGCTAATCAGACATCAAAAAATTTATGTATTAGTACAGTAACTCTTGAAGAGCGAAAATTTACGCTTCTACGAAAAATGGAAACAGAAATTAACCAAACTTTTTCGCAGATAAATGCCACCTCGATTAAAAAACAAAATTCCAATGCCCAAGGACAAAGTAATACGGCAGCCTCTGCCGAAGCCGAAGTCATCGCAAAATTGCAGCAGTTGGAAATCATATTGAAAAATTACCAATCGGCAATAAAATCTATCGACCAAATGCTTGATCAATACAAATGGGCAAGGGTAAATCTGACCAAAGACCAGCTCTCAGGCTCGAACCACAGCAACCTGACCAAAGCGTCAGCTTCGCTCGTTTTACAAAGTAAGGTAAAAAAATTCCACGATGAAGCAAAAGCAAAAAGAGCCATCAGCACTGGCTATAAACTCCGCTAATTTTAATGTTATTTTTACCCAAACTATTTAACAGGAAAACATCATCATGATGGATCTTCTCCTTTATTCCAGTATTCGTGACTATATCTATGCACGAATAAGCTTCTTTACTGAACATGTATTGTCTAAAAACCTAACGCTTGTTTTTACCATTATCGTTGCCTTATTGACTTTATGGATAATGATCCAAGGTTATCTGATTGCAACCGGCAGAAGTCAGGAAGGCCTAAAAGGCTTTGTGTACGGTCTCGGCAAAACCTATCTCATCGTAGCCGTTGCACTGGGAGTAGCAGCCGGCAGTGATTTTAGCGTACGGGTTCTGACCGATACCCTTTCAGACGGCATTTCCCAAATCATGACCGGCGACAGCGATGTCGGCAGTAAATGTCTGACACAAGACAGTAAATCCATCATAGGCTGCCGAATAGACCAAAACCTGACGGCAACCCAAAGCATGATGGGCATACTTGACGGTATCGATACTGCCGACAGCGAATATCTCGAAGGGAAAGTGACACAGGCAAGATGGTTTGTCGGCGTCGGTACCGCAGGGCCTGCCATCGTAGCAGGTACCATGCTAATCATGTTCCGCATCGCCATGGCTCTCTTTATCGGCTTTGCGCCCATCTTTATTTTATGCCTTCTGTTCAAAAAAACAGCACCCCTGTTTCAAAAATGGCTATACTATGGACTGGCAACCATCTTTTCCAGCGTGATGCTTGGCGTCATGGCTGAAATCTCTATGGATCTAGTAGCCAATATCGCCATTACCGATGCAGTATCCAATATTGCTTCGGCACTGATCGGTGGAAACGTCGGCGGTATTATGCAGACAGTTACCCAACAGCTGGGCTTGGGTCTGATGCTTTCTACCCTATTGATTACCGTACCGCCTATGGCAGGTGCCTGGTTTAATGGTATGATGTCTACATACTCTGGATACAATGCAATGCAGGGTTGGGGAACGGGTCAACCTGCTACTCCGCCGGGGATGAATAATCAACAGCAGCAGGCTAATTATAATACGCAGAATTTCTCCAAAACTTCTGACAGTACTCCACCAACTAATGTCCAACAATCAGTATGGACGACTGGTGGAAATCAGCCTGGAAGCACAACCACCGATGCTATAAAATCTGCAAGTCAGCCTGGAAAAGGACCAAATCAATCATAATAATAGTTCTATGATTGCCATATATTGACTATTGACAAAAAATCTAACAAAAGATTGGATCTAAAATGAAAAAATTGCTCATTATATTATTAGGGCTAGTAAGTCTTAATGTTTATGCAAATGGCTGTGGAGGCGAATATCAACCTGCAACTGGTACCTGCCGTATTATCGATAGCTCTGGTCGGCAAATTATATATAATGTCGGCAGACCTCAGTCTTCCAATAGCGGCTCTACCCAACCCCAAATTATCAACATCGATGTCCCTTCAAAATACGGTGCTTGGGCATTTAATCCTAAAACTGGTATTGCAGGTGGCGCACTTGATATGAATTCTCGTGAGGAAGCAGAAAGAGAAGCCATTAAAACCTGTGAGCGAGGAGGTAGAAATAAACCATGTAAGATAGGTGTTCGTGTACGAAATGGTTGTATTGCCGTTGTTCAAGGTAAATTGGGAAAAAAAGTAAAAACCTTCTATGGAACGGAACGTTTCCCTGGTGATGCCGAGCCATCTGCTTTGAGAAAATGTCACGCATCTGGAAGCTCTCAATGTTCTATCGTTGCCAACGAAGGTTGTTCATTGCCTAAATTTTAATAGACAGAGGCTATCTGAAATTTCAGATATCTACCTTTACTAATTCCATTCAATAACAGAGTAAATTATGAAATTCATTTCAACAATTACTGTCTTGGCGATGGGCTTTTCTTCAGTTGCCTCTATGGCATCCAATCCCCTCAATCCTCCGCAGATGGGTGGTGATGAGCGTTTGGCTTGCGAAGCACTTATGTGCTTGGTCAATCCGGCATCTCAACCATCTGAATGCCAATCTGCTTTAAGAAAATTCCACTCTATCAAGCATAAACATGGACACGATACGATTACCGCACGACGCAATTTCCTAAAAAAATGCCCTGCTCAGGATCGTTCTGGTTTTGATGATTTTATTGATTCAATCATTAAATAATTTTTACTTACAAAAGGCCGTCTGATATTCAGACGGCCTTTTCTCTTATAAAGAGCGGTCAAATCTAAAAGCTTTTTCAAATTGCCCTCAGAATCCAAATATTTGTTTTGCCAAAATTATTTACACTAAAATCTTACAGACTTAATCTCATCTTTGCCTATATAGGTTATGGCTTTTATTTGGACATAAAATACCGCCTGAAACAACTTAGCACCATCTGCAAAGTGAGTCGGACAAATAAAGAATGGTTTGTTTTGTTCTGATTCTTCCCTTTTTACCCCACCCAAACAGACGTCATGCTGAGCGAGCCTGCAATCAGCTTATCGTTGAAAAACGTAATATTGTCTTGCGGTTCGCGTAATGCCATGATGTACAGCAACGGCAAGTAATGATCCGGCGTTGGTACGGAAAGCTTGGCTTTTTCGCCTAGCTGATCATAATGCACCAGAGTTTCATCATCTCGTGTTGCAATTGCCTGATTGACCGTTTCACGAAAAGCAAACGCCCAGTCATACCCTGCACCGATTTGATCAATATGTTCCCAGCTTATTGCCCTCAAATTATGCACAATGTTGCCGCTGCCGATAATCAACACGCCTTGTTCTCGCAAAGCAGCTAACTTTTTCGCCAAGTTGAAATGCCATTCTGCCGATTGCAAACGATTAAGACTCAGTTGCACCACAGGAATATCGGCATCGGGATAGAGATATTTCAACACCGCCCATGCGCCATGATCAAAGCCTCGTGTTGGGTTCAGCTCGACATTTTCCGGCTGTAATAATGACCGTACTTGCTCCGCCAACTCAGGCGAACCAGGCGCAGGATATTGCACTTGACTGAGTTCATCGGGGAAGCCGTAGAAATCGTAAATCATTTCAGGGCGTTTGCCAGACGTAACCTGTAAACGGCTGCTGTACCAATGCGCTGAAATCATCAAAATGGCTTTTGGTTTGGCAAACTTTTGCGTAATTAGGCTAAAATTCTGATTGAACGGGTTTTCTTTATCTAACGCATTCATCGGACTACCATGCCCGACAAACAATACAGGCATTTTTTTCATGATTTACTCCTCGTTATCGGATACAGCAAATTGTACGGATAAATTTTTATTCAAAAAATACCGGTTTATGAACAACATTTTTTACTAATAAGAAATCATGACTGATAGGGGCTTGAGTTTCTGAGAGAATATGTAGGATAAGGATTTATATAAAAGGCCGTCTGAACATTTTATTTCAGACGGCCAAAAATTTCTTTATTTCTGTATTGACAGAAATAAAAGATAAAAATAGAATACCATCACTATGAAACTGAATCCGACCACTGAAAAATTTATCCTCCATTGGGGTGAAATGGGTACCAAATGGGGCGTAAACCGTACCGTTGCGCAAATCCATGCCCTGCTCTACATCTTAGGCAGACCGATGAACGCCGAAGAAATCACCGAAACGCTCGGCGTAGCGCGCTCCAATGTCAGCACCAGTATTAAAGAGCTGCAAAACCTGAGACTGGTTCATACCGTGCATATCTTGGGCGACAGGCGCGATCATTTTGAAACTTCGGATGATGTCTGGACTTTGTTCCGCACCATCGCAGAAGTGCGTATGCAGCGTGAAATCGAACCGACGCGGCAATTTTTGCAAAGCCTGATCGACAGCCCTGAATTTAGTCAGGAAAATGAAACTGCCAAGCAGCGAATCCAACAAACCCATGATTTCATCAGTACGCTGACCGTGTGGGCAAATGAAATGCTGAAGCTTTCTACTTCAACCATGGTGAAAATTCTGAAAATAGGCGCGGGGATACAGAAATTTTTCCGTTGATGGCAATGGACTTGTGAGCAATAAACACAGGCAATATTATTTTAGGATATGGAAACATGCTCATGGCAGCCTTGTATGGGCATGTTTATCTGAAGCTTAATGTTCCTTTGTAGATTTTGAATCACTTGATATGGATTTCCCACCCAAAGAAACAATCCCGAAGCCTATCCAAAATTTTTTACGCTATAATTTCGCTTTTAACAGAAATTATAGAAATTTCAGACTGATTATATTTTTGAACTGAAATGAAATTAGGAAACCAATATGCCTGACAACACTACGCACAATCTCCCCGCCTATCTGCCTTACTCGATGGGGCTGCTATGGCTCTGGAGCGGTACCCAGCCTCTGTTTTTCATGCCTGAAATGTCATTGGATTTGCTGCATTCGGTCGGCATTCCCGATCCGTTGCAATGGCCGACATTAATTGCCGCTTCGCTGCTGGACATCGGTTTTGCCTTTTTATGCTTCAGCTGCTTTCGTGCCCGTTCCGAAATATGGTTGCTGCAATTGATAACCGTCGCGGCATACAGCCTGATTATTGCCTTTAGATTGCCCGAGATGTGGGCGCATCCATTTGCGCCTTTGGTAAAAAATCTGCCGATTATGGCTACTTTATTTTTCCTGTATCAATCCGTAGGAGATAAAAAATGAACACCTATTTAATCGTTAAAACCCTGCACATCATCTCGGCTACCTTAATGGTCGGCACCGGTTTTGGTACAGCATTTTACCTCTTTTGGGCAAACCGCAGCGGTTCGGTTGCCGCGCAGTCGGTCGTCTCGCATTGGGTCATCAAAGCCGATTGGTGGTTTACGACCCCCGCCGTCATTTTCCAACCCTTATCCGGCTTATGGATGCTGTATGAACGCGGCTACACTGTTGCCACTATGCTGGAACAAAATTGGGTATGGATGACGTTTGCCTTATACATCTTTTCAGGCATTTGCTGGCTGCCCGTTGTCTGGCTGCAAATCCGCATGGCCAAGATTGCCGAACAAGCGCATAAAGAAAACGCAGACACCATTCCGGAACCCTACTGGCGTTACGCTAGACGCTGGGAATTGCTCGGCTACCCTGCCTTTTGCGCCACTATTGTGATTTACTTCCTGATGGTGATGAAACCGATTTAAAGGTTTTCAGACAGCCACAGCAACAATATAAAGAAAAACATATGAACATCATCATTTTCGGAGGCAGCGGCTTTATCGGCAGCCGTACCGTTCAAATCCTCAAAGAACAAGGTCACCAAGTTTGTACGCCCGACCGCCGCGCCTTCGATTTTCTTCATCCCAATGAAACAGCCGCACGCCGTTTATTGGAAGGACAAGACGTCCTCATCAACTGCATCGGCATCATGAGCCGTCATGCCGAAATACTAGAAACCGTACACCACCATACGCCCAAACAGCTCGTCGCATGGGCAAAATCAGCAGGCATCAAACACTGGGTGCAACTATCCGCACTGGGTGCCGATCCATCTCAATCCATCAACTTTGTCGGCAGCAAAGGACGTGGCGATAATGCCATTGCTCAAAGCTGCATACCGATTGCCATAGCCAGACCATCCGTCGTTTACGGGCGAGGAGGAACCAGCTGCGAACTGTTCATCAAACTAGCTCGCCTCCCTTTACTTCTCCTACCGGAAGGCGGCCGCTTTCACTTGCAGCCTGTACACCTTGCCGATGTTGCCGAAGGTTTGGCGAAACTTGCCGTCCAAACCGACACCGACCATAGCATCATCAATATGACCGGCAGCCAAACGCTGACTTTGGCGGAATACCTGACCATCCTCCGTCAAACACTGCACCATAAACCGCCACAACGTATCCTACCCATTCCCCTGCGCCTGATTGATCCAGCGCTACCGTTGGCAAACATCCTCAGCAACGGCATCATCAGCCGCGACAGCTTTGCCCTACTCAAGCAAGACTCATGCGCCGACTATTCTAATTTTGCAGCTTTACTAGGCAGGGAACCATTGGCAGCAAAAAACTTTGCCGGTTGCCTATAATTTGTTTAGTTTTAAAATGACAAAACAAAGGCCGTCTGTTTGTTGTTCAGACGGCCTAAAGCTTTTATAAAATACTTCTTTGCAAAACAATTCACACTTTTATCGGCTTATTGCTTCTACCTACCCAACTACAAAGGCTGGGCCAAATCGTTTTCCGTGTTGTAGCTGATAAAATCCTGCTCATGAGGGAAATGGACAACCCGCGCGCGCTGTTGCTGCAGCCAGCCGCGGATGCTGCGCATTCCTGAATAAAGGTATGGCACGGTGCTTTGCAGGATTTGCGGCCGGATAAACATCACGCTGTAATGCGGTCTGGCAGGGGTCTCCACATAAAACGCATTGCACAATGGCGTGCGCCGCGCGATGGTTTCAAATTGGGAAACCAAGTTTTCCGGCAAACGCGGCATATCGCAGGATACGATTAACAGCCAATTGGCAGTGGCAATTTGTAAATCGTTGGCGGCAGTACATAAGGCGGCTAGAGGGCCGTAATGCTGCCATTGGCGCGCATCTGAGAAAACGTGCGCGCTGCGTTGGGCGTAAGATTCAAGGTTGCGATTGGCACTGATGGCGATGTGGCTGACTTGGGGGCGGATTTTTTCGATAACATGATCTATCAAGGCTTTGTTGTGCCATTGCACCAACCCCTTATCGACACCTCCCATCCGGCTTCCCTGCCCGCCGGCCAATATCAGTGCGAAAATTTTCATTTTGGTAGTCCTTTGCGAAGCAGAGTATGGAGTATGGTTCAAGATGTTGTGTTTATTGGATAAGTTTCAAGGTTTCAGGCCGTCTGAAACCTTATTTTTATGATTTAATTCACTTGAGATGAATTTTATCATAACATGATTTTACATTAAACCCCTGTTTTTTCTTATCATAACCATACAATTATTTTAGACAGGTTGTTTATAGACCGAAAGAATGATATTTTTATAAGATTATCGGATTAGTTTCCTGCGTGCTTTATGCGATTATTCTCCGGATCTTCAGACGGCCTGAGCCTGTCTTCGCGTTTAAAACTGCTGACTTTTTTATGGGTCAGTTCGGCTTTTTTGTCGATTGTCTTTACCCTACTGCTTTCTTGGCGTTTGGAAAGCGCGGCCAAAACGATTGAAGATGCGGGCAGTTTGAAAATGCAGGTGTATCGTTTGGCTTATATGGCAAGCGTCCGTACACCCAATGCGCAAATTGACAACCAAATCAAAGAATTTGAGCGTACGCTGGCCAATGTGACGCAAAGCGATGCTATTCATCCGCTGATTCCGTCTCAAATGCCGTTAGCTTACGACTTGATTCAATCGATGCTGTTGATTGATTGGGAATCCAACATCAAGCCGTCTTTGCAACATTACGAGCGTCCGACCCAAATCGGCCTGTATCGTTTTGCCGGCAACATCGAGCTGTTTTTACAGGCGATGGAAAATGCCAACGAGCAAAATACTTTGTGGCTGCGCCGTTTTCAAATGGCAATGATGCTGATGATTGTTGTGGCTGCAGGCTTGATGATTGTTTGGCATTATTCATGGATTATCCGGCCCTTGGAAAAACTGCGCGATGGTGTAGAGACCATCAGTAAAGGGCATTTCGGCGTTCAAATCGAGACAGACCAGATCCGTGAGTTTGCCCAAGTTAGCAAGGGCTTCAACCAAATGAGCCGCCGTCTGCATACGCTTTATACAGACTTGGAAGGACAGGTTGCCAAACAAACCCAAGACTTGGCGCGGCAAAACCGTGATTTGACCCTGCTCTACCAAACCACGCGCAATCTGCACCAAACTTTTACGCCCCAACAGGCGGCAGAAGAATTTCTGGCTCAGATTCTGCCGGCGTTTTCCGCTTTGGGCGGTACGGTATATCTTTCCGATGAAGAACGCAAACGCTCTGACTTGGCGGCAAGCGTCGGTGAAACCGAAGAAGGAAATCGTGTAGAATTTCCGATCGTTTATCAAGACGAACAGCTCGGCGTACTGACCCTATATTTTTCAGACGGCCATATGTCTGATGAGCAAGACAAAAAACTGCTGCATACTTTAAGCGGACAGTTGGGTATTTCCATCGCCAACAACCGCATGGAACAAGAGCGCCGACTGCTTGCTGTCTTGCAGGAGCGTAACTTGATTGCGCAAGGTTTGCATGACAGCATCGCGCAAGCTTTGACCTTTTTGAATTTGCAGGTACAAATGCTGGAAAGCGCGTTTGCCTCAGACCAACGCGAGCAGGCCGAAGAAAATATCGGCTTTATCAAAGACGGCGTGCAGGAATGCTACGAGGACGTACGCGAACTTTTGATGAATTTCCGCACCAAAATCAGTAATAAAGATTTTCCTGAAGCGGTAGAATCGCTGCTGGCGCGTTTTGAACGACAAACCGGTATTCCAGTTGATTTAAAATGGCAGGACGACGGGCAGGCTTTGAATTATGATGAGCATTTGCAGATCATCTTCATCTTGCAGGAAAGCCTGTCCAATATTCGGAAGCACGCGCGTGCGCAACATGTCAGTGTCGAAATTGCCAACCACGGCGATTTTGTCATGACGATTCGTGACGACGGCGCAGGCTTTAATAAAGAACACCTATCAAACCGGCCTTCAGGCGAACATGTCGGCTTGGGCATTATGCAAGAACGCGCCCAACGGATTAACGCAGAATTGGCCATTACATCGCAGATTGGGCAAGGTACAGTTGTTATGCTGACTTTGCCGCAACAAATGAGAACAGCATCATGACGATTAAAATTACCCTTATTGACGACCACACCCTATTTCGCAGCGGTATCAAGGCCTTGCTTTCGCGCCAGCCTGATTTTGAAGTCATCGGCGAAGCTTCAGACGGCCTAGCCGGCGTAAAAATGGTTGAGCAGCTCAAGCCTGATGTGGTCTTGCTAGACTTGGATATGCCGGTTATGAACGGCCGCGAAGCATTGGCTCAAATTTTAAGTATCAATCCGCAGCTGACCGTCATCATGCTGACTGTTTCCGAAGACAGCGATGATTTGACCGAATGTATGCGTATGGGCGCAAAAGGCTTTTTGCTGAAAAACATCAACGCCGACTTCCTATTGGAAAGCATCCGCAAAGCTGTCGATGGCGACAACGTCTTTTCTCCAGAAATGACCAGCCGCTTGGTGCAATCGCTGATTTCTCCATCGCCTTCCCGCTCCGACCATCTGCTGGAGCAACTGACCCCGCGCGAGATGGAAATCTTGGGCTATCTTGCCGCCGGACACAGCAACAAAATCATTGCCCGCCATTTGAATCTGGCAGAGTCAACCGTCAAAGTGCATGTGCAAAACCTGTTGCGCAAGTTAAACCTAAGCAGCCGCGTCCAAGCAGCGGTTTATGCGGTGCAACACAAAGTACCGCAACCGGTATTGTCTTAATCAGGCCGTCTGAAACCTTCTTTTTAAAAGGTTTCAGGAAAAACGTTTATTCGCTATAATCACGCCGATTTATATGCAGGGTTGTCTGATTCTTTCAGACGGCCTTTTTATTTGATTTTTCACTGATTTAAAACAACATGTCCGAAAACATTCCAGAAAATACACCCGAAAATACCGTTCCGGAAGAACACAAACGCAGCATCCGCAGTTTCGTCTTACGCCAAGGCCATATGACCGCGGCCCAACAGCGCGCCATTGATACGATGTGGCCGCAATTTGGTGTGGACTTTCAAGATGCTCCTTTGGATTTGAACCGCGCTTTTGGACGGGACAATCCTAAAGTATTGGAAATCGGTTTCGGTATGGGCGTTGCGACAGTGGAAATCGCCAAACGTTTGCCCGATACCGACTTTTTAGCGATTGATGTTCACGGCCCGGGTGTCGGTAATATTTTGAAGCTGATTGAGGAAGAACACATTTCCAATATCCGTGTGATGCGTCATGATGCGGTGGAAGTAGTGGAAAAGATGCTGGAAGACGGTTCTTTAGACGGCATTCATATTTTCTTCCCTGACCCTTGGCACAAAAAACGCCACAATAAACGCCGCTTGGTACAAGTGCCGTTTGTTGAAAAGCTGCTGCCCAAACTCAAAAGCGGCGGCTATGTCCATATGGCGACCGACTGGGAAGAATACGCCGTGCAAATGCTGGAAGTTTTGAGCAGTTTCGATGCTTTGCAAAACACGGCTGCCGATTATGCCCCTACACCTGATTATCGTCCTGAAACCAAATTTGAAGCCCGAGGCAAACGATTGGGTCATGGCGTTTGGGACTTGGTGTTCCGTAAGAAATAAAGCCAAACATAAAACACAAGGCCGTCTGAAAAATTTCAGACGGCCTTTTATCTTATTGATTAAGCCAAGAAAAGTTTATAAGCCGGATTATCGGTTTCTTCTTTATAAACATAACCCAAGCTCTCTAAAAAGTCGGTAAAGGCTTCATTGTCGCTTTCCGGCACATCGATACCGACCAAAATACGGCCGTAATCCGCACCATGATTGCGATAATGGAACAAGGTAATATTCCATTCGGCGCGCATATGGTTCAAGAAGCGGGACAATGCGCCGGGACGCTCAGGAAATTCAAAGCTGACCAAGCGTTCGCTGGAAACTTTTTCCGTCCGTCCCCCGACCATGTAACGAATATGGATTTTGGCGATTTCGTCATTGGTCAGGTCAACATTCGGCAAGCCTGCGTCAGCCAGTTGTTTGCTGATGACGGCCAAGTCTTGCGCACCGGCAGTTTGCAGGCCGACAAAAATATGAGCATTGTTGTCGTTGCCGTAGCGATAGTTGAACTCGGTAATATTCCGACTACCCAAGACATTGATAAACTTGAGGAAGCTGCCTTTTTCTTCAGGAATGGTAACGGCAAAAATACCTTCGTTGCCCTCGCCCAGTTCACTGCGTTCAGAAACATGGCGCAGGCGGTGGAAGTTCATGTTGGCACCACTAGTGACCGCAACCAAATTTTGACCTTGGATATTGTTTTTCGCAACATAAGTCTTCAGGCCGGCAAGGGCCAATGCACCCGCAGGCTCAGTAATGCTGCGCGTATCGTCAAAAATATCTTTAATCGCGCCGCACAACATATCCGTATTGACCGTAATAATTTCGTCCAACAGCTCTTTACACAAGCGGAAGGTTTCCTCGCCCACCACTTTAACAGCCGTGCCGTCTGAAAACAGGCCAACATCTTTCAAATGTACGATTTCCCCTGCCTCAACCGATTGCTTCATACAGCAAGAATCATCGGTTTGCACGCCAATGACTTTAATTTCAGGGCAAACCTGTTTAATAAATGCCGCCACGCCAGCCGCCAAACCGCCGCCGCCAATCGGCACAAAAATCGCATTGATATTGCGGTGTTGACGGAGGATTTCCATGCCGATGGTTCCCTGACCCGCAATCACATCAGGATCATCAAACGGCGCGATATAGGTCAGTTTTTCCTTTTCTGCCAACTCCATCGCATAATCATAGGCATCGTTGTAAGACACACCTTTCAATACCACTTCACCGCCACGGCTCTTTACTGCATCAATTTTGATTTTCGGCGTAGTTTCCGGCATCACGATGACGGCGCGGCAACCCAAATATTGAGCCGATAAAGCCACACCCTGCGCATGGTTGCCCGCGCTTGCTGCAATCACGCCGCAATCCAAGGCTTCTTTTGGCAGCTTCGCCATTTTGTTGTACGCGCCGCGAATTTTGAACGAAAACACCGGCTGCAAATCTTCACGTTTGAGCAAAACCTGATTGTTCAGACGGCCTGACAGACTACGTGCCAAATCCAAAGGCGTTTCTACGGCCACATCATAAACGGAAGCGGTCAAAATACGGGTTAGATAATCAGAAAGAGGAAGGGAATGGTTCATGGTATTTTAGTGTTCGGAAATAAATTGCAATTTGGTCAAATCGACCGGAGGAAAAAGTTAAAACCATACCCCTGAGGTCGTCTGAAGGCAAGAAAAATCTTAGCAAAGCCTAAATGAGACGGTATAATGTCCGCTTAATATCTATTTAATATGCCAAACTGTTTGCCTCATAACAGTGTCCACTCATATTCAAATCTACAAATAATGATGAAAAAAACGCTACTTAGCTTAATTTTTGCTGCCCTCCTGAATACTCCTGCCCTCGCTGCCGACCCGGTTGCATCCGCACCTGTCGTACAAAGCGAGGCTCAAACGCAGCCACTGCTGCACAGTATCAACAGCCCGACAACGCCGCCGGAAATTGCGGCGACTGCCTATATCGTTACCGACCTGCACAGCAAGCAAACCTTGGCATCCAACAATGCCGACACGCCTATCGAGCCTGCCGCGTTGACGCAAATGATGACCGCCTACCTTGCCTTTAAAGCACTGGAAAACGGTACGCTTGAGGCAGGACAAATGTTGACCGTTTCCAATGCTGCATGGAAAGTCGAAGGTTCGCGCATGTTCCTCGATCCCAAAGTTCCTGTCAGCGTCAGCTCCTTGATTAAGGGTACAACCATCCAATCGGCCAACGATGCCGCCATTACCCTTGCTGAAGCCCTTGGCAACGGCTCTATCGATGAATTCGTCAAACAAATGAACGAAGAAGCCAAACGCTTGGGCATGAAGCACACCCACTTCAACAACCCGACCGGTATTTCTTCTAACGGCCATGTTTCAACCGTTGGCGACCTTGCCATCTTGGCTGCCGCGCTCATCAATGACTATCCGAAATATTATCCTTTATTTGCAAACAAATCTTTCAAATACAATAATATCGAGCAGCCCAACCGCAATCTCCTACTCTATCGCGACAGCAGTATCGACGGTTTGAAAACCGGCTATAGCGAAGGCGCAGGCTACCATCTCGCCGCTTCCAGCAAACGCAACAACCGCCGTATTGTTTCCATTCTTGCCGGTGCCGAATCTACTGAAGCGCGCGCCAGCGAAAGCAGCAAACTGCTCAACTGGTCATTACAGGCATTTGATACGCCTAAACTTTACAACGGCGGAGAAGTGATTTCCCAAGTCAAAGTTTACAAAGGCAGCACCAAAGCGGTAGATATCGGTTTCTTGGACGATGTTTACATTACCATTCCCCACGATACCGGCAAAAACGTCAAACCAATCTTAGAAACGCTTCAGCCCGTCCTCGCCCCGATTGAAAAAGGCCAAGTATTGGGCAAGCTGAAAGTCATGAAAGACGGTAAAATTATTGCCGAAAAAGACGTCGTCGCCCTGACCGGCGTAGAAGAAGGCAGCTGGTTGCGCCGTATGTGGGACGCGATTGTGTTGTGGTTTAAAAGTTTATTCAGTTAATCCTCTTTCTATCAAAACATAAATAAAGGCCGTCTGAAATTTTCAGACGGCCTTTTGTATATCTGTTTTATGGCTTTAATAAAAATTCCTAACAAGAAATTTATCCATTTTAATTTTAGCAGTTTCAGTGATTGATAATATTAAACGCTTCAAAAAAATACCGTCTGAAAACACAACGGTTTTCAGACGGCATTTCAATACCTTAATAGTCTATCAGTATGAGTTTAAACTAAGCCTTTTTTCTCCAGATAGCTTTCGTAATCGCCCAAGTAGTGTTCATATCCGCCTTTGCCATCCAATTCGATGATTTGGGTAGCCAATGAAGATACAAACTGACGGTCATGTGATACGAAAATCAGTGTGCCGTTGTATTTTTCCAGCGCCATGTTCAAGGATTCGATGCTTTCCATGTCCATGTGGTTGGTCGGTTCGTCCATGACTAAAACATTGGGTTTTAACAGCAACAGTTTGCCGTACAGCATACGGCCTTTTTCTCCACCTGAGAGAACCTTCACTTTTTTCACCACATCGTTGCTGCCGAAGAGCAAGCGGCCCAAAGTGCCACGGATGACTTGTTCGTCATCGCCTTCCTGCCCCCATTGGCGCATCCATTCGCTCAGGTCCATATCGACGTCGAAGTCGTTTTCATGGTCTTGCGGATAGTAGCCGACACTGGCTTTTTCCGCCCATTTGATGGTGCCTTCGTCCGGCAGCAGGCCGTCTGAATATTCGGGGTTGTACGCGCCTGCCAAGAGTTTCAGCAAGGTAGATTTACCCGCGCCGTTCGGGCCGATGATGGCGAGGCGCTGGCCTGCTTCAAGGATGAAGTTCAGGTTTTTAAACAACTGGGTTTCAAAGCGTTTGGCCAGTTTTTCAACTTCCACAGCCTGACGGTGCAACTTGGCTTTTTCGTCGGCTTCAAAACGGATATATGGGTTTTGACGAGTAGAAGGTTTGACTTCGACCATCTCCGATTTGATTTTGTCTGCCTGTTTCAGACGGCTGGTTGCCTGACGGGCTTTGGATTTGTTGGCGGAGAAGCGAGCAACGAACTCTTGCAGCTCTTGCAGTTTCTCTTTGGCTTTGGCGTTGTCTTTCAGGGCGCGCTCACGCGATTGGGCAGAAGCGAGCATATAGTCGTCGTAGTTGCCCGGATAGATGGTGATGGTGTTATAGTCCAAATCCGCCATGTGTGTGCAGACTTCGTTCAAAAAGTGACGGTCGTGCGAGATGATGATCATGGTGGAGTCGTATTGGTTCAACACGCCTTCCAGCCAGCGGATGGTGTTGATGTCCAAGTTATTGGTCGGCTCGTCAAGCAACAATACATCAGGTTTGGAGAACAGGGCTTGCGCCAGCAATACGCGCAGCTTGAAGCCCGGGGCGACTTCCGCCATGGTCGCATTGTGCAAATCTTCGGAAATGCCTACGCCGCTCAACAGTTCGGCGGCGCGCGCTTCGGCGGTATAGCCGTCGTATTCTGCGAACTTGGCTTCCAGTTCGGCAGCTTTCATGTAATCGTCTTCGGTGGCTTCGAGGTTGGCGTAAATCGCGTCGCGTTCGGTCATCGCCGCCCACATTTCGGTGTGCCCCATCATCACCACGTCCAGCACGCGCATGTCTTCGTAGGCAAACTGGTCTTGGCGCAATTTACCCAAGCGTACGCCGTTTTCAATCGCGACTTCGCCCGCAGTCTGTTCCAAATCGCCGCCGAGGATTTTCATGAAGGTGGACTTGCCTGAGCCGTTGGCGCCGATCAAGCCGTAACGGTTGCCTTCGCCGAATTTGACGGATACGTTTTCAAACAGCGGCTTTGCGCCGAACTGCATGGTGATGCCGTTAGTAGAAATCATTATTCGTAAAACCTTTATAAATAGAATGTTATAATCGGACGCGATTGTAGCATATTTTTGCAAAGACCTCAGGATTGAGGCCATGGCAAATGTGTCCAATACCCGATACAAGATGAAAACAGGCAGCGCTTCACGCAAAAACGCGTTGTAGTCAGCATTTCAGGCCGTCTGAAACGGAGAAACGATATGGAAACGCACAAAATCTATTACGCCGTGATTATTTTGGTATGTGCCGCCTCCATGCTGCTCAGCCCGTTTTTCTATATCCGCCGCACGCGCTCTGGCACTGAATTACGACGTGCGCCCAGACAGTGGAAACCCATCCTCTTCGCCAACATCATCATGATTGCGGCTTTATTTGTTTGGTGGAAATGGTTTTAAGGAAAAATAAAAAATGAACAAACTCTGGATCAGCACATTACTGCTCGCTTTGGCAACTGCGGTTTCCGCCGCGCCTATTTTTGAATGTACCGATTCTGCCGGCCGCAAAGTCTATACCCAAGCCGGCGGCAAAAACTGCAAAGCCAGCAATATCGGCAAACCGTCCGTATATACTTCTGCGCCTGTTTCAACACCGGCAACGCCGATTTCCCCAAGCAAAGCCGAGCAGGCAGAAGAAGCTGTCGCCCCGGTCAATCCGACTGATGTCGGTGCGGCCAAGCGTGCTTTAGATACCGCCAAGAAAAATTTGGAAGAAGGCAAAAAAGTGCGTTATGGCAATGAACGCAACTATGCCCGCTATCTCGATCGGATCAACGGTTTGGAAAAAGCCGTCCGCTCGGCTCAGGAAAACTATGATGCGGCGCAACGCCAGCCTGCATCTCAAGATCCTGTTGCCTATTAATCCTTACCACACCAGCAAGGTCGTCTGAAATTTGATGTTCAGACGGCCTTTTCATCTTTTCAATATAACAAAATCGTCTTTATACCAAACAAAGTATTCTTTCCAGTTTTCAGACGGCCTTGTTAAAGTAAGCGTGTATTAAATTCTGACGATTGCCATTATGTTGTTACTCAAAACGCCTTCTGTATTGCCGGGTTTCAAACTCAGCCTGGGTTTGACGGTTTTATGCCTGTCGCTTTTGGTGGTTTTGCCGTTTGCGATGATGGCGGCCAAAGCGGCGGAAATCGGCTGGAGCGGATTTTGGAACACGATTACCGAACCCAATGTCTTGGCGGCCGTCTGGCTGAGTTTGCGGATGTCGTTTTATGCGATGTTGACCAATATCGTGTTCGGCACGTTGGTCGCCTGGGTATTGGTGCGTTATGAATTTCTGGGCAAAGGGTTAGTAAACGCTTTGGTCGATTTGCCGTTTGCGCTGCCGACAGCGGTAACAGGCATTGCGTTGGCAACCCTGTATGCGCCCAATGGCTGGATAGGCCGTTTTTTCGAGCCTTTAGGCATCAAAATCGCCTTTACGCCCATCGGCATTTGGATTGCGCTGATTGTCGTCAGCCTGCCCTTTATCGTCCGCGCCGCGCAGCCGGTATTGGAAGAGTTGTCGGGAGAATATGAAGAAGCGGCGGCAACTTTAGGCGCAAGCCGTTGGACTACGTTCCGCCGCGTCCTCTTGCCTGAAATCACACCGGCCCTGTTGACCGGCGCAGGCATGATGTTTGCCCGCTCAACCGGCGAATACGGCTCGGTCATTTTTATCGCGGGCAATATTCCGATGGTGTCTGAAATCCTGCCCTTGATTATTACCGGCAAACTGGAGCAATACGATGCTCAGGGCGCATCAGCCGTTGCTCTGTTTATGCTGATGATTTCGTTTGTCATCCTGTTGATTTTGAACATCATGCAATGGACTTTGAGCCGCCGCGCCGGAGCGAAGGTTTAACAAACAATAGGCCGTCTGAAACATCAAGCAAACATTTTTCAGACGGCCTAGACAGATACAAGAATAAACAGAGACTTCACTAACATGAAAACCCATTCCACCAATCCAAACCTGAGCGAACCGCGCTGGCTGCGCGTATTGCTGACTGCTACCGCCTTGGGCTTTCTGCTGCTGATGCTGGTCGTACCGCTTGTCGCCGTATTTTACGAGGCCTTAAAAGGCGGTTGGGATTTGTACCTGCAATCCTTGACCGATCCCGAAGCATGGTCTGCCATCAAATTGACGCTGATTACCGCGCTGATTGTCGTTCCCGTCAATGCCGTATTGGGCGTAGCAATGGCGTGGCTGTTGACCCGTTTTGACTTCCGCGGCAAGCAGTTGCTGACTACCCTGCTCGATTTGCCGTTTTCCGTATCGCCCGTGGTGGCCGGTTTAATGTTTGTCTTATTGTTCGGCGCGCACACGGCATTGGGCGGCTGGCTGGAAGCGCAAGGCATACAGATTATCTTCGCCATCCCCGGCATTATTCTGGCGACGCTGTTCGTTACCTTCCCCTTTGTCGCACGCGAAATTATTCCTTTAATGCAGGCGCAGGGCGACAGCGAAGAACAGGCCGCGCTGATACTCGGCGCAAGCGGCTGGCAGATGTTCTGGCGCGTTACCCTGCCCAACATCAAATGGGCGCTGCTCTACGGCATCATCCTTACCAACGCCCGCGCAATGGGCGAGTTCGGCGCGGTCAGCGTGGTATCGGGACACATCCGCGGCGAAACCAACACCATCCCGCTTTTGGTCGAAATCTTTTACAACGAATACAACTTCACCGGCGCATTCGCCCTCTCAGGCGTATTGGCACTTTTAGCCTTGGCCACCTTGCTGGTACAAAACATCATCACAAAATTACAAGATAAAAAACTCGCCGCCGCCGAAAGGAACGCAGCATGAGCATCACCATTCAAAACTTAAACAAACACTTCGGAGCGTTCCACGCGCTGAAAAACATCAACCTCAACGTCCCCACCGGCAAACTCGTTTCCCTGCTCGGCCCTTCCGGCTGCGGCAAAACCACGCTCCTGCGCATTATCGCCGGATTGGAAAATGCCGACGGCGGCCAAATTCTCTTTGACGGCCAAGACGTTACCGCCAAGCATGTGCGCGAGCGCAAAGTCGGCTTCGTGTTCCAACACTACGCCCTTTTCCGCCACATGAACGTGTTTGACAACGTCGCCTTCGGTTTGACCGTATTGCCCAAGTCCGAACGCCCGTCCAAAGAACAAATCCGCACCAAAGTCGAAGAATTGCTGAAACTCGTGCAGCTCTCCCACCTCGCCAAATCCTATCCGCACCAACTCTCCGGCGGCCAACGCCAACGCATCGCCCTCGCCCGCGCCCTCGCTGTCGAACCCAAACTCCTGCTTTTGGACGAACCCTTCGGCGCGCTAGATGCCAAAGTGCGCAAAGAATTACGCACTTGGTTGCGCGACATCCATCACAACTTGGGCGTAACCAGCATTTTGGTGACGCACGACCAAGAAGAAGCCCTCGAAGTTTCCGACGAAATCGTCGTCATGAACCACGGCAAAATCGAACAAACCGGCAGCGCCGAAGCCATTTACCGCAAACCTGAAAACGCCTTCGTTACTGAGTTCCTCGGCGAAACCGACGCTTTTGAAGGCAGAATCGAAAAAGGCATCTGGCACTACAACGGCTTCGCGTGGAAATTAGACGCTCACTACAAATGGCAGGAACAAACCGCCACCGGCTACATCCGCCCGCACGAATGGCAGCTTGCCGACGAAAATGAAACACCGATGATTCGTGCCAAAATCGAAAAAATTCACGCCGTCGGCGCATTGACGCATATTTTAGTCAAACACGACAAACAAGACGTACATATCACGCTGGCAGGCAGCGATGCCGCGCGTTACCAAATCGCCGAAGACAAAGAATTGAAGCTGATTCCGAAACAGGTTTATGTCTTTTCTCAAAATGAACTGATTGAATATTCGATTTGAAACTAAATCATAAGGCCGTCTGAAAATCTGCTTTCAGACGGCCTATCATCTTATTTAAACCTGCCAATCAATCGGCTCTAAACCATGTGCCTGCAAATAAGCGTTTGCCTGCGAAAAATGTTTGCAGCCGAAAAAGCCGCGATATGCCGATAAAGGCGAAGGATGCGGCGCAGTCAATACCAAATGGCGGTTGCGGTTGATAAACGCGCCTTTCTTCTGCGCATGGCTGCCCCACAGCATAAAAACTAAATGTTCGCGTTCCTTATCCAATTGTCGGATGACTTCATCGGTAAACGCCTCCCAACCAAAAGTCGCATGAGAATGCGCCGAACCGGCACGGACAGTCAACACCGTGTTCAACAGCAACACGCCCTGTTCCGCCCAATGCTGCAAATAGCCGTGTTGCGGAATTTGAAAGCCCTCAATATCCGTCGCCAGCTCTTTATAAATATTGACCAACGACGGTGGCACCGCAATTTCAGGTTGCACGGAAAACGCCAAACCATGAGCCTGACCCGCACCGTGATACGGGTCTTGCCCCAAAATCACTACTTTTACATTTCCAAATTCAGTCGTCCGAAAGGCATTGAATACATCGCGTTCAGGTGGATAAACGGTTATCCCCGCCTGCCTTTCATGGCGTACCTTCTCCAAAATCGTTTGAAAATACGCCTTTTCTTTTTCCGCACCAATTGCCTCGTGCCAAGTCTGCATTATTTGCCGCTCCGTATTTGAACGGACTTATTATAACTGAAATAAATTTCAACCTTAGCCTTTTCATTTCAAGCTGTTGCCATTATGATAAGGATTCTCAAAAGATTATTAAAAGGATATGCCGCATGACGATATGGTTTGTTGCCGCCGCCGTTGTTCTGATTGTCGAATTATTTATCGGAACGGTTTATCTTTTGGTAGTCAGCGTAGCGCTGGTCGCCGCCGGAATCATGTACGGATTAAGCGGACACTTTTCTGCCGCCGTTTTGACTGCCGCCATCATCAGTGCACTCGGTATCTGGCTGGTACACGGCCGTCTGAAAAATCAGTTGGCTCCCCAAGTGCTTAACGATGATTTGGATATTGGGCAAAACGTCCGCATCCTACGCCACCTGCATGACAATATTTACGAAGTCGCCTACCGCGGCACACATTGGCAGGCACAAGCCGAACGGCCTCAAGATACTTTTCAGACTGCCTCAAGCGCAGTCATTACCGCCAAAAACGGCAATCTTCTGATTATCCGCACACTCTCCCAACCATCATCATAAGGAAACGTTATGGAATTTCTGCTCAGCCCCATCGTCCTCTTCTTCATCGTCGTTGTTGTTTTTGGTTTCAAATCCTTTATCGTTGTACCGCAGCAGGAAGTTTATGTGGTCGAACGATTAGGCCGTTTTCACAAAGCGCTGACTGCAGGTCTGGACATCCTTATCCCATTTATCGACCGCGTCGCCTATCGTCACTCGCTGAAAGAAGTTCCTTTGGATGTTCCCAGCCAAGTCTGTATTACCCGCGACAACACTCAGCTGACTGTGGACGGCATCATCTACTTCCAAGTCACCGATCCAAAACTCGCTTCATATGGTTCCAGCAACTACATCATGGCGATTACCCAGCTTGCGCAGACAACTTTGCGCTCTGTCATCGGCCGCATGGAATTGGATAAAACCTTTGAAGAGCGCGATGAAATCAACAGCATTGTTGTTGCTGCTTTGGACGAAGCGGCAGGCGCATGGGGTGTGAAAGTCTTGCGTTACGAAATCAAAGACTTGGTTCCGCCGCAAGAAATCCTCCGCTCAATGCAAGCGCAAATTACCGCCGAACGTGAAAAACGCGCGCGTATTGCCGAATCCGAAGGCCGTAAAATCGAGCAGATCAACCTTGCCAGCGGTCAGCGCGAAGCAGAAATCCAACAATCCGAAGGTGAAGCGCAAGCCGCCATCAACGCGTCAAACGGTGAAAAAATCGCCCGTATCAACCGCGCTCAAGGTGAAGCCGAAGCCCTGCGCCTGGTGGCCGAAGCCAACGCCGACGCCATCCGCAAAATCGCCGAGGCTGTCCGCTCCGAGGGCGGTGCTGAAGCCGTCAACCTGAAAGTTGCCGAGCAATACGTTGCCGCCTTCAGCAATTTGGCTAAAGAAAGCAACACGCTGATTATGCCTGCCAACGTTGCCGACATCGGCAGCTTGGTCTCCGCCGGTTTGAAAATCATCGACGGCAACAAGCCTAAAGCCTCATAATAGCGTTCTGACTCAGGCCGTCTGAAAACCCAATACGGCTTTTCAGACGGCCTTTTTATATCGTTCGATTTTTATATGAATACACAAACCATCAAAACCTATCTTGTCGGCGGCGCCGTCCGCGACCATCTTTTAGGCCTGCCCGTCAAAGACCGCGATTGGGTAGTCGTCGGTGCAGATGCACAAAACATGTTGGCTCAAGGCTATCAACCTGTCGGCAAGGATTTTCCCGTCTTTCTCCATCCGGACAGCCACGAAGAATACGCCCTCGCCCGTACCGAGCGCAAAACCGCCAAAGGCTATGCCGGATTCAGCTTTCATGCCGATAAAGACGTTACGCTGGAACAAGACCTGATGCGCCGCGACCTGACCATCAATGCCATGGCTCAAGATTCAGACGGCACGATCATCGATCCTTTTGGCGGACAACAAGACTTGGCGGCCGGCATCCTGCGCCACGTTTCGCCTGCCTTTGCCGAAGACCCCGTGCGTATTTTGCGTATCGCCCGTTTTGCCGCGCGTTATGGTTTTCAAATTGCCGATGAAACCATGTCGCTGATGCGGCAAATGGTAGAAAACGGTGAAGCCGATGCCTTGGTTGCCGAACGCGTCTGGCAGGAATTGGCCAAAGGCTTGATGGAGAAAAATCCGCGCCGAATGATTGAAGTTTTACGCGAATGCGGCGCACTCAAAGTTTTGCTGCCCGAGCTTGATGCCCTTTTCGGCGTACCGCAACGCGCCGACTATCATCCCGAAATCGACAGCGGTATTCATACGCTGATGGTTGTACAACGAGCCGCAGAAATGAACCTGTCCCTCGCCGAACGCTATGCCGCCTTATTGCACGACTTAGGCAAGGCAAAAACACCGGCCGACATCCTGCCCAAACACTACGGACACGACGTCAACGGCGTCGAACCCGTCCGCGAAGTCAATCAACGCCTGCGCGCACCCAAACACTGCGCCGAGCTTGCCGAACTTGTCTGCCGTTGGCACATCATGCTCCATCAAGTCGGGCAGTTCAAAAGCAAAACCATTTTGAATGTTTTGAAAAAAACCGACGCATTCCGCCGCCCCGAACGTTTTCAGACGGCCTTAAACGTCTGCGTGGCCGACAAACAAGGCCGTCTGAACCTTGAAGACGCCCCCTATCCGCAACGCGAACACTGGCTGGCCTTACTTGAGGCCGCCAACCAAGTAGATGCAGGCAAAATTGCCGCCGAGTGCCGCACACAAGGGAAAGCCCATTTAATTGCCGAACAAATCGATCATGCACGCTTGGCGCAAATTAGGCCGCTGCAAAAAGCGTATCAGGCTGAAAAAGTAGGAGGCTATTGATGGTATAGACAAGCTTTGAAACAGCCGCCACGATATCCGCTATAATCCTCACCTTGACCATCTTATTTCAACAATAAAAATCATGACTATCCAGACCGATTTACTTCACGAAAAAATCAGCAATGAAGATTATCAGCGCCTCATTATCAAACACAGCGAATCTTTCAGCGACGGCGAAATCCGCCTATTAAACGAAATCCTTGAAAAATTCCGCTTTGATGTCGTACAGGCGCAAGCTTTGGCGCAAGCCGTCATGCAGCAGGTGCGCTTCGATCCAAACGACTACCATATCGACAGCGATGATGAAGACACAACCGGCATCTGTCCGCACTGCATCAATCCACCCATGCCGCCCCTGCGCGATTATTTGGTTTGGCGCGAAACTCGCGGCTAAAAATTTTCCTAATCGATTTTGATAAGTTATTAATCATTCACTATCGAATAAGGCCGTCTGAACAGGTGTCATCGTTACATATGTTCAGACGGCCTTTTGTAAATAAATGTTCACAATTAGGATAAATCAGTATAATCTGCGCCATTTGAATTTTCTTCGGAGCTTTTATGAACCAGCTTAAAACGGCGGTAGCCGGTGCGCAGATTTTGTTTGTCGCATTCGGTGCCATGGTGCTTGTGCCGCTTCTGACGGGACTGAACCCGGCTTTGGCATTATTGGGCGCAGGCTTGGGCACTTTGTTGTTCCAATTGGTTACCAAACGTAAAGTGCCGATTTTCCTCGGCTCTTCTTTTGCCTTTATTGCACCGATTATCTACTCCATCGGCGAATGGGGCCTGCCTTCTACCATGTTCGGCCTGTTTGCGGCAGGTTTCATGTACTTTGTCTTTGCCGCGCTAATTAGATGGCGCGGTCTAGATGCGGTACACAAGCTGTTGCCGCCCGTGGTTATCGGTCCGGTGATTATGGTAATCGGTTTGTCCGTGGCCGCTGCAGCCAGCAGCATGGCCATGGGTCAGGCGGATGGAAAACAGGTCATCGACTATATCGACTCGCTGATTCTGTCCGGCTTTACCTTTGCGGTAACCGTCATTGTTTCTGTCTTCGGCAGCAAAATGATGAAGCTGATTCCGATTCTGATCGGCGTGGCTTCAGGCTATGTGTTGGCTTTGATCATGGGCTTGGTCGATACCAGCGCCATCATCAACGCTCCTTGGTTTGCCGTCCCTCATTTTGAAACGCCTCAAGTCAACTGGCAGGCTGCCTTGTTTATGTTGCCCGTTGCCATCGCCCCGGCCATCGAACACATCGGCGGCATTATGGCCATCGGTAATGTAACCGGCAAAAACTACACTAAAGACCCGGGCTTGGACAAAACCCTCGCCGGCGACGGCTTGGGCGTGTGCGTGGCCGGTTTGATCGGCGGCCCGCCTGTGACCACTTACGGTGAAGTGACCGGCGCGGTGATGATTACCAAAAACAGCAACCCCGTTATCATGACTTGGGCGGCAATTTTTGCGATTTTCATGGCATTTTTCGGTAAGTTCAACGCGTTTTTGGCTTCGATTCCTATGCCGGTTATGGGCGGCATTATGTTGCTGCTGTTCGGTACAATCGCCTCTTTGGGCATCAAAACATTGATTGATGCGAAAGTCGATTTGATGCAGCCGAAAAATCTGGTTATCGTCAGTTCCGTATTGACGACAGGTATCGGCGGCATGATTATCAAAGTAGGTACTTTGAGCTTCGCCGGTGTAGGTTTATGCGCCGTATTGGCCATTATCCTGAACTGCGTTTTGCCCAATACAAAATCAGAAGAAGCATAAATAGCTGGCTCATAAACTCAAAGGCCGTCTGAAAATGAGATTTCAGACGGCCTTTTTATTACGCTTTATACAATGAAAAATGCCGGAGACTTAACCATCTCCGGCATTTTTGAATAAGGTGGCGAGCCGAACCCCCGGCACTGGCTCATCAGAGTGGGCTGCTGGCTTCCGCCCCTGACCCGGTGTTCCGAATTACCATGCGGGGAGACCCGCCATAGAAGAAACGCATTATAGCGGTTTTACAGAAAAACTCAAGCGATAAAATCTGTCAGGCCGTCTGAAAATCATTTACATGACAAGATTGTAAACAATATTACCTAGTTGAAAATCATTCCCATTGAAATGTTTATTGTCTTTTCCGTTGAAAAATATCGAAAATTACACTACATTAACACTTTACGCCATCAAGAAGAAATTGCATTTTTCAGACGGCCTTTAATATAAAAACATTACATCCATCAACGGAACACGACCATGACCACGACTACTGCCCCTCAGCGTATTCGAGAAATTCCCTATAACTATACTTCTTATACCGACCGCGAAATCGTCATCCGACTGTTGGGCAACGAAGCGTGGCAAATCCTGCAAGACCTGCGCGGTCAACGCAAAACAGGACGTTCGGCACGAATGCTGTTTGAAGTATTGGGCGATATTTGGGTGGTCGTGCGTAATCCGTATCTGGTCGATGATTTGCTGGAGCATCCGAAACGCCGCGCCGCGCTGGTGCGGGAAATGCGCCACCGCTTAAATGAAATCCGCAAACGCCGCGACGATAATCGGCAAGTGGATGTCTTGGTTGCAGCAGCAGAAAAAGCAGTCGAGCGTTTTGATAGCAGTTTTGATGAAACCAGCCAAAAACGCCATCAAATTTTGGATCGCTTAAGCAAAATTACCAAGCCGCACAATATTATGTTTGACGGATTGGCTCGAGTAACGCACGTTACCGATGCGACTGACTGGCGCGTGGAGTATCCGTTTGTTGTCGTTAATCCTGATACCGAGGCAGAGATCGCGCCTTTGGTGCGCGCTTTAATTGAGTTGGACTTGGTCATTATCCCACGCGGTGGCGGTACCGGCTACACTGGTGGCGCAGTACCTTTAGACGCAAACAGCGCAGTCATCAATACCGAAAAACTCGACAAGCATCGCGGCGTCGAATATGTTGAGCTGGCAGGCTTGGACGGCAGACATCCGATTATCCATTGTGGCGCAGGCGTAGTAACCCGCCGGGTGGAAGAAACCGCGCATCAGGCGGGTTTGGTGTTTGCCGTTGATCCGACTTCCGCCGATGCGTCTTGCGTGGGCGGTAATGTGGCGATGAATGCAGGTGGCAAAAAAGCTGTGCTGTGGGGTACTGCCTTGGACAACCTCGCCTACTGGAACATGATCAACCCTCAAGGCGAATGGTTGCGTATCGAACGCGTTCGCCACAATTTTGGCAAAATCCACGATGAAGAAATCGCCTTGTTTGATGTACATACGTTGGATTCAGACGGCCGCAATATCGTCAATACCAAACGCTTGGAAATCCCCGGCCACAAATTCCGCAAAGTCGGTTTGGGCAAAGACGTTACCGACAAATTCTTGAGCGGTCTGCCCGGCGTGCAGAAAGAAGGCACAGACGGCATCATCACCAGCGTCGCCTTCGTATTGCACAAAATGCCGAAATACACGCGTACTGTATGTATGGAATTTTTCGGTACAGTCGCCACCGCAACGCCTTCCATCGTCGAAATCCGCGATTTCCTGCTTACCCATGAAAGCGTTCGGCTGGCGGGTTTGGAGCATTTAGACTGGCGTTACGTCCGCGCCGTCGGTTATGCCACCAAAGCGGCAGGTAAAGGCCGACCTAAAATGGTCTTGCTGGCAGACGTGGTTTCCGATGACGAAGCCGCCGTACAGGCAGCCGCCGAACACATCTGCAAACTTGCCCGCGCCCGCGACGGCGAAGGCTTTATCGCCATATCTCCAGAAGCGCGCAAAACCTTCTGGCTTGACCGCAGCCGCACCGCCGCCATCGCCAAACATACCAACGCCTTTAAAATCAACGAAGACGTAGTGATTCCGCTGGAGCGGCTCGGTGAGTATTCAGACGGCATCGAGCGCATCAACATTGAGCTTTCCATTCAAAACAAACTCAAACTCTGTGCCGCCTTAGAGCAATATCTGTCCGGCAAACTCCCCATCGACAAAATGGGAACAGACCTGCCAACCGCCGAACTATTGGGCGAACGCGGCAAACACGCCCTAGCCCACGTTTCCGCTGTCAAAGCGCGTTGGGAATGGCTGCTTGCTAACTTAGACGCGCCGCTTGCCGACTATAAAGCACGCTATGGCGCAGCCGTCCACGCTGCGCCCGAAGCCAAAAACAATGAAAGCTGCTTTATTGCCTTCCGCGATTTCCGCCTGCGCGTGTCTGTCAAAGCGGACGTAATGAAGCCGCTTTCTGAAATCTTCAGCGGCAAAACAGATACCAAAATTATCCAAGGCTTGGGCAAAATCCACGCCAAAACCGTACGCAGCCGCGTCTTCGTCGCCCTGCATATGCACGCCGGCGACGGTAACGTTCACACCAATATTCCGGTTAACTCAGACGATGCCGAAATGCTTCAGACGGCCTACCGTTCTGTGGAACGCATCATGAAAATCGCCCGTTCGCTCGGCGGCGTAATTTCCGGCGAACACGGCATCGGCATTACCAAGCTCGAATTCCTGACAGATGAAGATTTGCAACCGTTTTGGAATTACAAAAACCAAGTCGATCCCAAACACACCTTCAACCGTCACAAACTGATGAAAGGCTCGGACCTGCGCAACGCCTACACGCCATCCTTCGAGCTTTTAGGTGCGGAATCGCTGATTATGGAAAAATCAGACCTCGGCACCATCGCCGATTCCGTCAAAGACTGCCTGCGCTGCGGCAAATGCAAACCCGTTTGCTCTACTCATGTTCCACGTGCCAACCTGCTGTACAGCCCACGTAACAAAATCCTCGGCGTAGGCTTGCTGACCGAAGCCTTCTTATACGAAGAGCAAACCCGCCGCGGCGTTTCCATCAAACACTTCGAAGAACTCATGGACATCGGCGACCACTGCACCGTGTGCCACCGCTGCGTCAAACCTTGCCCTGTTAACATCGACTTCGGCGACGTTACCGTAGCCGTCCGCAACTACCTTGCCGATTCCGGCCACAAACGATTTGCGCCTGCGGCTTCAATGGGCATGGCATTTTTGAACGCCACAGGCCCGAAAACCATCAAAGCCCTTCGCGCCGCCATGATACAGACCGGCTTCCCTGCGCAAAACTTTGCCTACAAAATCGGCAAGCTTCTTCCGATTGGCACTAAAAAGCAAAAAGCCGAACCGAAAGCCACCGTCGGCACCGCCTCAATCAAAGAACAGGTTATCCACTTCATCAACCGTCCTTTGCCGAAAAGCGTACCTGCTAAAACTCCGCGCTCCATGCTGGGTATAGAAGACGACAAGAGTATTCCTATCATCCGCAATCCGGCTTCTCCTGAAGATGCCGAGGCCGTATTCTACTTTCCAGGTTGCGGTTCCGAACGTCTGTTCAGCCAAATCGGGCTTGCTGTTCAAGCTATGCTCTGGCATGTCGGTGTACAAACCATCCTGCCGCCGGGCTATATGTGTTGCGGCTATCCGCAAGACGCAGGCGGCAATAAGGCTAAAGCCGAAGAAATGAGTACCAACAACCGCGTGGCTTTCCACCGTATGGCAAACACCCTTAACTACCTCGACATTAAAACCGTCGTCGTCAGTTGCGGTACCTGCTACGACCAACTGGAAAAATACCGTTTTGAAGAAATCTTCCCAGGCTGCCGTATCATCGACATCCATGAATATCTGCTTGAAAAAGGTGTGCAGCTAAACGGCGTACAAGGTCAGCAATACCTCTACCACGACCCTTGCCATACCCCGATCAAAACCATGAATGCCACCCAAATGGCCAGCAGCCTGATGGGACAGAAAGTCGTCTTAAGCGACCGCTGCTGCGGCGAGTCCGGTATGTTTGCCGTCAAACGACCCGACATTGCCACTCAGGTCAAGTTCCGCAAACAAGAGGAAATTGAGAAAAACCTCAAAGAGCTGCCTCAGGGCGAACCCGTCAAAATGCTTACCTCCTGCCCAGCCTGCCTGCAAGGCCTGAGCCGCTACGCCGACGACAACAATATGCCTGCCGACTACATTGTCATCGAAATGGCGAAACACATCCTCGGCGAAAACTGGCTGGATGAGTTTGTAAAAAAAGCCAATAACGGCGGTGTAGAAAAAGTATTGCTCTAAGGACTTAGACAAAAACTTTTGGATGTAATAAAGGCCGTCTGAAAATCTTTCAGACGGCCTTTTTATTCAAAAGAATCAAAATACAATAATCAAATCAAATGCCTTTACAAATAGCGATGCTACACCAGCAGTATTCAATAAAAAATAAAACTTGAGGCTTTTATCCCCCAGGTTTTATTTTCAAGTCTTATGCTTTTTCTTGCTGACGTTTTCTTTCTGCCATCATCTCATGCAATGTTTGCTTGGCAGGTTTCATCGGAACATGGTTATTGGTCCAGCTTAACTGCTTGCTTGGCGTCAATGCACGGAATTTGGTAGCAGCCCAGCCGAATGCTCGATAAGCCTTACTGCCGCTGAAAATGCCGTTAAACGTACGCCACGCCATTTGCTCGCCGAAGGTATGCGATGCGCCTTGACCACGGATAGGATGAGGAACGGTTTCTGTTGGCGAACGTTGCGCTTCAACACGCAGACGTTGCATTTGTTCGGTAATCGGAATGCGTACCGGACAAACCTCAACACAGGCGCCACACATGGTACATGCAGTCGGCAGATCGCGTGTCGCATCCAAGCCTAACAAATGCGGAGAGATAATCTCGCCAATCGGGCCGGGATAAGTCGTACCGTAGGCCGCGCCACCGATACGGGTATAAACCGGACAGTGGTTCATACACGCACCGCAACGGATACATTGCAAGGTACGGCGCATTTGATCTTCTGCATACGCTTGACTACGGCCGTTATCAAGCAGTACCAAGTGCATTTCTTGAGGGCCGTCCAGCTCTTCGCTACGGCGAGGACCGGTAATCATATTAAAATAAGTGGTAATGTTCTGACCGATGGCGGAGCGTGGCAGCAGGCTGTACAAAGGCGGAACATCCGACAGCTTCGCAACCACTTTTTCAATACCGGTAATGGCGATGTGCACAGGCGGTACAGTGGTACTCAAGCGGCCGTTGCCTTCATTTTCGACCAGACACAAAGTGCCCGTTTCAGCAACGGCAAAGTTCACACCGCTCAAACCGACATCGGCAGTGCTGTAAATATCGCGCAATGCTTTACGCGCAAATCCAGTCAACTGGTCTACATCATCTGTTAATGGAGTGCCGAGGTTTTGATGGAAAAGCTCGCTAACCTGCTCTTTGGTTTTATGAATGGCAGGCATCACGATATGGGTTGGTTTCTCGCCGGCCATTTGAACGATAAACTCGCCCAAGTCGCTCTCAATCGCTTTGATGCCTTGATCTTGCAGATAATGGTTCAGCTCAATCTCTTCGCTGACCATAGATTTGCCTTTCACCATCAGCTTACCGTTTTTATCGGTAATGATGTTGTGAATGATTTGGCAGGCTTCGGCAGGTGTTTCTGCCCAGTGGACTTTAACGCCCAACTTGGTCAGGTTTTCTTCCAGCTGTTCCAATAATGCAGGCAATTTGGACAACGAACGTTGACGGACATGCTCACACAAGTCACGCAGGCTTTGCAGCTCTTCTTCATCTGTCAAAACGGCTTTGCGCTTGGTCATCAGCATGTCCATCGCTGTGCGCAAGCTTTTACGCAAAGGTTTGTCTTGCAAAGAAATCGCGGCGTTTTGCTTGAACGTTTCCGGCTTCATATGGAATTTAATGGTTTGGGAACTCATGCTTTTTCCTCCAAATCGGCAGGGGAAATGTGATCAGGCAGAACGGCCAAAACCACCAAATCGCGCGGGCCGTGTGCACCATAGGCCAAAGTCAATTGAATATCAGCAGTCTTAGACGGGCCGGAAATCAAAATAACGTTGGTAGGCATGCCTTTTTCTACCAGTTTTTCGCCTTCAACAGCATTATGTAATTCGTTGTACATTTTGCTGGTGTCAAACAAGCAGAAATGCACAGGCGGAACCAAACTCAGGCTGCGTGGCTCGACAGGACTGGACTCCAGCATAATCGTACCGGTACGGGCAATACCGCATTTAGAGCCGCTAAAACCAGCCTCAATATCGGTAAAGAATTCGTTTTTCCAGTCGTCGATTTTTCGCTCAAAACCACGCGGTTCAATATCGGTATCGGCCAAAGCTGCACGGGCCAGCTGACCATGTTCTGTTTCCAATGGAAGCAGAATGTTTTTCAAGCCCTTGCCTTCGGCGGCTTGACGGAATACTTGCGGCCAGTTGGATTTGGTAACCCAATAGATTTCAGTTTTGACGGCACGCATGGCAGCCGCCCAATGTTTCAAGCGTTCGACATCGTTTGCCCAAGAAACACCCATTTCACGGTAATAATCGAAAACCGGCGGTTCTTCCATCGGCAAGGCATCGGCTTTTTTCAATTTCGCTAAAATATTTTCGCGCGCGCTCATGCTTTACCTCCGGTGCGTTCCAACAGGAAAGATGCAATATGTTTCGGACGTGGCATATTGGGTTCGTCTTTAGCGATTTTGCCGCCAATATTCATCATGCAACCGCAGTCCGCGCTGATGATTTCAGTTGCGCCGGTTTCTTTCAGCGCGGCAACTTTGTCGGTTACCATCGCTCCGGAAATATCGGCTTGTTTCACAGAGAATGTACCGCCAAAACCGCAGCACTCGCTTTCATGGTCGTGAACGATACGTTCAACATTTTCCATGCCGTCGATCAACTGCCAGCCTGACAAATGTACATTCATCTCGCGACGCGCCGCGCAGGAAGTATGAACAGCCACTTTAACCGGCTCGCCTTTATCTTCAGGTTTGTAACCAATCGCCAGCAGGAAGTGGGTAAATTCAATGATACGATTGGCGCAATCAATGGCTTTTTGCTCGTACTCGGTACCTTTGAACAAAGTCGGCCAGTGGTGTTTCATCATGCCGCCGCAAGAACCGGAAGGCACGACAATCGGCCAATTTTCAGGGAATAAATCCAGTTGCGCTTTGGCAACATCAAAGGCTTCTTTAGGATGACCTGACGAATAGGCCGGTTGACCGCAGCAGCTTTGCTCCATTGGATAATGGACACGGATACCCTGTTGTTCGATTAAAGTGATGGCATCCATACCGGCTTCAGGCATAAAAAGGTCGAGAACGCAAGTACCGAAGAAATAAGCATCGGTTGGCTTGCTGTCGAATACAGTGATTTGTGGTGGTTTGATTGCGCTCATTTTTTTGGAACGGGACAACCCGTTTTCTTGTGTAAAAATCAGATGGATACTTTAAGTAATTGCTTGTAATGGGTCAAGTCTAATTTTAAAAAATAATATTAAAAAAGCATGACAAACCAGACAAACACCTTTTCCTTATTAACTTGATAATCTACATAATAACCACTATCAATAAGAAAACTGATGGATTCATTTTTTAATGAATGAAGCTCGTACATTCTCTCTTTATTTAAAACACAATAACTGCCTCTTTATAGAATCTTGATTTACATCAGAAGTCATGAACTTAATCTCTATGACTCATTTTTAAACAAAATAAGCGACCCATTATGCTGTACATATGTTTCAGACGGCCATATCTGAATAAAAAGATGTCTAAGATAATAAAAATAAAAGTTTTTCTCACAAGACTCAGGCCGTCTGAAAGATAAGTTCGTCAAAAGGCCGCTTTCCATATGCTCAACCTTACTTTTAATCAAAATCAAACACTTGAAAAATCATCCTTCTTAACCTTGAAAACTCTATGCACACTCAAGCACTTCCAGTATCATTGAGGCAGTTTCTTGACGCAAAATTACAGTCTTGGCCGCCCACGATCGGCATGGATTTGCAAAAGAAGTGAAACCAAGCTTCAAAACAATTTCACCTTAACTTCGGAGTAGGCATTATGTTGACCCAGACTCAACAGGTTGATTTGACCTTGCATCACCTTAAAGAACGCACCCTATCGATTTATACCCCCGAACAGCGTGCAAGTATCGAGACATCTGAAGACTGGAAACAGTTTGACAGACGACTTGAGGAACACTTCCCAAAACTGATGCACGAGCTGGACAATGTTTACAACAACAACGAAGCCGTCCTCCCCATGCTGGAGCAACTGATTGCCCAAGCATGGCAAAGCTATTCCCAACGCAACTCATCCTTAAAAGATATCGATATCGCGCGCGAAAACGATCCTGACTGGATTTTGTCCAACAAACAGGTTGGCGGCGGGTGCTACGTCGATTTGTTCGCAGGCGATCTGCAAGGCTTGAAAGCCAAAATTCCTTATTTCCAAGAATTGGGCCTGACCTATCTGCACCTGATGCCCCTGTTTAAATGTCCTGAAGGCAAAAGCGACGGCGGCTATGCAGTCAGCAGCTACCGCGATGTCAATCCGGCTTTGGGCACAATAGACGACTTGCGCGATGTCATTGCCGCACTGCACGAAGCAGGTATTTCCGCCGTTGTCGATTTCATCTTTAACCACACTTCCAATGAACACGAATGGGCAAAAGGCTGCGCCGCCGGCAATCCGCTTTACGACAATTTCTACTACATCTTCCCTGACCGCTGGATGCCCGACCAATACGACCGCACCCTGCGTGAAATCTTCCCCGACCAACATCCGGGCGGCTTCTCCCAACTGGAAGACGGACGCTGGGTATGGACGACGTTCAACTCCTTCCAATGGGACTTGAATTACAGCAACCCATGGGTATTCCGTGCCATGGCAGGCGAAATGATGTTCCTTGCCAACTTGGGCGTTGATATTCTGCGCATGGATGCCGTTGCCTTTATTTGGAAGCAAATGGGCACAAGCTGCGAAAACCTGCCTCAGGCACACGCTCTGATTCGCGCGTTTAACTCCGTAATGCGTATCGCAGCGCCAGCCGTGTTCTTCAAATCCGAAGCCATCGTCCATCCTGACCAAGTTGTCCAATACATCAGCCAAGACGAATGCCAAATCGGCTACAACCCTCTGCAAATGGCATTGTTGTGGAACACGCTTGCCACACGCGAAGTCAACCTACTCCATCAAGCACTGACCTACCGCCACAACCTGCCCGACCATACTGCATGGGTTAACTACGTCCTCAGCCATGACGACATCGGCTGGACGTTCGCCGACGAAGACGCATCACAATTCGGCATCCACGGCTACGACCACCGCCAATTCCTCAACCGCTTCTTCGTCAACCATTTTGACGGCAGCTTCGCACGCGGTGTACCGTTCCAATACAATCCAAGCACAGGCGACTGCCGCGTCAGCGGTACAGCCGCAGCATTGGTTGGCTTGGCTCAAAACGATCCGCATGCCGTTGACCGCATCAAACTCTTGTACAGCATTGCTTTGAGTACCGGCGGTCTACCGCTGATTTACCTAGGCGACGAAGTGGGTACGCTCAATGACGACGACTGGTCGCAAGACAGCAATAAGAGCGACGACAGCCGCTGGGCACACCGTCCTCGGTACAATGAGGAGTTGTACAACCAACGCCATGACAGCTCGACCACTGCCGGTCAAATCTTCCAAGGTTTGCGCCATATGATTTCCATCCGCCAAAGCAATCCGCGCTTTAATGGCGGCAGATTGGTCACCTTTAACACCAACAACAAACACATCATCGGCTATATGCGCAACAACGCGCTTTTGGCATTCGGCAACTTCAGCGAACATGCGCAAACCATCAGTGCGCACACCCTGCAGGCCATGCCGTTTAAAGCGCATGATTTAATCAGCGGCCAAACCGTTTCTCTGAATCAGGACTTAGTACTGCAACCCTATCAAGTCATGTGGCTTGAAATTGCATAAGCTGAATTTTTTATACATCATTCAAGGCCGTCTGAACAAATCAGCGTTCAGACGGCCTTTTAAGGCATAAGATGTATTTTGTATTTTGGGCAGTTTCGCTTAGAATGCACGCTTTAATACCAAATGACACACTTAAGTCAGGAGTAAAAATCCATGTTGAAAAAATTCGTACTCGGCAGCATCGCTGCAGTAGTTTTGGCTGCTTGCGGCGGAGAAGGCAGCAACTCAGCTTCTTCTGCTCCGGCACAATCCGGTGCGGCCTCCGGTTCACTGATTGAGCGTATCAACAACAAAGGTACCATCACTGTCGGTACGGAAGGTACTTACGCACCATTCACCTACCACGACAAAGACGGCAAATTGACCGGCTACGATGTTGAAGTAACCCGCGCAGTTGCCGACAAACTGGGCATCAAAGTTGAATTTAAAGAAACTCAATGGGACTCCATGATGGCAGGTTTGAAAGCCGGCCGTTTTGACGTAGTCGCCAACCAAGTCGGCCTGACCAGCCCTGAGCGTCAAGCGACTTTTGACAAATCCGAGCCTTACAGCTGGAGCGGTGCCGTATTGGTTGCCCGCAAAGACAGTAACATCAAATCTATCGATGACATCAAAGGCGTGAAAACCGCACAATCCCTGACCAGTAACTATGGAGAAAAAGCCAAAGCTGCAGGCGCAGAACTCGTACCGGTAGATGGTTTGGCACAATCGCTGACCCTGATTGAACAAAAACGCGCGGATGCGACTTTAAACGATGAATTGGCAGTTTTAGACTATCTGAAGAAAAACCCGAATGCGGGCGTGAAAATCGTTTGGTCTGCGCCTGCCGATGAAAAAGTCGGTTCCGGCTTGATTGTCAATAAAGGCAATGACGAAGTCGTGGCGAAATTCAGCACGGCAATCAACGAACTGAAAGCCGACGGCACGCTGAAAAAACTAGGCGAACAATTCTTCGGAAAAGACATCAGTGTTAAATAATTTCCTTGCCTCTCTGCCGTTTATGACGGAAACACGTGCTGATATGCTCATCAGCGCGTTTTGGCCTATGGTCAAAGCCGGCTTTGCAGTATCTTTGCCTTTGGCGATCGCTTCTTTCGTTATCGGCATGATTATTGCCGTAGCCGTTGCTTTGGTGCGAATCATGCCCTCCGCCGGCATTTTCCAAAAATGCTTGCTGAAGCTGGTTGAATTTTATATTTCCGTCATTCGTGGTACGCCGCTGTTGGTGCAGTTGGTCATCGTATTCTATGGTTTGCCTTCCGTCGGCATCTATATCGACCCGATTCCTGCCGCCATCATCGGCTTTTCGCTCAATGTCGGCGCATACGCTTCCGAAACCATACGCGCGGCAATTTTGTCCGTACCTAAAGGCCAATGGGAAGCAGGTTTCTCCATTGGTATGACCTATATGCAGACTTTCCGCCGCATTGTCGCACCGCAGGCATTCCGCGTTGCTGTACCGCCTTTAAGCAACGAGTTTATCGGCTTGTTCAAAAACACCTCGCTTGCCGCAGTGGTAACGGTAACGGAGCTTTTCCGTGTCGCTCAAGAGACAGCAAACCGTACTTATGACTTCTTGCCGGTTTATATCGAAGCCGCATTGGTCTATTGGTGTTTCTGCAAAGTGCTGTTTCTGATTCAGGCGCGTTTGGAAAAACGTTTCGACCGCTATGTCGCCAAATAAGGAGTTGTCATGATTAAAATCCGCAATATCCATAAGACCTTTGGCGAAAATACCATTTTGCGCGGCATCGATTTGGATGTCGGCAAAGGACAGGTGGTGGTTATCTTAGGCCCTTCCGGCTCAGGCAAAACTACGTTTTTACGCTGTTTAAATGCTTTAGAAATGCCTGAACAAGGTCAGATCGAGTTTGACAATGCGCAGCCGTTAAGCATTGATTTTTCAAAAAAACCAAGCAAACACGATATCTTGGCACTGCGCCGCAAGTCCGGCATGGTGTTCCAACAATACAACCTCTTTCCGCACAAAACTGCGTTGGAAAACGTCATGGAAGGGCCGGTTGCCGTACAAGGCAAGCCTGTCGCCAAAGCGCGTGAAGAGGCTGTCAAATTGCTTGAAAAAGTCGGTTTGGGCGATAAGATTGACCTCTACCCCTACCAGCTTTCCGGCGGTCAACAGCAGCGCGTCGGCATTGCCCGCGCATTGGCGATTCAGCCTGAACTGATGCTGTTTGACGAGCCGACTTCCGCGCTCGACCCTGAATTGGTACAAGATGTTTTGGATACCATGAAGGAATTGGCACAAGAAGGCTGGACCATGGTTGTCGTTACGCATGAAATCAAATTCGCCTTGGAAGTGGCAACCACCGTTGTCGTGATGGACGGCGGCGTTATTGTCGAACAAGGCAGCCCGCAAGATTTGTTCAATCATCCCAAACATGAGCGGACACAAAAATTTCTGCGCCAAATCCGTGCGGACAATGCCGATCTTCAAATTTAATTAAAACAACAGACAATTTGAAAGCATTTCCGGCTGTCATTTCATAAAGGCCGTCTGAATAAGTGAAATAGAAATCGTTGATTTCGTCTTCATACTTGTTCAGACGGCCTTTTATATATCTTTTCAGGTAAAATAACGCCTTTCGTTTTACTCATTCCCTTGCCTGCCATCATGATAGAAATTAAAAAACTCACCCTGCAACGCGGTTTGAAAGTCCTGCTTGATAAAGCCGATGCCGTAATCAACCCCGGCCAACGCGTTGGATTAATCGGTAAAAACGGTACGGGAAAATCCAGCCTGTTTGCGCTGATAAAAGGTGAAATCACTCAAGATGGCGGCGAAATCCTTATCCCCAAAACATGGCTTCTGGCTTCCGTCTCTCAAGAAACGCCTGATTTAGATATTTCCGCTTTAGACTACGTTTTACAAGGCGATGCCGAATTGCAGGCTTTTCAGACAGCCTTGGCCCAAACAGAAGCGCAAAACGACGGCATGAAGCAAGCCGAATATCACGCCAAACTTGAAGAAATCGATGCCTATACCGCTCCGGCACGCGCCGCCAAACTGCTTAACGGCTTGGGTTTCTCACAAGAAGAACATACCCGCCCCGTCAAATCCTTCTCCGGCGGCTGGCGTATGCGCCTCAACCTTGCCCAAGCGCTGATTTGTCGTGCTGATTTGCTGCTTTTAGACGAACCGACCAACCACTTGGATTTAGAAACCGTACTGTGGCTGGAAAACCATCTCGCCTCCCTGTCCTGTACGCAAATCATCATCTCCCATGACCGCGACTTCTTGAATGCCACCACAACGCAAACCATCGAACTGTCGCAACAAAAACTGACCCAATACGGCGGCAATTACGATTTCTACCAAGCCGAACGCGCTCAACGTTTGGCGCAACAACAAGCCGCCTACGTCAAACAGCAGGCGCAAATCAAACATCTGCAATCCTTTATCGACCGTTTCAAAGCCAAAGCCACAAAAGCCGTGCAAGCCCAAAGCCGCATGAAGGCATTAGCCAAGCTCGAACGCATCGCCCCTGCACATTTGGATAGCGAGTTTTCCTTTGAGTTTGCCAATCCGACTCATCTGCCCAATCCATTGTTGAAACTTGACCATGCCGACTTAGGTTATGGCGACAATACCGTTTTGCACGATATCACCTTGTCTCTGGAAAGCGGCGCACGTTACGGCCTGTTGGGCGTTAACGGCAGCGGTAAATCTACATTTATCAAAGCATTGGCAGGAGAAATCAATTTACTTTCCGGCAGCATCGTCCGCTCCGAAAAGCTCAATATCGGCTATTTTGCCCAACATCAACTGGATACTTTACGCGCCGACCAAAGTCCGGTTTGGCATATCCAACAGCTTTCGCCCGAAGTCCGCGAACAGGAAATCCGCAACTTTTTAGGCGGTTTCAACTTTGTCGGCGATATGGCGGTTCAAAAGACTGAACCGTTCTCCGGCGGCGAAAAAGCGCGGCTCGCCCTAGCCATGATTATCTGGCAAAAACCTAATTTGCTCCTGCTTGACGAGCCGACCAACCACCTAGACTTGGATATGCGCCACGCCCTGACACTTGCCCTGCAAAGTTTCCAAGGCGCATTGATTGTCGTTTCGCACGACCGCAGCCTGCTTGAAGCGACTACCGACAGCTTCCTCCTTATCGACAAAGGCCGTCTGAACAACTTCGACGGCGATTTGAACGACTACCGTCAATGGCGATTGGCACAAGAAAACGCAGCAGCTGCCCCCGCCGCAGCTGCACAAAGCCAAAGCCGTAAGGATACAAAGCGCATAGAAGCACAAATCCGTCAGGAAAAAGCCAAACGCAGCAAACCGATTCAGCAGAAAATCGACAAAGCCGAAAAAGAAATCGCACGATTGACTGATATTCAGACGGCCTGTGAAGCATTTTTGGCACAAGAATCTGCTTATTCAGAAGAAAATAAACCCAAATTACAAGAGACACTCGCACAATTAACAGAAACTAAAGTAAAATTAACGCAACTGGAAGAAAACTGGCTGCAATGGCAGGAAGAGCTTGAGCAAATCCAAGTTGATGTCGAAGCCGAGTTTTCCCAATAAAAATAGAGCTATCAGGCCGTCTGAAATAAAACACAATACGGAAAAACATGACTTCAACCATCAAACAAGCCGGATACTTCCTCGTATCCTCTTTCGTCTTGAGCATTTCTCTTCGCGCAGCCGCTGCAGTTTATTCCTGCAGCAACGGCAGCTATACTTCCGAACCCAAATCCTCCTGCGCACAGGCCGAATTGCCTAAAATCAGCGGCCATCAAGGCAGCGGTTACCATCTCAACATCCGCAGTCTCAATGCCTCTGATGAACGTGCAAGTGCAAAGCCTAAGAAAAAGGCACGCGTGGAAAAATCCGATAAACAAGAGAAAAAAGCCGACAAACCGAGCAAAAACAAAAACAGTGCAAAAGCTAAAAAACAGCAGCCCATGCCGTCTGAACAAGAATAAAATGCTCAACTGCAACGAATCAGCCCTACCTGAATCATGAAAAAATATCTGCTTACCCTATCCCTGCTGCCGCTTGCTGTTTTCAACAGCCAAGCCCACGCCGCAAAAATCTACACCTGTGAAGTCAACGGCTCGATTGTCTATACCTCGCGTCCAAGCGGCAACTGCCAAGCCGTCAATGATTTACCGATTGTCGGCAAATACAGCAGCAGCCGATACGACACTCCGGTTAGTGATGCGCCGACACTCGATGCACCGACATCACAAACGGCTCCGGCAAAAAGCAAAAATACGGCTGCAAAATCCAACCATAAGGCAACACCCAAACCTGCCCCTGTCCGTACTGCTTCTGAAACGGCTCCTCCTCCGGTTCCAAAATCCTCCGGCGTCAACAGCCGCCGCTCTATTTTGGAAACCGAGTTATCCAATGAACGCGCGGCTTTGGCCGATGCCAAAAAGCAACTGAGCCAAGCGCGGACAGCCAAAGGCGGTAGCGTCAATCAACAGGCCATCAGTACATTGCAAGGTGCGGTTTTGGATAGGGAGAAAAACATTCAAGCCCTCCAACGTGAACTGGGCAGAATGTAAGTCCAAATCGATCAAAACATCAGGCCGTCTGAACAGGTAGACACGAAATCCAAAATTTTCGTCGCGCCAAACAGACGGCCTGAATCCTATAATGATTACGCCCGTTTCAATTTCTTGTGCCTAGTAAATACGGTATAATTTGCCCTTTACGCACATTACCTCCGGTCTTTTCAGACGGCCTTTATCTCATGACTGCAAAATCTTCTAAAACCCAAACAAAAAAACGCGTCTCTACCAAACCGGCAGCCAAACCGACCACACGCAAATCCACCAAAGCACAAACTCTAGCCGACAATAAAGTCTCTCAACGCCTGAAAGCCGCCAAAGAGCTGCAAAAAAACGAAGAAAAAAAAGCGCGTCCCGAGCATGTCGTCAACTTGATTAATGATGCTTTATGGCTGTTTGGCTTGGTTATCACCATTTATCTGGCCATTTCCCTGGCCAGCTTCAGCATGGACGACCCTGCATGGTCACGCAGCGTTCCCAAAAGCAGTGATGTCGCCAACCTCGGCGGCCTCTTCGGCGCATATCTTTCCGATGTCGGATATTATCTGTTCGGCTTATCGTTTTGGTGGTGGATAGCCGCCTCTTGCGTTTTTCTCTACAAAAATTTCCGCCCCATGAAAAAGCAGGAAAACCACAAGCCCTACAATCACGGCGTAGCCGCTTTGGCATTGTTTCTCCTGCTGGTGTGCAGCCCGATTATCGAACATTTCCTGTTTGACAATGCATTGAGCGAATCCCTTCCCGTCGGTGCGGGCGGCTTAGTCGGCTTGTTGGCCGGTTCAGGCTTGGCTTGGCTGTTGGGCAAATCGGGCAGTCTGTTAATTATGCTCGTAATGTTGCTTTTATCCATTTCCCTGCTGGCTCAGGTGTCATGGTTGGAAGTCATGGCCAAATCCGGCAGCCATATGGGCGGTCTGTTTGGCAATTTGATGAAAAAACTGTCTCAATTCCAAAATAAAAAAGAAGATATCCGCACCGAAGCTTTGGAAACTCAAAATACGCGCCGCATGGTTAAAGAGGCCAAAACCATTACCGCCACTCCGGTTGCTCCGTTGGCAGGCAGCAGCAGCAACCGTAAAACCGTTGCCGTATCCGTTGCGCCGCCTCCTAAAATCCAAACTTCCCTGTTTGACGATACTGAACCTAAAAACAACGGCGAATATCACAAGCCCAACATGAACCTGTTGCGTATGCCGTCTGAAGAACCGGTTGCCGTCAATCCGGATGAATTGCAACAGACCGCAGAATTAATTGAAGCCAAGCTGGCTGAATTCGGCATCGGCGTACAGGTTGTTTCCGCCACTTCCGGCCCCGTGATTACCCGCTACGAAATCGAACCGGCACAAGGTGTCAAAGGCAGCCAAATTGTCGCCCTGTCCAAAGATTTGGCGCGCTCGATGTCTCTGCAAGCGGTACGTATCGTAGAAACCATTGCCGGTAAAAACACCATGGGCATTGAATTGCCCAATGAGAAACGCCAAGACGTCATGTTGAGCGAAATCCTCTCTTCACCCGTATTTACCGACGCCAAGTCCAAACTGACTGTTGCCTTGGGTAAAGATATTGCGGGTACGCCCGTTGTCGGTGACTTGGCAAAAATGCCGCACCTTTTGGTCGCAGGCATGACCGGCTCTGGCAAATCTGTCGGCGTGAACGGCATGATTATGTCCATGCTCTTCAAAGCCACGCCTGACGAGGTCCGTTTCATTATGATTGACCCGAAAATGCTGGAATTGAGCATTTACGACGGCATTCCACACCTGCTCTGCCCGGTTGTGACCGATATGCGCGAGGCGGGACAAGCATTGAACTGGTGCGTTGCCGAAATGGAAAAACGTTATCGCCTGCTTTCCCATGCCGGCGTGCGTAATTTGGACGGTTTCAACCAAAAAGTTGAACAAGCCAAAGCGGCAGGCAAGCCATTACTCAATCCGTTCAGCTTAAATCCTGATGATCCTGAGCCTCTGGAAAAACTGCCGTTGATTGTGGTCGTTATCGATGAGTTGGCTGACTTGATGATGACCGAACGCAAATCCGTTGAGCAGCAAATCGCACGCCTTGCCCAAAAAGCGCGTGCAGCAGGCATTCACATGATTGTCGCCACCCAACGCCCGAGTGTCGACGTGGTTACCGGCCTGATTAAAGCCAACATTCCTACCCGCATGGCCTTTACCGTACAAAGTAAAATCGACAGCCGCACCATTCTTGACCAAATGGGTGCAGATGAATTGCTCAAATACGGCGACTCGTTATTCCTGCAACCGGGCAGCGCAGAACCGACACGCCTGCAGGGTGCATTTGTTTCTGATGATGAAGTACATCAAGTCGTCAATTTCGTCAAAGAACAGGCTCCGACCAATTATGTTGAAGGCCTGCTCAGTGGCGAAGCGGCCATCGAAACCACCAATATTGTCAATCCGAACGCAAACAGCGATGAGCTATTCGATCAAGCCGTTGCCTTCGTATTGGAGAGCCGCAAGACTTCCATTTCCGCACTCCAACGCCAATTGCGCATCGGCTACAACCGTGCCGCCAATTTGATAGATGCGCTTGAAAATGCCGGTGTTCTCTCTCCGGCAGACATCAACGGCAGCCGACGGATTCTGGCACAAAAAGACCAGCTGTAAAAAACAATAATATCGAAACGCAAAGGCCGTCTGAAAAGAATTTCCCACTTTTCAGACGGCCTTTTTATGTTATTCGTGAAACATTGTGTTATACTAAGCAGCTAAATTTTGACCTTATGCACGCTTCCGAAATTCTTCGGGATACTGAGCATAAGGATAACCGTTTAAACACAACAAATTTAAGGGCTTACGATGAGCGTAACTGTTGAAACTTTAGAAAATCTGGAACGCAAAGTAGTATTGTCTCTGCCTTGGTCCAAAATCAACGCAGAAACTGAGAAAAAACTGAAACAAACCCAACGCCGTGCAAAAATTGACGGCTTCCGTCCGGGTAAAGCACCGTTCAAAATGATTGCCCAAATGTACGGCGCAAGCGCACAAAACGACGTTATCAACGAATTGGTACAACGCGAATTCTACGAAGTTGCCGTTGCTCAAGAATTGAAAGTTGCCGGTTACCCACGCTTTGAAGCCGTTGAAGAACAAGACGATCAAGAGTCTTTCAAAGTTGCCGCTATTTTTGAAGTTTTCCCTGAAGTAACTATTGGCGACCTGTCTGCCCAAGAGGTAGAAAAAGTTACTGCGACTGTTGGTGATGCCGAAGTTGACCAAACTGTAGAAATCCTGCGCAAACAACGCACCCGCTTCAACCATGTTGACCGCGAAGCCCAAAACGGCGACCGCGTCATCATCGACTTTGAAGGCAAAATCGACGGCGAACCTTTCGCTGGCGGCGCGTCTAAAAACTACGCTTTCGTATTGGGCGCAGGCCAAATGCTGCCTGAATTCGAAGCCGGTGTTGTCGGCATGAAAGCCGGCGAAAGCAAAGATGTTACCGTAAACTTCCCTGAAGACTACCACGGTAAAGATGTTGCCGGTAAATCTGCCGTATTCACCATCACTCTGAACAATGTTTCTGAAGCTACTTTGCCTGAAGTTAACGCAGACTTCGCTAAAGCTTTGGGTATTGAAGACGGCGACGTTGCCAAAATGCGTGAAGAAGTGAAGAAAAACGTTGGCCGCGAAGTTGAGCGCCGCATCGGTGAACAAACCAAAGAATCTGTCATGAACGCCCTGCTCAAAGCGACTGACTTGCAAGTTCCTGTTGCTTTGGTCAACGAAGAAGCGGCCCGCTTGGCAAACGAAATGAAACAAAACTTCGTTAACCAAGGCATGGCTGACGCTGCAAACTTGGATCTGCCTTTGGATATGTTCAAAGAACAAGCAGAACGCCGCGTTTCTTTGGGTCTGATTTTGGCTAAATTGGTCGAAGAAAACAAACTTGAGCCAACTGAAGACCAAATCAAAGCCGTTGTTGCCAACTTCGCTGAAAGCTACGAAGACCCTCAAGAAGTTATCGACTGGTACTACGCAGAGCCTTCCCGCCTGCAAGGCCCGACTTCTTTGGCAGTAGAAAGCAACGTTGTTGATTTCGTTCTGAGCAAAGCTAAAGTAACCGAAAAAGCGCTGTCTTTTGACGAAGTAATGGGCGCACAAGCTTAATTGCTCTAAGGCCGTCTGAAACAGACAATCAAAAGCACCGAAGCGCTTTAAATGGCTTTGGTGCTTTTCCATCATTAACAGGAGACAAAAATGTCCTTCGATTTCAATAATTACCTTGTCCCTACCGTTATCGAACAAAGCGGTCGCGGCGAGCGCGCATTCGACATCTACTCACGCCTTTTGAAAGAGCGCATCGTTTTCTTAGTCGGCCCGGTGACAGACGATTCAGCCAACTTGGTTGTTGCGCAATTACTGTTCTTGGAGAGCGAAAACCCTGATAAAGATATCTTCTTCTATATCAACTCTCCGGGCGGTTCGGTTACTGCCGGTATGTCGATTTACGACACCATGAACTTCATCAAGCCTCATGTTTCTACTTTATGCTTGGGCCAAGCGGCAAGCATGGGCGCATTCCTGTTGTCCGCAGGCGAAAAAGGCAAACGCTTTGCCCTGCCAAACAGCCGCATCATGATTCACCAACCGCTCATCAGCGGCGGCTTGGCCGGTCAGGCCTCCGATATTGAAATTCACGCTAAAGAGCTGCTGAAAATCAAAGAGAAACTGAACCGCTTACTCGCCAAACATTGTGATCGCGATTTGGCCGACTTGGAACGCGATACCGACCGCGACAATTATATGTCTGCTGATGAAGCTAAAGAATATGGTTTGATTGACCAAGTTTTGGAAAACCGCGCCTCTCTGCAAGCCTAACCTTTATCGGTTTTAAATCAAAAGGCCGTCTGAAAAATATATATTCAGACGGCCTTTCTTCAATCTTACTTCGTATTTTCTTTGTTATTCACTTGAACCGGATACAGCAAAATCAAAGGATTGGCTTTCACTTGACTCCAGAAGCTCTTCAGAAGATTACGCATACTGCCCAAACGCGTACCGCGAGAACGAAGCGCAACAGCCAAAGCCAAAGAAAAACTGACCACCAGATTCACCATACCGATTGCCAATACACTTGCCAAGCCAAGTATAAAAGTGAATATATCTGCATGACCGCTAATCGCGGCATAACCCAAGTTTGCCGAAGAGAAAGCCACATGGCGAATATCCAGCGGCAAGCCGAAAAGATGGCCAAAATAGCCGGTCATCCCCAAGAGCATACCGAAAATAAAATTGCCCATAAGCGAGCCGTAATGCTTATGAATATAAGCGGCCAAACGGCGACGCGGCTGCGGACGCATGATTTTTCGTAAAAACGGATTAAACGGTAGGCGCTGACGCAGGTTCAGATAATCGGAACGGTTATCAAAGAAGCCGGCAATAATCCCCGAACAAAACAACCATACACCGGCAATAGCGGCATACCATAAGGTTGGCTGAGTAAAAATCTCAATAGATTTAAGCTGGTAGGCTGTAACCACCTCATTCAATAAAGGCTGGCCATGCGTGTAGGCATAACCCCAAGCGATCCCAGCCGCCAACAATACGGCAATCGATACATTACCAAACACGGCCACACTTTGCGAACGACACACGTCAATCAGCAGTTTTGCCAATTTATTGTCCACCGCTTTACTGCCTTCATTTGAGTCCACCTGCTCGGCAAAGCTCGCCGCTGTCATGGCAGGCTGCTTAGTCGCAACGGTGCAGTGCAGCATATGAATCAGCATAAAGCCTAAGCCATAGTTAAGTCCGGCAAGGAATGAAGTAGTAAACTCGCCGAACCCCAAAGACGCAATATGGATTTTATTCAATGCCATCAAAGCAATAATTACGCCGCCACCTGCTGCAGAATAAAACATTTTGAAATATTCGCTACGGTTGCGCGTAATGTAATGCTCACCATGATGACTTTTGTTTTCCGTAATACTGCGCGCCAGCATTCGGATACTGCTTTTACGCAAGTGGCTGGTACTGTATTGCTCTACCGCCGCATAAATCATCGCATTCATCAGATTGATGGTTAAGCGGGTACGGCTGCCGGTTTCAATTTGAATATTGGTCAACAGTTTCAGACGACTAATGGTTTGTTGCAGGCGCTCCAACAAGTGCGCCACTTTTACTGACGAACCAGACCCTGCCCCAGTCCCTCTACGACGCAGATACTCAATTTGCTTGTCGCACTGGTCAAACATGACCTCCAAGTGCGCCGTATCGTAAGTTTCTTCACTGTGGCGATAGTGTTCCACCAATTTTGCAATTTCACGTTGTAAGGCAACAAATGCCGAATCCGCCTCCAACAAACGGGGGGCAATCCGTATTAAATCCGGCTCAATCGCTTCGGAAGCAATCCAAATAGACAGCATTTCTACCGCTCGCAAACGGGCATCTGCCAACTGTCGGCTGGCCATCTGAAGCAAAGCAGGATCCGCTTTACCCAGCAACAATTCATACATGCTCAACCATTGGCGCAAACTCAGGGTTTGCAACCATTTATCATCGTTTTTCGAATGAAAAAGATATAAAAATACTTCGCGCAGATTAGAAAAATCTTTATAAGACGGGCTGAAACGTTCGTAAATCCGTATGCCCATTTCCCGAGTAAAACTATGGCGCGAGAAAATACCCAGCTTAATCAGCGCAGGATAGATGTGAACTTTAGACAACCAGGCATAGAAGCGCAGGCTGAATTGACGGCATAAAGCATCGTCTTGTTTTAAAGTAGATAAAATCAAATCGAAACGTTCGGAAGCCTGTTTTTTGCCTCCTCGGCGCAAAAATTTGATTAATGCATTGAGAATAAGAACAAAATCGGTATCATTTAAGCGTTCCGACAAAATAATATGAAGATTTTGATTAGTCAGTTTTTGCATTTTAGTAGTATTATTACATAAAATGAGATATTTAACAAGAACCTCGGCAAACAGGTCGGATTATATCTCATTCTTTATCAACCCATGGCACAAGATTTTCAATTAATATTCTCTAAAATTCAATGAATAATCAAATTACATAATAAATATATGATGTGAATCAATAATTAGGAAAGGCCGTCTGAATTCTTTCAGACGGCCTTTTACAACAGCATACTACATTGTTTTAACCTTATGCAAACAAGAGCTTGCCACCCTCTTCTTTAACATGGATTATGCTATCAGGTGCATATTTTCCTTCAAGCAATGCTTTTGCCAGCGTATTTTCGATTTCTGACTGGATGGCGCGTTTGAGCGGACGGGCACCATATACAGGATCAAAACCGGCTTTAGCAATCAGATCCAAGGCAGCATCATCGACTTTTAGATGCAGATGTTGTGCTTCCAAACGTTTTTCCAAACCTTTAAGCTGGATTTTCGCAATGCTGCGGATATTGGCTTGATCCAAACCGTGGAACACGACCACTTCGTCGATACGGTTGATCATCTCGGGGCGGAAGTAGGCTTTCACTTCTTCCATCACCGCTTCTTTCACGGCTTCGTAATCCTGCGTACCCATTTGTTGGATGTGCTGGCTGCCGATGTTGGAAGTCATGACGATGACGGTGTTTTTGAAGTCCACGGTGCGGCCTTGCCCGTCGGTCAAACGACCGTCATCCAACACTTGCAGCAGGATGTTGAACACGTCGGGATGGGCTTTTTCCACTTCGTCCAAAAGAATCACGCTGTACGGTTTGCGGCGGACTTGTTCGGTCAGGTAGCCGCCCTCTTCGTAGCCGACATAGCCCGGAGGCGCGCCGATTAGACGGGCAACGGCGTGTTTTTCCATGTATTCAGACATGTCGATACGGATGAGGTGGTCTTCGCTGTCGAACAGGAAGCCCGCCAATGCCTTACACAATTCGGTTTTACCCACGCCGGTTGGGCCTAGGAACAGGAAGCTGCCGTAAGGCTTGTTCGGATCGGCAAGACCAGAGCGGCTGCGGCGGATGGCGTCGGACACGGCGCGCACGGCTTCGTCTTGACCGACCACGCGGCGGTGCAATACTTCTTCCATTTTCAGCAGCTTGTCGCGTTCGCCTTCCATCATTTTGGACACTGGGATGCCTGTCATGCGCGATACGATCTCTGCCACTTCATCCGCGCCGACTTCGGTACGGAAAAGTTTGTTTTGTTTTTTGCCGTCGGGGTTGCTTTCCGCTGCCTGCAACTGCGCACCCAATTTCGGCAACTCGCCGTATTCGAGTTCGGACGCGCGGGCGAAGTCGCCTTGGCGTTTGGCCTGCTCGATTTTGACTTTGATGTCGTCCATCTGTTTCTTGATGTCGGCAGTGCTGGAAGACGCGGCTTTTTCGGCTTTCCAGATTTCGTCTAAATCGGCGTATTCTTTTTGCAGGCCGTCGATTTCCTCGTCTATCAGTTCCAAACGTTTTTTGCTGGCGTCGTCGCTTTCTTTGGCAACGTGCATTTTTTCCATTTTGAGCTGAATAATGCGACGGTCAAGTTTATCCATTTGCTCAGGTTTGCTGTCCAGCTCCATTTTGATACGACTGGCTGCTTCGTCAATCAAATCAATCGCTTTATCAGGCAGGAAGCGGTCGGTAATATAACGGTCGCTCAATTCCGCTGCGGCAACGATAGCAGGGTCAGTAATATCGATGCCGTGGTGGATTTCATAACGCTCTTGCAAACCGCGCAGAATAGCAATGGTATCTTCCACACTTGGCTCGCCAACCAATACTTTTTGGAAACGGCGTTCGAGTGCCGCATCTTTTTCGATGTACTGACGGTATTCGTCCAAGGTGGTTGCGCCGATGCAGTGCAGTTCGCCGCGCGCCAAAGCCGGTTTCAACATATTACCCGCATCCATTGCGCCATCGGTTTTACCTGCACCAACCAAAGTATGGATTTCGTCGATGAAAATCAGAGTGTTGCCATCGTCTTTAGCCAAGTCGTTCAACACGCCTTTCAAGCGTTCTTCAAATTCACCACGGTATTTTGCACCGGCAATCAAAGCCGCCAAATCCAAAACCAAAAGGCGTTTGTTACGCAGAGATTCAGGTACTTCGCCGTTAACAATACGTTGCGCCAAGCCTTCAACAATAGCGGTTTTACCCACACCTGGCTCACCAATCAGCACAGGGTTGTTTTTGGTACGGCGTTGCAATACTTGAATCGCACGACGAATTTCATCATCACGACCGATAACAGGGTCGAGCTTACCATCACGGGCGCGTTGAGTCAGATCAAGTGTGTATTTTTTCAAAGCATCTCGTTGGTCTTCGGCATTCGCATCGTTCACGTTTTGTCCTCCTCGTACCGCATCGATTGCGGCATTGATATTTTGTTCGGTCGCACCGGCTTCTTTCAAAATTTTGCCGGTAGCATCATTCTGCTGAACCAAAGCCAGCAGGAAAAGTTCGCTGGCGATATAGGCATCACCGCGTTTGGTTGCAGCCTTGTCCATCAAGTTCAATACAGCTTGTAGCTCACGGCTAGGCATAATATCGCCACCTTGACCGGATACTTTTGGCAAGCTGCTCAAATGTTGCTGCAAACGTTGTTTTACTTGAGGCACATTCACACCTGCATGAGCCAGCAACGCAGCAGCACCACTGTTTTGATCATCAAGCAACGCTTTTAAAATAAAGCCGGCTTCAAGGTAGCTGCTGTCCGCAGCCAAAGCCAAACTTTGACCTTCTTGCAGAGCTTGCTGAAATTTGGCAGTCAATTTATCAAATCTCATTTTACGTTCCTCTTCAAATATATTCTGTTAGAGCCTATATAAGCGCAAATGTGGATAACTCAATAGCCATTTACTCCATTAATCAATAATTTTTATTATATTATTGATTTATATAATTTTCTTTTTATTATTTTATGTGTATAACTTTTATAATCCAGTTACCCCTTACTCAAAAGGCCGTCTGAAAAATCAAGAATAATCAGGTATAATCGGCACCATATTTATTTTCAGACGGCCTTTGGGCCGAAGGATACTTTCATGAGCAAAAAACGAGTTTTAACAGGCGTTACCACAACAGGTATTCCACACTTGGGCAACTATGTCGGTGCCATCCGCCCGGCTATCCGCGCAGCGCAAGATTCCAATACCGAATCATTCCTCTTTTTAGCCGACTATCACGGCATCATCAAATGTCATGAGCCGGAAATGATTCATCAATCTACTCAAGCTGTTGCCGCCACATGGCTCGCCTGCGGACTCAATCCGGAACAGACTACTTTCTACCGTCAAAGCGACATTCCCGAAGTGATGGAGCTAAACTGGATTCTGACCTGTATCACCGCAAAAGGCCTGATGAACCGCGCCCACGCTTATAAAGCCGCAGTACAGACAAATACCGAAAACGGTCAGGAAGATCCGGATCACGGCGTGGAAATGGGCCTGTACAGCTACCCTATCCTCATGACTGCCGACATCCTTATGTTCAATGCCCATGAAGTACCAGTAGGTCGCGACCAAATCCAACACGTTGAAATGGCACGCGATATTGCCGGCCGCTTCAACCACCGCTTCCAAGAACTCTTCACCCTGCCAGAAGTAAAAATCGACGAAAATGTCGAACTCTTGGTCGGCTTAGACGGACGCAAAATGTCCAAGTCCTACGGCAATACCATTCCGCTTTGGGAAAACGACAAGAAAACCCAAAAATCGGTCAACAAAATCATCACCAATATGAAAGAACCCGGCGAGCCGAAACAGCCTGATGAAAGTCCTCTGTTTGAAATCTACAAAGCCTTCTCCACGCCGTCTGAAACTGCCGAGTTCACGCAAATGCTGGCCGAAGGCCTTGCTTGGGGTGAGGCTAAGAAACTCTTGGGCGCAAAAATCAATGCCGAACTCGCAGAGCCGCGCGAGCGCTACAATAAATTGACCGCCAGACCCTCTCAAATTGAAGACATTTTGCAGTCCGGCGCACAAAAAGCACGTAAAGAAGCACGCGAATTGTTGGATAAAGTACGCGACGCGGTAGGTATTCGTCCGTTGAAATAATAGCAAGGCCGTCTGAAAATTTCAGACGGCCATAGTATCGTTTATTATTTGAAATATAATCGTTTTTCTAGGGTTTCTCATATGAAAAAAACCTTTCCCCTTATCTTGCTCAGCCTTTCATTGGCTGCCTGCGGCGGTAAATCTGAAGATAATGCAGCCAATGATGCTGCTTCAGGCAAAGCGCCAAAGCCTACCTTCAAAGTTAAATATATCGATGAACAAGCCATAGCCGGTTTGGATTTGGGTACAGCTCAAGAAGGCGAAACCAAAGAAGGTAAAAAACAACGCACCTATCCGATTAACGGCATAGAGGGTGGCGTCATCAATCTGATTGGCAAGCACCCTACCGACTTAGAAGTCATCAGCGGCCAATGCATGGAAAAAAATGAAAAAGGCGTTTCAGCCGGCTGGTCAGCCAACGGAATCTGCCACACTGCCTTTGCAAAAATGGTGGATAATATTGCCCAAGATGGTAGCAAACTAACTGACTATCTGATATCACATGCTGCTTTGCAACCTTATACCGAAGGTAAAAGCGGTTATGCCGCCGTACAAAACGGCCGCTATATTTTAGAAATTGACAGCGAAGGCATGTTCTATTTCCGCCGCCGTCATTACTAACCCCCTGACTATCCTATTTTTCCCTGACACAAGGACTGAATCATGGCCCAAGTTACTTTCCAAGGCTCTCCTATTTCTACAAACGGCAATTTGCCTGCCATCGGCCAGGTTGCACCTGATTTCACATTGGTAGCGGCAGACCTATCTGAGAAATCATTGGCTGACTTTGCAGACAAACGCAAAGTGCTGAATATTTTCCCTAGTATTGACACTGGCGTATGCGCCCAGTCCGTCCGCACTTTCAACAAACGTGCCTCTTCTTTGGATAATACCGTCGTTTTGTGCATTTCTGCCGATTTACCGTTTGCACAAGCCCGTTTCTGCGGTGCAGAAGGTTTGGAAAATGTAGTGACACTTTCTACATTCCGCAGCAGCTTTTCTAATGATTACGGTGTTACACTGACAGAAAGCCCATTACGCGGCCTGACTGCCCGTGCAGTGGTGGTTTTGAACGAGCAAAACCAAGTTCTCCACACTGAGTTGGTCTCTGAAATTGCGAACGAGCCTGACTACGAAGCTGCTTTGGCTGTTTTGTAATTAACCAAATAAAATCAGGCCGTCTGAAGCTTTTCAGACGGTCTTTAGATTATCCTCAAAATAAAAACGGTAGCTTATAAGCTACCGTTTTCTGTTTCAAGCCTTATACAGATTTATCTGTTTTGTCTGCTTCTACTGACTCAGTATTCTGAACCTCATTTTGCTCAACAGGTTCAAGAGCTTCAGCAACAGGTGCTTCAGGCTCTTCTACTTTGTCATCGCGGACATTGTGGCTGTAATCCTTAGGCGGACTAGGCTGTTTACCGGCCATAATTTCCAAAACTTGGTCTCGATCGATGGTTTCCCAATCCATCAGTGCTTTACACATGGTTTCCATCTTATCGCGATTTTCATCCAAGATTTTGTAAGCCACTTGGTATTGCTCATCCAAAATACGGCGGATTTCCGCATCGATATCTTGTTGGGTTTTCTCGGAAATATTTTGAGAACGGGTTACGCTGCGACCCAAGAATACCTCACCTTCGTTCTCAGCATAAACCATCACCCCCATTTTGTCGCTCATACCATAACGCGTTACCATCTCGCGTGCCATTTGAGTTGCACGCTCAAAGTCGTTAGATGCGCCGGTGGAAATACGGCCGACGAAGATGTCTTCGGCAATACGACCGCCGAACAAGATGGAAAGCTGGCTCAGCATTTGGTCTTTGTACATGCTGATACGGTCGCGTTCGGGAAGCTGCCAAGTCAAACCGAGCGCACGGCCGCGCGGCATGATGGTTACTTTGTGAACCGGATCGGTAAACGGCAGGCTTTCCGCTACGATTGCATGGCCGGCCTCATGATAGGCTGTCGCACGTTTTTCATCTTCGTGCATCACCATGCTGCGACGCTCCGGACCCATGTAGATTTTGTCTTTTGCATCTTCAAAGTCGCTTTGATCGACTTTCACTTTATTGCGACGACCAGCAAACAAAGCTGCTTCATTGACCAAGTTTGCCAAATCCGCACCTGAAAAACCAGGTGTACCGCGTGCTAAAGAAGTCAAATCTACGGATGCATCCAAAGGTACTTTTTTAGCGTGTACTTTCAAGATTTGCTCACGGCCACGGATATCAGGCAATGGAACAACGACTTGGCGGTCAAAACGGCCCGGACGCTGCAACGCAGGGTCAAGTACATCAGGACGGTTGGTTGCTGCGATCACAATAACGGTTTGGTTGCTTTCAAAACCATCCATTTCAACCAACAATTGGTTCAATGTTTGCTCACGCTCATCATTGCCACCGCCCAAACCGGCACCACGCTGACGGCCGACAGCATCAATTTCATCAATAAAGATGATACATGGCGCATTTTTCTTAGCCTGCTCGAACATATCGCGGACACGGCTCGCACCGACACCGACAAACATTTCTACGAAGTCAGAACCTGAAATACTGAAGAATGGCACACCGGCCTCACCAGCAATCGCTTTAGCCAGCAATGTTTTACCCGTACCAGGGCTACCGGCCAACAAAATACCGCGCGGTACACGACCACCCAGGCTTTGGTAACGGTTAGGCGATTTCAAGTAATCCACGATTTCTTGTACTTCTTCTTTTGCCTCATCACAACCGGCAACATCGGCAAAAGTAACTTTATTGGAATCTTTGTCCAACAAACGTGCACGGCTCTTACCAAAAGAGAATGCGCCGCCTTTACCGCCACCGCCGCTTTGCATGCGCATGAAGTAGAACCATGCGCCAATCAATAACAAAACAGGCAGCAGGCTGTAAAACAGACTGGCCAGCATGCTTGGTTTTTCTTCCGGAGTCACTTTGACGCGTACTTTGTTGTCCAACAGTGTTTTAACCAAGTTGTCATCCAAAGGCGCATTGGTGTAGAAGGAAGTTTTATCGGTGCGCTCACCTTTAATCAGATAGCCGCTGACAACAGATCCTTCAATATTGACATTGGATACTTCGCCACTATTAACTTGCTGAATAAATTGAGAATATTCGATTTGCTGTTTATCTTCCTGCTTATCGCTGAGTGCATTGAATGCTGCTAAAAGCATAGCACCACCCACTACCCAGACTAATATGTTTTTAATGGTATTCCCCACTGAACAGGCTCCATGGTTACAAAATAAATAAAATCAAGGGAAAGAATTTTAAAGCACCCACCCTACATTGTCAGCGTTTATTTTTACCTAATAGGTAAATCTCACTGGAACGATTGCGGGAAGCATCCGGCTTTCGAGTTTGTACACTGGCAAAAATTTCACGCATAGCCGCCGTATACTCTTGATAACCCGCGCCTTGAAACACCTTCACCAAAAAACTGCCTCCGGTTTTCAAATGCTGGGAGGCAAAATCCAAAGCCAGTTCACACAAATAAAAACTGCGTGCCTGGTCGGTTACGGCATTGCCTGACATATTGGGTGCCATATCACAGATTACAAGGTCTAACGGACGATTATCCAATAAGGCTTCAAACTGCTCCAAAACAGCATCTTCCCTAAAGTCACCCTGAATAAACGACACACCTTCAATAGCATCCATTGGCAAAATATCCAAAGCGAACACTGCCCCTGTTTTACCGACCAGCTTGGCCGCAACCTGTGACCAACTTCCCGGCGCACTGCCCAAATCCGCCAAAACTGTACCTGGCTTGATTAATTTGTCTTTCTGATTGATTTCCAATAATTTATAAGCCGCTCTGGCACGATATCCGTCCTTTTGTGCCATATGGACATAATGATCGTTGACGTGCTCATGCAGCCATGCTTTTGAAGATTTTGAGCGTACAGCCATCTTGATTTGAAATGCTTAAGTTAAAATCAGCATTGTACGTTATTTCCCCCGTAAATGTTCTAAATCGCGTACAATATAGCCATTATTCTTTTTAATTGGATACTTATTAATATGAGCGACAACAAATTAAGCACCAAAGAAATTTTGGCCTTGAAAGCCCAAGCACACCACCTCCACCCTGTCGTTATGGTTGGCCAACAAGGCTTGACCAACTCGGTCATCAAAGAAACCGATGCCGCATTGACAGCACACGAATTGATTAAAGTCCGTGTTTTTGGCGATGATCGTGCTGAACGTATTGAAATTTGTGATGCCCTGTGTGAAACACTGGGTGCCCAACTGGTGCAACATATTGGTAAATTACTTGTTTTGTGGCGTAAAAAACCGGACGATGAATAATTTAAACTGAATAAACAGCAGAAGTATTTTCTCAACCCACTTTATCACACCCTTCTGTTGTATTTATGCAGCATAAAACAAATTATTCCATTATTCTAAGTATAAAAATACAAATCCGGTTGTCTGTTTTTGTAAATAACCTCAAAATTACAAAATCATAACGGCCGCACCTTGTCGGCCGATAATTTTATTCTTAATCCTTCACAAAATATAAAAGCAAACCGATGAATGCTCAACAATATGAAGAATCTTTTCTGCTAGCAGAAAAATTAATCACTCAAAACCCACCTGACTTTGCACGAGCCATTCCATTGCTCTACGAAGCAGCAGAAGCCGGGCATATTGAGGCTGCATTTCAGCTGGCAGGATGCCTGATCGAACACCATGAAAATGAGCAAGATTTAGTAATTGCAGTTGAATATTTAAAACAAGCTGCAAGAGCTGGTCATCCATATGCCCGCTATAATCTTCTCCAGTTACAAGAAAATAATGGAATAGAAGTAGAAAAGCTCATTGCAACCTATCAAGAGCTTGCCGAAGAAGGATTGGCTCCTGCCCAACTGCGCCTGATGCGTTTATACGCAGACAATGGCAATGACCAAGAAGCAGTCAAATGGGCATTAAAAGCTGCCGAACAACAAAATCCTCAGGCACAATACTTCTTAGCCCAACATTACCAATACTCCAGCTCTCCTGATTTGGAATATTCCCATAAACTTTATCAGCAATCCGCTGCACACGGATTTATTGCGGCACACTGGCAACTCGGCCTTCAATACAAATTGGGGCAAGGTGTTGCACAAAACCCTGAAAAAGCAATCGAACATTTGCGTATTGCCGCCGATTACGACATTGTTCCGGCGCAAACTTCTCTTGCAGAACTCTTAGTCGCATCAAATCCTGCTGAAGCATTGGAATGGTTTGAAAAAGCTGCCGAAAAAGGTGACAGCAACGCGCATGTAGCACTTGCCGAAATCTATCTATTGGGCAAAAACACCGAACGAGACCCTCAAAAGGCCTATCAGCACGCTAAATTTGCTGCGGATCAAAATGATCCGGAAGGATTGCGCCTTTTAGGTGATATCTATCGCTACGGATTGGGACAAGCAGTTGATGCAGACACCGCACGTCAATATTATCAACGCTCGGCTGATTTAGGTAATCTTGTCGCTTACCAAAAACTTCTGTCTGACAGCGCATTGAATAACCAGCAAAACTATGAGCTGACGAAAGAAATCGCCCTCCAACGTCAGGAGGCTGAACGTCTATACAAGCTGGCATTTGCAGCGCACTATGGCTTAAAACGCCAACAGAATTACGCTGAAGCACTGGATCTATACCACCAATCCGCAGAACGTGGGCACAGCAAATCCCAAACCAATCTTGGCATGATGTATTACAGTGGACAAGGTGTACCTGTCGACTATGCCCAAGCTGCAAAATGGTTTGAAGCAGCAGCCAAACAAAGAGACACGATGGCTCAATATAATCTTGCCTGTCTGTATTATCACGGTATGGGCGTAGAAAAAGACATCAATAATGCTTGTTTCTGGCTGCAAGAAGCCATCCAACATGGACATGAACAGCAAGACGTTCTCAAAGAGCTTTTGGCTCAATGGAAGCAATTCGCTCAAAAAGGCTCTGCCGATTAAAGGTCGTCTGAAATTCTAACTTCCTACATAAATGACATGTCAGAGCTAAACTAAACAGCCTGTACATGTCATTTTTTTCATTTACCCTTCCTCAATAATCGTTATCTTCAAATCCCATTCCCTCTTAATCTCTTTAAAGTCTTCAGACGGCCTACTCTCTTTGTAAAGAATCAGATAATCTAAATTTTCCCTTTCAAACCCTAAACCCAATCCAAACTTTCAATTTACAACAAAATTTTAAAAATGTTTTTCGTATTCGAATCTATTTACTCAAACACTTGATACTTTTTACTATATCCACTCAATATCTCGATTTAAAACAAACTCTATAACTCTTTTAAAAAATCCTAATTCCAACCTCTACATCCTATCAATATCTACAGCATGATTTGCCAGTTTGCCCAATTACTGATAGCATTTGCAGGTTAGCCGGTTCGCAAAAAGTTCAATTCTTTCTGATTTTTCATCAATGGTTATAACGTATTGAAAATATTTCAGTAATTAAAACTTTTTCGAATTTGACTCTAGGAATTTTCGTTTTTAACTCACATTTGTTCGCAAACGAAAATATCGGAGTAATACTCCGTCATTGAAAAACACTCAACACAAGGATAGATATTATGTCCACCCAATTACACGATGTTGACCCAATTGAAACCAAAGAATGGTTAGACGCGTTAAGCTCTGTTTTAGAATATGAAGGCAGCGAGCGCGCCCAATACCTGCTGGAAAGTTTGGTCAAATACAGCCGTGACAAAGGCATCCGTATGCCTCACGGCACCACTACTCCATACTTGAACACTGTTTCCGTTGAAGACGAAAAAGGCATCCCCGGCGACCAAAACATCGAACACCGCATCCGTGCATTCGTTCGTTGGAACGCTGCCGCCATCGTTTTGCGCGCGGGTAAAAAAGATTTGGAATTGGGTGGACACATTGCATCTTTCCAATCAGCCGCCACTATGTACGAAGTCGGCTTCAACCACTTCTGGAAAGCTAAAGGCGAAGGCGAAGAAGGAGATTTGGTATTCTTCCAAGGCCACGTAGCCCCTGGCATCTATGCACGCGCTTTCGTTGAAGGCCGTCTGACTGAAGACCAGCTGAACAACTTCCGTCAAGAAGTTGACGGCAAAGGTCTGCCTTCTTACCCTCACCCTCACCTGTTGCCTGACTTCTGGCAATTCCCAACCGTATCTATGGGTCTTGGCCCATTGATGGCAATTTACCAAGCACGCTTCCTGAAATACTTGGAATCTCGCGGTCTGGCTAAAACCAAAGGCCGTAAAGTATGGGTATTCTGTGGCGACGGCGAAATGGACGAACCTGAAAGCCAAGGTGCTATTGCTCTGGCTTCACGCGAAGGCTTGGACAACTTGGTATTCGTCATCAACTGTAACCTGCAACGTTTGGACGGCCCAGTACGCGGTAACGGCAAAATCATTCAAGAGCTGGAAGGCAACTTTGCCGGCGCCGGCTGGAATGTTGTGAAAGTCATCTGGGGTCGTCGTTGGGACCGCCTCTTGGCAAAAGACAAAGACGGCATTCTGCGCAAACGTATGGAAGAGTGCTTGGACGGTGACTATCAAACTTACAAATCCAAAGACGGTGCATACGTTCGCGAACACTTCTTCAATACACCTGAACTGAAAGCATTGGTCGCCGATATGACTGATGACGAAATTTGGGCATTGAACCGCGGTGGTCATGACCCTCAAAAAGTGTACAACGCTTACGACCGCGCTGCGAACCATGCCAACGGCAAACCTACTGTAATCTTGGCAAAAACCATTAAAGGCTACGGTATGGGTGCATCCGGCGAAGGTCAAAACGTTGCCCACCAAGCCAAAAAAATGGACAAAGCGTCTCTGAAACAATTCCGTGACCGCTTTGATATTCCTGTAACTGACGAGCAAATTGACAGTGGCGACCTGCCTTACCTGACTTTTGCTCCTGACAGCGAAGAATACAAATACCTGCACGCACGCCGTGAATCTTTGGGTGGTTACCTGCCTAAACGCAATCCTACCCAAGATGTTCTGGAAGTGCCTGAGCTATCAGCATTTGATGCTCAACTGAAATCCAGCGGTGACCGTGAATTCTCAACCACCATGGCTTTCGTACGCATCCTGTCTACTCTGCTGAAAGACAAAAAAATCGGCAAACGCGTTGTACCTATCGTTCCTGACGAAAGCCGTACTTTCGGTATGGAAGGTATGTTCCGCCAATACGGTATTTGGAACCCTAAAGGCCAACAATATACTCCTCAAGATAAAGACCAACTGATGTTCTACAAAGAATCTGTTGACGGTCAAATCTTGCAAGAAGGTATTAACGAGCCAGGCGCAATGGCTGACTGGATCGCGGCTGCAACCAGCTACGCCAACAACAACTTTGCGATGATTCCTTTCTACATTTACTACTCTATGTTCGGTTTCCAACGTGTCGGCGATTTGGCATGGGCTGCCGGCGATATGCACGCACGCGGCTTCCTGCTGGGCGGTACTGCCGGCCGTACAACACTGAACGGTGAAGGCCTGCAACACGAAGACGGCCACAGCCATATTCAAGCCGATTTGATCCCGAACTGCGTTTCTTACGATCCGACCTTCCAATACGAAGTAGCCGTTATCGTACAAGACGGTCTGCGCCGTATGTATGCCAACAACGAAGACGTGTTCTACTACATCACCCTGATGAACGAGAACTACGCTCATCCGGACATGCCTGAAGGCGTGGAACAAGACATCCTGAAAGGTATGTACTTGCTGAAAGCCGGTGGCAAAGGCGACAAGAAAGTTCAATTGATGGGTTCTGGTACCATTCTGCAAGAAGTCATTGCCGGTGCTGAATTGTTGAAAGCCGACTTCGGCGTGGAAGCAGACATCTGGTCTTGCCCATCTTTCAACCTGTTGCATCGCGACGCTATCGAAGCAGAACGTTTCAACCGTCTGAATCCTTTGGAAACTGCAAAAGTACCGTTTGTTACTTCTCAACTGCAAGGTCATGACGGCCCAGTAATTGCCGCTACCGACTATATCCGCAGCTATGCTGACCGCATCCGTGCCTACATCCCTAACGACTACCATGTCTTGGGTACTGACGGCTTCGGTCGCTCCGACAGCCGTGCCAACCTGCGCAGCTTCTTCGAAGTTGACCGCTACAACGTTGCCGTTGCTGCATTGAGCGCATTGGCCGAGCAAGGCAAAGTCAGCAAAGAAACCGTTCAACAAGCTATTGAAAAATATGGTGTCAAAGCTGATTCAGCTCCTAGCTGGAAACGCTAATTGATGTTTCAGACGGTCTGTTTGTTTCATTCAGACATCAGGCCGTCTGAAAACCGAATGCTTGAATGGTTTGAACAAACTGTACCGATGCCGTGTGAAACAGTTTTCAGACGGCATCAAACTGAAAATATTAAAGGAACTCAAATGAGTATCGTAGAAATCAAAGTCCCTGATATCGGCGGCCATGAAAACGTCGACATCATCGCCGTAGAAGTTAAAGTGGGTGACACTATTGCCGTTGACGACACCCTGATTACGTTGGAAACCGACAAAGCCACTATGGACGTACCTGCTGATGCAGCCGGTGTTGTTAAAGAAGTTAAAGTTAAAGTTGGCGATAAAATCTCTGAAGGCGGCGTTATTCTGACCGTTGAAACCGGTGCTGCCGCTGCAGACGCCGCTCCTGCAGCAGAAGCTCCTGCTGCTCCAGCTGCTGCGCCTGCAGCCGCTCCTGCCGGTGGCGCTACCGTACAAGTTGTTGTACCTGATATCGGCGGTCACTCTGACGTTGACGTTATTGCCGTTGAAATTAAAGTCGGCGACACTGTTGCCGTTGACGACACCCTGATTACTCTGGAAACCGACAAAGCCACCATGGACGTACCATGTACCGAAGCCGGTGTGGTTAAAGCCGTATTCCTGAAAGTTGGCGACAAAGTATCCGAAGGCTCCGCCATTATTGAAGTAGAAACTGCCGGCTCTGCCGCAGCAGCCCCTGCTCCTGCCACTCAAGCCGCTGCGCCTGCACCAGCTGCCGCTCCTGCTCCTACTGCACCAGCAGCTGCGCCTGCACCTGCTGCTCCTGCTGCTCCTGCTGCTCCTGCTGCTGCCAAAATCGATGAAGCTGCATTTGCAAAAGCGCATGCAGGTCCTTCCGCACGTAAACTGGCACGCGAATTGGGCGTAGACTTGGGTCAAGTCAAAGGTACCGGTCTGAAAGGCCGAATCATGGGCGAAGACGTTAAAGCCTTCGTTAAATCCGTTATGCAAAGCGGTGCAGGCAAACCTGCAGCTGCCTCTTTGGGTGGTGGTCTGGACTTGTTGCCATGGCCTAAAGTTGACTTCTCTAAATTCGGCAGCGTCGAAGTTAAAGAACTGTCACGCATTAAGAAAATCTCCGGTCAAAACCTGTCTCGCAACTGGGTTGTGATTCCTCACGTTACCGTACACGAAGAAGCGGACATGACCGAATTGGAAGAATTCCGCAAACAGCTGAACAAAGAATGGGAACGCGAAGGCGTGAAACTGTCCCCATTGGCGTTCATCATCAAAGCTTCTGTTGCTGCGCTGAAAGCCTTCCCTGAATTCAACGCCTCTCTGGATGGCGACAACTTGGTGCTGAAAAACTACTTCAATATCGGTTTCGCTGCCGACACGCCAAACGGCTTGGTTGTTCCAGTCATCAAAGACGTGGATCAAAAAGGCTTGAAACAAATCAGCCAAGAGTTGACCGAATTGTCTAAAAAAGCCCGCGAAGGCAAGCTCAAGCCACAAGAAATGCAAGGCGCATGCTTTACCATTTCCAGCTTGGGCGGCATCGGCGGTACAGGCTTCACGCCAATCGTGAATGCTCCTGAAGTTGCTATCTTGGGCGTGTGCAAATCCCAAATCAAACCGGTTTGGAACGGCAAAGAATTTGCTCCTCGCCTGATGTGCCCGTTGAGCCTGTCCTTTGACCACCGTGTCATCGACGGTGCCGCCGGTATGCGCTTCACCGTATTCCTGGCTAACCTGTTGAAAGACTTCCGCCGCATTACTCTGTAATCCGAGCATTTTCAGACGGCCTAAATAAAAAGGCCGTCTGAAAAAAAGAAGCCCGAACATCATTCAGAAAGATTAGACATGAGCTTAATTGAATTGAAAGTGCCCGACATTGGCGGTCACGAAAATGTAGATATTATTGCGGTTGAAGTAAATGTGGGCGATACCATTGCTGTGGACGATACACTGATTACTTTGGAAACCGATAAAGCGACTATGGACGTACCTGCCGAAGTTGCAGGCGTAGTCAAAGAGGTTAAAGTTAAAGTCGGCGACAAAATCTCCGAAGGCGGTTTGATTGTTGTCGTTGAGGCCGAAGGTGCGGCTGCTGCTCCTAAAGCCGAAGCGCCTGCCGCTCCTGCACAAGAAGCACCTAAAGCAGCCGCTCCTGCTCCTCAAGCTGCTCAATTCGGCGGTTCTGCCGATGCCGAATACGATGTAGTCGTATTGGGTGGCGGCCCTGGCGGTTATTCTGCGGCATTTGCCGCTGCTGACGAAGGCTTGAAAGTTGCCATCGTTGAACGTTATAAAACTTTGGGCGGCGTTTGCTTGAACGTCGGCTGTATCCCTTCCAAAGCCCTGTTGCACAATGCTGCCGTTATCGATGAAGTACGCCACTTGGCTGCCAACGGTATCAAATACCCTGAGCCTGAACTCGATATCGACATGCTGCGCGGCTACAAAGACGGCGTGGTTTCCCGCCTGACTACCGGTTTGGCTGGTATGGCTAAAGGCCGTAAAGTAGACATTATCCAAGGTGACGGCCAATTCTTAGATCCGCACCACTTGGAAGTTTCTCTGACGACCAGCGAAGTATACGAGCAAGCTACTCCTACCGGCGAGAAAAAAATCGTTGCCTTCAAAAACTGTATCATTGCCGCAGGCAGCCGCGTAACCAAACTGCCTTTCATCCCTGAAGATCCACGCATCATCGACTCCAGCGGCGCTTTGGCTCTGAAAGAAGTACCGGGCAAACTGTTGATCATCGGCGGCGGTATCATCGGCCTTGAAATGGGTACGGTTTACAGCACGCTGGGTTCACGCCTCGACGTCGTTGAAATGATGGACGGCCTGATGCAAGGCGCAGATCGCGACTTGGTTAAAGTATGGCAAAAACAAAACGAATACCGTTTTGACAACATCCTGATCAACACCAAAACTGTTGCTGTCGAGCCTAAAGAAGACGGCGTTTACGTTACCTTCGAAGGTGCAAATGCGCCTAAAGAACCACAACGTTACGATGCCGTACTGGTAGCTGCCGGTCGTGTGCCTAACGGCAAACTCATCAGCGCAGAAAAAGCCGGTGTTGCCGTTACCGATCGCGGCTTCATCGAAGTGGACAAACAAATGCGCACCAACGTGCCACACATCTACGCTATCGGCGATATCGTCGGTCAACCGATGTTGGCACACAAAGCCGTTCACGAAGGCCACGTTGCCGCTGAAAACTGTGCCGGCCACAAAGCCTACTTCGACGCGCGCGTTATTCCGGGCGTTGCTTACACTTCTCCTGAAGTGGCATGGGTTGGCGAAACCGAGTTGTCTGCCAAAGCCTCCGGCCGCAAAATCACCAAAGCCAACTTCCCATGGGCTGCTTCCGGCCGTGCGATTGCCAACGGTTGCGACAATGGTTTCACCAAGCTGATTTTTGATGCTGAAACCGGCCGCATTATCGGTGGCGGTATCGTTGGCCCTAACGGCGGCGATATGATCGGCGAAATCTGCTTGGCCATCGAAATGGGCTGTGATGCAGCCGATATCGGTAAAACCATCCACCCACACCCAACCCTTGGCGAATCCATCGGTATGGCTGCGGAAGTGGCATTGGGCGTATGTACCGACCTGCCGGCTCAGAAAAAGAAATAAGTTCACTCAAATAAAATTTGAACGAACTTGATGGAACAAAGGCCGTCTGAATGTTTCAGACGGCCTTTTCGCAAACAAGGAGACTCAATATGAAAAAAATCGAAGCCATTATCAAACCTTTCAAACTCGACGATGTACGCGAAATCCTGACTGAAATCGGTATTACCGGCATGACTGTCAGCGAAGTCAAAGGTTTCGGCCGCCAAAAAGGCCATACGGAAATTTATCGCGGCGCGGAATACGCAGTCGATTTTCTGCCTAAAGTAAAAATTGAATTGGTATTGGCTGACGACAAAGTCGATCAGGCTGTGGACGCCATTTTAGAAACCGCGCATTCCGGCAAAATCGGTGATGGTAAAATCTTTATTTATCCCGTTGAAGAAGCGATCCGTATTCGTACCGGAGAACGCTCAGAAGCAGCACTTTAATAGAAATCGTAAAATACAGAAGACAAATGCCGTCTGAAAATAAGTCGTAGCGTGGTTTGCTCAGAACTTATTTTTCAGACGGCATTATTTTCACAATTACAGCCACAACTTTTCTAAGACATCAAACCATCACTGCCAGCCTGAATAAACATAGAAACCATAGATAATAAAAATGCCGCTTATCAAACATGTATCCGTTTTCTATGATTGACTTAGGTTCAATCTACCAAAAATCTCACATTATCAAGCATTAAGAAATTCGAGCAGATTTTTCCGCCTACTTTCAGAGCATTGACGAATATGTTGACTTTCTCTTGTTGCGCTTGAGTATGGCTTACCGTATACAACCAGCCTTCCAGCGTGATTGTGTAGTTGATGCCCAAGCCGCCTACTGAAGTCGGTGCAAAAGCAAAATTTACTACCGTACTGTTGTCGCCTACAGTTGGATCGGCATTGTGGGGCAAACTCATTCCGCCAGCAGCGTGGAGAATGTGCTGGACAGCCGCCCCGAATCCATCCGCAAGCAAGTGGACGAATCCTTACACAATCTGCAAACCGACTACATCGACCTGTATTACCAGCATCGCATTGACCCGAATGTACCCGCCGAGGCGGTAGCGGAAGTAATGGGCGAATTGATTAAGGCAGGCAAAATCCATCATTGGGGCGTGTCCAACACGCCGATTGAGTATATGGCCGCCGCCCACGCCGTTACGCCCATTACCGCCATGGAGAACCAATATTCCATGGTGTTCCGTGCCCCCGAAAAAGCATTGTTTGCTTTTTGCGAAGCCAACCATATCGGCTTTGTAGCATATAGCCCGCTGGGGAACGGCTTTTTAAGCGGCCGTTTTAACGCGCAGACCCAGTACGCCGAAAGCGATTTCCGCCGTACCATGGGGCGTTTCCGCGCCGAGGTGATGGCGAACAATCAACCGGTATTGGATTTATTAGCCGAAATCGCCGCCGCCAAATCCGCCACCGCCGCGCAAATCGTGTTGGCGTGGGAACTGGCGCAAAAGCCCTTTATCGTACCGATTCCGGGCACCACCAAAAAACACCGCTTGGCGGTGGCGGAAAACCTCGGCGCACTGCGAATCCGCCTGACTGCGGACGAATTGCACGCCATTAACCAAAAATTGGGCAAAATGGACATTGATGAGAGCCATTTTTAAGCTGCGCGGGCAATGGTACTTGTCAGTAAAAACTGTTATTCTTCAATAAATTATTCATCATAACCGGAGGGCTTATGCCTGTTGGAGAGAAAAAAGTCGGGCTGCCCGAGCTGTTTTATGATTTGGTGTTTGTATATGCTTTGTCCCGCACCACCGAGCTGGTGCACCACGCCGACGAAGCCGATTACGTCACGTTTCTGATTTCGCTGGTGATTCTGTTTACCGTTTGGTTATACCAGAGCATTTACATCAACCGCTTCGGCGACAACTCTTGGCGGGATCGGCTGTTTTTGTTTGCCGATATGTTTTTTCTGCTGTTTTTGTCCAATGCGGTGGGCAGCGACTGGCTGGCGAATTTTGTGCCGTTTAATCTTGCGCTGGGGCTACTGGTCGGCAGTGTCTGCCTGCAATATCTGTTGCAGCTTGCCCGCCACGCTTCCCCCGAACAACGCCGCAGAATCAAGCTGGTGGCGGGATTGCGCGGATTGACGGCGGCGACGGTGCTCGGTTCGCTGTTGTTTCCCGCCCATATCGGACAGTGGGTTGCGCTGGGCGGTTTCGGTTTGGGTTGGATTTTACCCACCTTTGTCAGCCACAAGCAACCTGCGGTGAATTTTCCGCATCTACTCGAACGCCTAAACGGGCTGGTGATTATTTTTTTCGGCGAAACCGTGATCGACATCGCCCCTTATTTCCACGTGGCGAAGTTTGAAATCGGCGCACTGCCCGTGATTGTGATTCTGTTTGCGATGTTTACGGTTTATGTGATGCAGTTTTCCTATTTTATCGACGAACACAAAGCGCAAAACTCGGGCGCATTGCCCTCGTACAGCCATTATGCCGTACTGATCGGCATCGCTTTGGTAACGGTGGCACTGGCTTGGCTGCACCAAAACAGCACCGCTACCGCTGAGTCCGTCCGAATGCTGTGGCTCGGTTTGGGCGTGTTTTATCTCGGGGTTGCCGCCAACACGCCGTACAACAAGCCCGAACACCGCCGACCGCAACGGCTTTGGATTTTTCAGACGACCTTATTCGTTATCGGCGCAGGGCTGGCCGCCGTTTTACCGCCGCAGCCCCTTGTTATCTTAACCACAACGGCATTGATGACCGCTGCGATTGCCATGGCAACAGTGTATTTTGAACGTCGCACCCGACAACTTTCACAAACAAACCAGAACCACGAAACCTAAGAACAGGATAACGGTCAATGGTTTGGTTGCAAAAGACAGAGGCAGCATATTGAGCAGGTAATAGAATGTACCTTCGTAGTCGCCTTTATTGACAATTTCTGCCAAGCGTCCAGTACCTTCAACAGTATCAAGCAGGCTGAAGCCGGAGAATACGGAGAACCAAATCACGAGGAAGCCGACTGGTACCATAATGGATGCCAGCACGAATTCGCGCAAAGTACGGCCTTTGGAAATTTTCGCTAAGAACACGCCCACAAATGGTGCCCAAGTAATCCACCATACCCAGTAAGCCATTAGACCAATCGCGGTTGTGGAACAAGTACAGCTCGAAAGAATGGTGAACGGTTTGAGTAAGGATATTACCGATAGAGACAACCAAGTTGCTGAGGAAGTAGTGAGTCGGGTCAACCAAGAAAACAAACACCAGCATGAGCAAAGACAGAACTACAGTCATATCGCCCAGCCATTTCATACCTTTTTCAATCGGCAACACAGCGCCCAAAGTATAAATATTTCAGTAGCAACTATAACCTAAAAATTCCCTATTAAGATTCAATCCTCCCTATCTCTCCCCTATTCTTATTGCCGCTTTACTTTTCAGACGACCCCTTTATCCAAACTCCGTTATAATGACGGCTTTAAAATTAATTCATTCCCAAGACGGTCTTATCATGAAACACATCCACATTATCGGTATCGGCGGCACATTTATGGGCGGCGTAGCGGCTATTGCCAAAGAAGCAGGTTTTAAAGTCAGCGGTTGCGATGCGAAGATGTATCCGCCGATGAGCACCCAGCTCGAAGCCTTGGGCATAGACGTACACGAAGGCTTCGATGCCGCGCAGTTGGACGAATTTAAAGCCGATATTTACGTTATCGGCAATGTTGCCAAACGCGGCATGGATGTGGTTGAAGCGATTTTAAACCGCGGCCTGCCTTATATTTCCGGCCCACAATGGCTTGCTGAAAACGTATTACACCAACACTGGGTACTCGGCGTAGCCGGAACACACGGCAAAACGACTACCGCCTCTATGCTGGCATGGGTCTTGGAATATGCCGGACTCGCGCCAGGCTTCCTCATCGGCGGCGTACCGGAAAACTTCAGCGTTTCCGCCCGCCTGCCGCAAACGCCGCGCCAAGATCCTAATTCAAAATCCCCATTCTTCGTTATCGAAGCCGACGAATACGACACTGCCTTTTTTGACAAACGCTCCAAATTCGTACATTACCGTCCGCGTACCGCCGTGTTGAACAATCTCGAATTCGACCACGCCGACATCTTTACCAACTTGGGCGCAATACAGACCCAGTTCCACCACCTCGTGCGCACCGTGCCGTCTGAAGGTCTAATCGTCTGCAACGGACAACAACAAAGCCTGCAAAATACTTTGAACAAAGGCTGCTGGACACCGGTGGAAAAATTCGGCACCGAACACGGCTGGCAGGTCGGCGAAGTCAATGCTGACGGCTCGTTCGACGTGTTGCTTGACGGCAAAAAAGCCGGACACGTCGCATGGGATTTGATGGGAGGACACAACCGCATGAACGCGCTTGCCGTCATCGCCGCCGCACGTCATGCCGGCGTCGATATTCAGACGGCCTGCGAGGCCTTGAACGCATTTAAAAACGTTAAACGCCGCATGGAAATCAAAGGCACGGTGAACGGTATCACCGTTTACGACGACTTCGCCCACCATCCGACCGCCATCGAAACCACCATCGAAGGCCTGCGCCAGCGCGTCGGAAATGCCCGCATCCTCGCCGTCCTCGAGCCACGTTCCAACACCATGAAACTTGGCACCATGAAAGCCGCTCTGCCCGAATGCCTCAAAGGTGCCGACCAAGTGTTCTGCTACGCCGGCGGCGTGGACTGGAACGTCGCCGAAGCTCTCGCGCCTTTGGACGGCAAGCTGCACGTCGGTCAAGACTTCGATGCCTTCGTCGCCGAAATCGTGAAAAATACCGAAGCAGGCGACCATATTTTGGTCATGAGCAACGGCGGTTTCGGCGGGATACACGGGAAGCTGCTGGAAGCGTTGAAATAAGAGTTTGTTGAAAGTTTTAAATGATTGAGGCCGTCTGAAAACCGGAATTTGGTTTTCAGACGGCCTTTTTGTTGTGGATTGAGACTTTTGCAAAATACCTTTTTACCCGGTGGCCAAAATCCAAACACAAATTCCCAAATCCCTAAATACCTTGGTAGAAATTTAGGGATTTGGGAATTTTGTAAAAGGTATTGGATATTTTATTTTTAAATCATAAACTTAATGGATGAATGCTTTGCTTTATTCTTGCACGAACCGGCATTCAGTCGAACATCTGCCGCTTCAAAAACCAATCTCCGAACGGCCAGTCCACGCTGTCGAGCAGGTTTTTGGTAATCAGCCCAAGCTCGGTATCGCCTTCGATTTGCAGTTTGCGATTGAAAAACAAAGTATCCGGGTCTTCCTCGCGCATCATCATGCGCATAAAGTCGATGCCGTTGGCGGCAAGGCGCAAATCGGGCGTACCCAAAAAATCCGCATCGATGAATTTTTCGGCATTGGCGGTGAAACGCACCTTGATGCCTGCGTCCAATACGTCAATTTCGAAGGTTCGACCGTCAAACAGGCTCATATCGGCGGGCAGCAATCCGCGTTTGAGCATGGTGTTGAGGGTAAAAACCAAAGCGAAGCGCGGCGGCCTGCCCGGTAATTTTCCGCCGATTTTTCCCGCCCATGCGGGCAATACAATTTCAGGCAACGCCATAATATTCCTCCTTCACGGCTTCGATACCCGGCTGACCGTGCCAATAACCGTCCACCAGCGTGCCGGTGGTCAGTCTTTCCAATTCGGGCAGCGCATCCGCCAGTGCGGTTTTGCCGTCCAATACATCGCGGTGGATACGGACGATTTCCGCCATGCCGTGCATTTGCGGCGACAGGCGCAGCATGTTCACACCGATTTGTCGCAAATCCTCATGGTGCGGCAGCAGGTTTTGGCAGCCGTAAGACATGGTTTGGATGCCGTTGATGGTTAAAAACGGCTTGCCCTCGCGGGTGTTCATGTCCATACCTTGCTCGTAATCCAAGCAGCGGAATTCACAGCCGTCTTTGTTCAGGTTGTAATGTCGCGCGGTAAAGCAGCGTGAAGAGTACGCCAAAGGCATTTTGCCCCAAGCAAACAATTCCGTTTCGATGTCGTCTGAGGCCTTGATAATTTCAGCAACTTTGTCGCGGCTCAACTCGGACGGCGCAATCCAGCGGTATGCGCCAAGTTTCTGAAACAATGCCAGCGTACTTTCATTGTAAATGTTCAGGCTGGCGCCGGCGACAAACGGAATACCGTGTTCGCGCGCCAATTTGACCGCGCCCATATCGTTGGCTTCGACTTTGAATTTGTCCTGCCCCGTGATTTTACGCAGGCGTTTCAAATCGGATTCGCTTTCCAGCAGCACCTGCGACGACAAAATAATCTCTTTGCCGCTTTCCGCCAAATCTTCCGCCAGGCTGACCCAGTCGGCAAAACGCATTTTCTGGCGACGCGAACACACCACTTCGCCCAGATAAATGGTGTCCACCGGCGCATCCAGCATGGCGGTGTAAAATTCCAGCAGGGCTTCCTTCTGCCAGAAAAACAAGACCGGCCCCAGCGATAGTTTCATCGGATTCATTTTCCCTCCCCCTTATTTCCACGGACGGCTGTATGCGCCCAAGGTCGTCTGATGCCCTTCCGAAACCTTACTCAGCGCGTTGTTCCACACCGGATTGACTTTGAAATGAGCCGGATCGGCCGCGGCAGCGTCCAAAGCCTGCCGCAGCGATTTGGTAACCTGCGCCGTGTACATCGGGCTGCGCTGGCGGCCTTCGATTTTGATGGCGGATACACCAATTTTAATAAGTTCGGGCAGCATTTCCAAAACATTCAGGCTGGTCGGCTCTTCCAGCGCGTAATAGGTTTCGTCGTTCACCTCGAAACGGCCTTTACACAAGGTCGGATAGCCTGCCGGTTCGTCCGGTTTGTACTGGTCGATTAATACTTGGTTCAGCCGCACGTTCATGCGGTCGGGCAGCTGCTCCCAGCGCACAGCCTTCGCCGGCGAACACACGCCTTGCATATTCGGCGATTCACCCGTCGCATAACTCGATAAAATGCAGCGCCCTTCTACCATCACACACAAACTGCCGAAACCGAACACTTCGATTTCCACATCCGTATTGTCAATCACATGCTTGACCTGATCGACCGTTAAAACGCGCGGCAACACGGCACGGCGGACGCCGAACAGTTCCTTCATCATATTGATGGCTTCGTAATTGGTGGCCGAACCCTGCACCGACATGTGCAGCCTCAAATTAGGATGACGCTCGGCGGCATAAGCCATAATCGCAGGGTCGGCAACGATTATCGCGTCCGCCCCCAGTTGCACCGCCGTATCGACAGCCCGATGCCACCGCTCGATTTGCCCCGCCTGGGCAAAAGTATTGATTGCCATCAACACATTGCGGCCGCGCGCATGGGCGTAAGCTACCCCTTCCTGCGCCGATTTCATATCGAAATTCAGTCCCGGAAAATTGCGCGCATTCGTCGCATCTTTCAGCCCCATATAAACTGTGTCAGCGCCATTGTCCACCGCCGTCTTCAAAGCAGGCAGATTACCGGCAGGACAAACCAACTCAGGGATTTTCGGCATTTTGCGTTCCTCGACTCTTGTAGTTTGTTATTCGAAAATCAATATCTAATATGATTTCGGGTATTTTAGAGATTTGGACACAAGACATTATGATTTAAATCAACTGTGAAATCAGGTTTGGATAGCGTATGTTTTAGTTAACATAATTTAACCATATAAAATATCAAGTTAATCAGCGGGTTATCTTTTCTAGCTTGATAATATGAGAATAGTTATTATCTATTAAATTTATAGATTTTTACAATAAAAGGTCGTCTGAAACCTGTTTCAGACGACCTTTTATCATGTACCAATTTAAAATCTATATTTACGAAAAACGTTTTAGTAATACCCAAATAACACTCATCTATTATTTACCCATACATACTTGCTAAAGACCATTTTTCCATTATGCATTGCCAACCCACCCAAAAATTTGATAATAATGCAAACAACATCTAAGCCGTGTATATATCATGAAACACAAAACAGCCTTTAAGCCCATAGTTATCAGTATTGTGCTTTCTATCCTTCTGATTACAACAGCTGTATTTTTTGCCCGTCATCACAACTCTATCCCAAGTATTAATACCGATTTCCTACAACAGGAGATTACCGAACCCGAAGAACCATCTCCGCAAATTGTCCAATCTGCACGAAATCAAATTGGTAAAACCCTTCGTTACGACCCGGCTTACACGAAGCTCACTTATCCGATGGGCGATGTACCGATGGAAAAAGGCGTTTGCACAGACGTGGTCATCCGTGCATTGCGTGAGCAAAATATAGATTTGCAAGAGCTTGTTCATCAAGACATGAGCCGCAACTTTTCCGTCTATCCTAAACGCTGGGGTTTGAAACAACCTGATACCAATATCGACCACCGCCGTGTCCCTAACCTAATGACTTATTTCACGCGTCAAGGCTGGGCCGTTCAAGATACAAACTATCAAGCTGGCGATATTGTAACTTGGGAACTAAAAGGAAACCGTCCCCATATCGGCATTGTCTCCGATCGAAAAATCGGCGATAGGCCACTGATTATCCATAATATCGGTTCGGGAACCCGTGAAGACGACGTCCTCTACCGCTACACCATCACCGGACATTTCAGGCTTCCCGTTCAATAAATCATGAGACTACTGAAAGATTCACTTCAATATCATACCCAATCTGTAATTTTGCGCTTTTTTTACAATCCACCTTTCGAGGCCGTCTGAAACCATAGATGAGATAACCATCCGACAAAATATTAGAGACAGTGCGACATATTCCATATCACTGATATATATGATAGTGTGATGAACTTTTACGATTTTAATTATATTGGAATCATGGATGGAGAAAATCGGTAAGTGGATAAGCTATCGAAACTAAAGATTAAATATACAATTTTTATATCAATATTTTTTGTCGGTTTTTACAAGAGAGCTGAGTTTTATACATATACAGTCGATAATGTGCCTTCATATTTTATAGATTGGGAAAGGAATATTCCTTTCTTGCCCATCTTTATGTTGCCTTATATGACGTCACCGTTTTTCTTCTTGGTCACTATATTTTTGGAAAAGAACGAAAGCAGTCTGAAATTACTGATAAAAAGAGCAACCTTTTTAATCGGAGTTTCTACTGCTCTATTTGTAATATTTCCTATGAAATTTTATTTTCCCAAGCCTGAAGTCGATAACCAAATTTTAAAATCCTTCTTTTATATTTTGGGAAAATTGGACAGTAGTTTTAATCAATGCCCGTCATTACATGTGAGTTTCGCTTTTCTTTCGGCTGAGGTTTATTGTAGAGAATTCAAATCCAAATTCTTAAAATCATTTTTTGGTATATGGGGTTTTTACTCGCCATTTCGGTCTTATTTGTCTATCAACACCATTTAATTGATTTCGTAGGGGGAACATTGATATTTTTAATCACTTGTATCCTTTTCCCAAGAAAAAAGACAGTTTAAGCATTTTGTCACATAATCTTAGAAAGCCCTGCAACAATGATTGACCCATAGTTTAAACATACAAAAAGGCCGTCTGAAACCATTTCAGACGGCCCTTTTACTTTTACCTAACCCTCTATTTAACCGCAACCGCCACATTTGCCGCAGCCGCTGCTGCAGTCGCGTTTTTTCGGTTTGAACACGAATTTTCGCAAGAGGAAGAATACGCAGGCGAGCATAATCAAGCCGACGATAATATATTGAGTCATGACGATAGTATCCTTGAAGAAATTTGGTAAACCACAAATGCGGCAAAATAAGCCATCAGGAACAAATAGCCTGTAATCATAAGCATATTTTTCGTGGATTTAGTTTCGCGTTTAATCACGGCCAAAGTCGCGGCACACATCGGAGCATACACATACCAAGCCAAGAAGGCAAAGGCAGTTGGCAAGCCCCAGTTGTTGTGTACGATAGGAATCAGTGCGTTTTGTACCGCATCTTCAGACGACGCGCTGACGGCGTAAACGGTACCCAATGCGGCAACAACCACTTCGCGCGCGGCAATACCCGGAATCATGGCGATACACATTTCCCAAGTAAAGCCCAAAGGTGCAAACAACGGCTGAATAGCATGACCAAGCGTACCTGCCAAGCTGTAATCGATGGCTGCACCGGTTGCGCCTTCAGGCGGTTGCGGCCAGCTTACCAAGCCCCACAGAACCACGGCCAACGCAAAAATGATGGTACCCGCGCGTTTCAGGAAGGCTTTTACCCTATCCCACAGACTAGTCATGATGTGTTTAAAGTTAGGCGTACGGAAAGTCGGCAATTCCATCAAGAGTGGGAATTGTTGCACGTTGCCTTTCATTCGCGCCAAGCGTTTCATGATATATGCCGCCAATGCAGCCGACAGGATGCCTGCGATATAAAGAATAAACAGTGTCAGGCCTTGCAGGTTGAAAATACCGCCCACTGTACGGTCAGGAATGACGGCGGCGATAATCAGCGCATACACCGGCAAACGTGCGGAACAAGTCAGCAACGGCGCAACCGCAATGGTAACAAGGCGTTCGCGCGGGTCGTTAATGGTTCGCGCCGACATCACGGCAGGAACGGCACAGGCAAAGCTGGACAAAAGGGGAATAAACGAACGGCCGGACAAACCGCTTTTCGCCATGATGTTATCCAACAGGAAGGCTGCACGCGGCAGATAGCCCGAGTCTTCCAAAAGCAGGATAAAGGCAAACAAAATCGTAATCTGAGGCAGGAACACCAACACGCTGCCCAAACCGGCAATGACGCCGTTGACGAGCAAGTCGTTGAGGATGCCCGGCTCCATGTTGGCGCCTATCCATTCGCCCAGCGCGGCAAAGCCGCCTTCGATAGCATCCATAATCGGAGCCGCCCAAGTGTATACCGCTTGGAACACCATAAACAGGATAACCAGCAGCATAATCATGCCCCAAACGGGGTGCAGCACGATGTCGTCGAGTTTTTTGTGCCATGCGGGCAGCGTCATCTGGGTGCGTACCACTTGTGCCAAAATCGATTCGACTTCTTGATAAAGTTTGTCGCTATCCAGCGCATCGAGCGTGCGTTCGGCAGAGGCGGGGTTTGCGGGGAAAGAGCGTTTGCGCGGCAGCTTCGCCACGGCTTCGCGTACAGCCTGTACGCCCGACGCGCTCACTGCAACTGTTTCCAAAACAGGTGCATCCAACAACTCGCTCAGTTTGGCCGCGTCGATATTCAAGCCCCTTTTGCGGGCCACGTCGCTCAAATTCAGCGACACCACCATAGGCAGTCCCAGCGTTTTCAGTTCCAAAATCATGCGCAGGGTCATACGCAGGTTGGTCGCGTCGGCAACGGCAATAATGGCATCGGGCGGAATGCCCATCTTGCCTACCATTACATCTTTCGCCACCGCTTCGTCGGGGCTGGTCGTGCGTAGGCTGTATGTGCCCGGCAGGTCGATAATGCGGACGGCCTCGTCGTCGAGGAAGGCGCCCTCGCGCTTATCGACAGTTACGCCCGGATAATTGGCAACCTTGGCATGTGCGCCGGTCAAACCGTTGAACAAAACGGTTTTGCCGCAGTTTGGCGCGCCAATCAAGGCAAAATAGCTTAGTTCCATCATTTTTCCTTATTCTTTCAGACGGCCTTAAACGGCCTCAACGATACGACACATAATCTTCCCGGCCTCTTCCAAACGCAGGGAAAATTGGGATTGATTGCCCAAGCGTACTGCAAACGGTCCTCTTCCAAAACCGCCCACGGCAATCACTTGCAACGGCATTCCGCTGGAAAAACCCAAATCCGAAAGACGACGGGTTACCAAGGTATCCAAATCACCAAAAACAGGGTTGGGAGCAATGGAATCAATATGTACGACTGCGCCTTTTTTAAGGCTTGATAAAGGAATGGTAGACATAAGCCTCTCTTTTCATTTGTTTTAAAATCAGATTATTGAAAAAATGTGAGAAGTATGACGAGTGCGTGGCACATTTGAAAGATTGGTTATGAATGGCTATTTGCCCCTTCTTTCGATAAGTGCGGTTTGTTTTGAATACTGTGTTTCCGTTAATGATAAGGTATATCAATATAAAAATCAAATGTAACAAGATAAACTAAAAAGGCTGAAATCCTTTTATCATTAGGATTTCAGCCTTTTTATGCACTCAACAAACTAAAGGCCGTCTGAAAGGTTTCAGACGGCCTTCAAAATAAAAAACCGAATCAAATCGGTTTTTTATTCCCATTCAGGGAAAGACTCTAAATTACAGAGCGTCTTTCAATGCTTTACCGGCACGGAATTTAGGAGTTTTAGCAGCAGCAATAGTCAAAGGCTCGCCAGTTTTAGGGTTGCGGCCTTGACGTTCGGCGCGTTCGCCGACGTAGAAAGTACCGAAACCGACCAGAGTAACAGTGTCGCCGTTTTTCAACGCGTTGGTTACGGCATTAGTAGTAGCATCCAAAGCTTTTTGCGCAGCAGATTTGGAAATGCCGGCTTCTTGAGCAATTGCTTCGATCAATTCAGACTTGTTCACAATTAGTCCCTTCCTATCGTAAAAAATGATGAAATGCCCGAATACTCGGGGCTTAAGCACTTTTAAAGCACATACGCACTTTATAGCAATTCTCAAATTATCATGTCAAGTAAAAGATGTGGAATTGCCCTATTTTTGTGGCATTCAGGGCAAAACCACATTTTTTGCAACATCAGACGGCCAACTTAATGCTTGGTTGCTTTTGTCCTTGACTTCGCCTTAGAAGTTTGCGGGGTCTCGGCAACCGTCAATTCAGCTGCCCATTGCTCAGGCTGAGTTTCCAAGCCCAAAGCCAACACTTCATCAATCCATTTGACCGGATGAATGGTCAGACCGGTTTTGACATTTTCAGGGATTTCTTCCAAATCTTTGACGTTGTCTTTTGGAATCAATACATGCTTGATCCCGCCGCGCAAAGCAGCCAGCAGTTTTTCTTTCAAACCGCCGATAGGCAAAACTTCGCCACGCAAAGTGATTTCGCCAGTCATCGCCACGTCCGCACGCACCGGAATTTTGGTGAAGGCAGAAACCATCGCCAAAGTCATGGCAATACCTGCGCTCGGACCGTCTTTTGGCGTCGCACCTTCAGGCACATGGATGTGAATGTCTTTCTTCTCGTAAAAATCAGGAGCCAAACCCACTGATTCAGCACGGGAACGGACAACCGACCATGCGGCCGATACCGATTCTTTCATGACATCGCCCAGTTGGCCGGTACATTGAATCGTACCTTTGCCCGGCAAGGCAACCGCCTCAACAGTCAACAACTCACCACCGACTTCCGTCCAAGCCAAACCGGTTACCTGACCGATACGGTTTTCGCTTTCAGCCACACCATAGTCGAAACGGCGTACGCCCAGATAGTCATGCAGATTTTTCTCAGTAACTTTAATCGCTTTAGGCTTGGCCTTGCTTACTGTTTTGGATTTAGACGCTTTTTTCTTATCCTCATTCAAAGTAACCTGCATTACCACTTTGCGGCAGATTTTGGCAATTTCACGATCCAACGAGCGGACACCGGCCTCGCGGGTGTAGTAACGGATAATATCGCGTACCGCACTTTCATCAACCACCAATTCGCCCTCTTTTACACCATTGCGCTTCATTTGTTTCGGCACAAGGTATTGCATGGCGATATTGATTTTTTCGTCTTCCGTATAACCGGACAGACGGATAATTTCCATACGGTCAAGCAGCGGAGTCGGGATATTCAAGCTGTTTGAAGTTGCAATAAACATCACATCGCTCAAATCATAATCAACTTCGGCATAGTGGTCGGCAAACTTGTTGTTTTGCTCAGGATCCAGCACCTCAAGCAAAGCACTGGCCGGATCACCACGGAAATCGCTGCCCATCTTGTCGATTTCATCGAGCAAGAACAATGGATTTTTCACACCGGCTTTCGCCATGTTTTGCAGGATTTTGCCCGGCATAGAGCCGATATAGGTACGGCGGTGGCCGCGGATTTCGCTTTCATCACGCACGCCGCCCAACGCCATACGCACATATTGGCGGCCTGTGGCTTTGGCAATCGACTCACCCAAGGAAGTTTTGCCCACCCCTGGAGGACCAACCAGGCACAAAATCGGGCCTTTGAGCTTGTCCATACGTTTTTGAACAGCCAAATATTCCAAAATGCGCTCTTTGACTTTTTCCAGACCATAGTGGTCAGCGTTCAACACCAAATCGGCTTTGGCAATATCTTTGCTGACACGGGATTTTTTCTTCCACGGCAACTCAAGCAAAGTATCGATATAGTTGCGCACGACGGTAGATTCCGCAGACATCGGCGGCATCATTTTCAGTTTTTTCAATTCAGACAGACATTTTTCTTCAGCCTCTTTGCTCATGCCAGCTTCTTTGATTTTGTTCTCCAGCGCATCCAGCTCGCCGCGCTCGTCTTCTTCGCCCAACTCTTTCTGAATCGCTTTCACTTGCTCATTCAAGTAATACTCGCGTTGGGATTTTTCCATTTGACGTTTCACACGGCCACGGATACGTTTCTCGACCTGCATGATGTCGAGTTCGGCTTCCAACTGCGCCAGCAGAAATTCCAAACGGTCAACAATGCCGGCAGTCTCCAATACATATTGACGCTGCTCCAATTTCAGCTGCAAATGCGCGGCAATGGTATCTGCAAGGCGGCTGTTGTCATCAATGCTGCTGATGGTACTGATGACTTCGGCAGGGATTTTTTTGTTCAACTTCGCATATTGCTCAAATTGAGTCAGCAGAGTCCGGCGCAAGGCCTCAATTTCAGGATTGTCCTTGTCGCTATTCTCATCAATCGCCTCAACATGAGACAAAAACAATCCGCCTGTTTCATCAACCGTCAACGCACGCGCACGACGGATACCTTCTACCAATACTTTAACGGTGCCGTCAGGCAGCTTCAAAACCTGCAAAACTTGGGCAACAGTACCGGTCTGGTGCAAGTCTTCAGCTTTAGGGTCTTCTGTATTAGGGTCAAGTTGGGCCAACAGGAAAACCGGATCATCATTGGCCATTGCCGCCTCAAGGGCAGCAATCGATTTAGGACGACCGACGAACAGCGGCAATACCATATGCGGATACACCACGACATCGCGTAAAGGCAAGGTAGCCAGCGCACTGTATTCCTCGAAATATTTGTCTTTTGTCGGCATAGTTAGAAATCTCAATCATTGTTAAATCAGAATGTAGCTCAAAATTGGGCTGAAGCGCTCCATTTCAAGACTTGAAAACAGCTTATCCGCACCTATTTTCGAAAACATCATTTTTAATAGCCCGATATGGACGTTTACGATAAAATATATCGGATTTCGGGCCGTCTGAAAACTTTTCAGACGGCCCGAGCAAACCAAACAAGGTAGTAAAAAACCATGACAGACTCAACTGAAAAAAAATCACTGATTGAATTCCCCTGCACTTTCCCTTTGAAAGTTATGGGCGCAGTTCATCCCGAATTTGAATCCGCCATCTTGGAAACCGTGCGCAAACACGCTCCCGATACCGAGCCGCACCACATCACTACGCGCCCAAGCAGCAAAGGCAACTACACCGGCGCAACCGTCAAAGTAAATGTCGACAACCAAGAACAGCTCGACAATATCTACCGCGACCTGACTGCACACGAATTGGTAAAAGTGGTGCTGTAATGATAATCGTGCACAAAGGCTTGGTCGATTACCTGCCGACTTTCGAAGCCATGAAGGCATTTAATGCCTCGCGTGACGAAAATACCGAAGACGAATTATGGGTGGTCGAACATCCGCCCGTATTTACCCAAGGCTTGGCCGGCAAGCCCGAACACCTCCTCATCCGCGACGATATTCCCGTTGTCCAAATCGACAGAGGCGGTCAAATTACCTATCACGGCCCAGGTCAATTGGTCATCTATACGATGATCAATTTCAAACGCCGTAAAACCAGCGTCCGCCATATCGTTTCCGCACTTGAAAACAGCATCATCGCCACCTTGGCAGAATATGGCATCGAAGCAGCCGCCGATCCCAAACGCCCCGGCGTTTATGTCGGAGAGCGTAAAATCGCTTCCCTTGGCCTGCGTATCAAAGACGGATCCGTTTACCACGGTTTGGCGCTTAATGTGAACATGGATTTAAGTCCGTTTACCCATATCAACCCCTGCGGTTATGCCGGTATGGAAATGACCCAAATTGCCGACTATGTCTCTCCGGCACCTAGTTTGGCAGAAGTTGCAGACAAACTGACCAAGCATTTACAAAAAGAGCTGGCATAAGGCCGTCTGAAAATATTTGACCCCAACGCTATCCTTTAACAGCCCCTCTGAACCCACAAGCCCTTAGGCCATAAAGGCCGCAATCAGCTTTTCAGACGGCCTTTATAACGACAGAAAGAACACATCACCATGAGTGAAGAAGTAAAAAACGACCCCAAACGCGGCATCAAACTGAAAGGCGCAGACAAAACTGCACGCATTCCGATTAAAGTTGTTCCATTGGAACAAAAATTGAAAAAGCCCGAATGGATCCGCGCCAAATTACCGGGTAAGAAATTCTTTGAAATCAAAAACATTCTTCGCGAACAAAAAATGCATACCGTGTGCGAAGAAGCATCTTGTCCAAATATCAGCGAATGTTTTACCAAAGGTACGGCCACATTCATGATTATGGGCGATATTTGTACCCGCCGCTGCCCGTTCTGCGACGTTGGCCATGGCCGCCCCAACATGTTGGATCCTGACGAGCCTAAACACTTGGCCGAATCCGTCAAATCCATGAACCTGCGCTATGTCGTGATTACTTCCGTCGACCGTGACGACCTGCGTGATGGTGGCGCACAACACTTCGCCGACTGCATTAAAGCCATCCGCGAAACCAGCCCGAATACCAAAATCGAAATCCTTGTTCCCGATTTCCGAGGCCGTCTGGACATCGCACTGGAAATCTTGGCAGAAACACCGCCCGACGTGATGAACCACAACTTGGAAACCCATCCAAGCCTGTATAAAAAAGCCCGTCCGGGTGCCAACTACCAACATTCCCTCGAGCTTCTGCGCCGCTACAAAGAAATGATGCCCCACATCCCGACCAAGTCCGGCATCATGGTCGGCTTGGGCGAAACAGATGAGGACGTGCGCGAAATCATGCGCGATATGCGTGCCAACAATATCGAGATGATTACCATCGGCCAATATCTGCAACCTTCAGACGGCCACCTGCCCGTCTTGCGCTATGTAACACCTGACCAATTCAAAGTTTTTGAAAAAGAAGCATACGAATTGGGCTTTACCAATGCCGCCATCGGCGCAATGGTTCGCTCCAGCTACCACGCAGACGAGCAAGCAGCCGAAGCTTTGCGTGAAACACACGGCGGTTGCAGCCATCACTAAGGTTTAAATCATATAAGGCCGTCTGAAAAATCAGGGAACTGTTTTTCAGACGGCCTTTATTTAGTCAAAATGACTATACAAGATTTTTTAGATTTTAAAAAATTAATTTTAGTCGGTTCCCTATTGAGCCAATCTTAAGTAATACAAAAAAGCGGCTAAACAGGATAAACACTGTTTGCCGCTTTTTGATTTATTTCTTTATTTTACTTCTTCAACAATTTTGCCGCTTCAATCGCATAGTAAGTCAAAATGCCATCGGCACCGGCGCGTTTGAATGCCAACAGGCTTTCCAAAATGGTTTTTTCGCCATCCAGCCAACCGTTTTGAATGGCAGCCTGAAGCATGGCATATTCGCCGGAAACTTGGTAAGCATAAGTCGGTACGCCGAACTCATCTTTAACTCGGCGGACGACATCCAGATACGGCAGACCTGGTTTTACCATTACCATGTCTGCACCCTCTTGAATATCCAATGCGACTTCGTGTAAGGCTTCGTTAGTGTTTGCAGGATCCATTTGGTAGGTTTTCTTGTCTGCCTTACCCAAATTGCCGGAGCTGCCGACAGCGTCGCGGAATGGGCCGTAGAATGCTGAAGCATATTTTGCCGAATATGCCATGATGCGTGTATGGATATGTCCGGCATCTTCCAAAGCTTCGCGAATGGCAAGAATACGCCCGTCCATCATATCTGATGGGGCAATGACTTGTGCGCCCGCATCAGCATGACACAAAGCCTGTTTTACTAAAACTTCAATGGTTTCATCGTTGAGGACATAGCCATTTTCATCGGTTAAACCGTCTTGGCCGTGAATGGTATAGGGATCCAAGGCAACGTCGGTCATGATACCCAGCTCTGGGAATTTCTCGCGCAGTGTTCGTACCACTGTCGGCACTAAGCCTTCAGGGTTATAAGCCTCCTCCGCAAATTCGGTTTTGTTTTGCGTTACCACGGGAAACAAAGCCAGCATAGGAATGCCGAGCTTCAGTGCTTCTTCAGCGGTAAACAACAATTTGTCCAAACTTTGGCGTTTGACGCCAGGCATGGATGGTACTGCCTCTTCCTGATTCTGACCTTCCAATACAAAAACCGGATAGATCAAATCATCTGCCGTCAAAGTATGCTCGCGCATCAGGCGACGTGAAAAATCGTCTTTACGCATACGGCGCATACGGGTGTTTGAGACATAACGCGGAGGGAAATTCATAATAATTGCCTTTAAATGATGAAATCTTAAAATCAGTCTTCGACTTGACGCATGGCCTTAACCGAACGCTTGATTTCGCTGAGCGTATTGGTTTTATAACCGCTACGTTCCTGTTCGGTCATGCCGTTTTGATCCAATTTGGCGATGTTTTTCAATGCCTCGGCATACTGGCCGTCTGAAAGTTTTTCCTGTTTGATGTGCCAACGGTTGTTCACTTCGGAAGCCGTCCACAAGCCTACTTTGTTGTAGTAGAACAAAATGCTTGCCGCTAGCGTTTTCATATCGCGGTCGGGCTTGGCACTGCCGATACTGCGGCCGATACGGTTGTTGCGTTGATCGACCGCTTGGTCGGCAAGGTAGCGGCTGAAGTAGTCGTCTTTACCTTCACGCAACTCCATATCCGTCAGACGCGCATTACCTGCTTTTTCTGCAATAATACTGTCGAATTTGGAAGCAATCGCCGCCTGCCACAATGCTTGGCGTACGGCATTGACTTGTGTCCCCCTGCTGTCGCCGTTTGCTTTATCGTCCAGACCTGAACGCTCGGCAAAACGTGCTGCATTGCTGGTCATATTGATTAAACCTTCGTCTTCCATGCCGATAACTTGGGCGGCTACGGGATGGTTCAGCGCGAATTGAGCCATTTTGCTACGGCGGCTTTGATCTTCCTGATAAGATTGACAACCGGACAATACCAGCATGCCGAGAACGGCGCATTGAATGTGTTTTTTAATATGTTTCATGATGTAACTATCGATATTATTGTGTGAGTTCAACTTCTTTGTTTAACATAGAAACGCCCGTAAGCGTAAAATAATTTCCATACGGCCAAATCGGCGCATGAATGGCTATTTTATAATAAAAATAAGGCCGTCTGAAAATTTTCAGACGGCATAAGTATTTTTAGCCTACCAAGCTGCGAATCTGCGGCCAGTAAAACAGGCAGGCTATCGAGCAAATAGCAACGCTGATACCGGCTGCATTAATGCTGCTGATTTTTTCCTTAAATATTGCTGCACCAATCAGCGTACCCAAAACAATCACGCCAATATTCATACCGGCAAATACCAAGGTCGGATTATCTTTCATGATTTGGTGTGCAGAAATGTAGGTAACAATATTCAAAAAGTTCAGGCAACCCAAAATCATACCGCCCACTATGCCCTCTTTGGTCCATTTGCTTCCTTTGGCAAACAGGTAGCCAAACATCAAGATACCGGCCAAACAAAACGCTACCAGCAAATTACCGGCAAACGCGGTACTGCTTTTCGCCACTTGTTTGAACAAAATATCAATGACACCATAGCCGCACCAAACGCCTAAAAGCAGCATCACTTGCGTGCTAAAGCCGCCGGATTTCTTGCCGCCATCGCTTTTCCAAAGTAAGAAAAACAGTGCCGTAAATGCCAATACCAAACCAATCAGACGGCCTTCGGTCAGTTGCTCATGAAACAACGTAAACGAAGCAACAATGGGTAAAAACAGCGATAGGCGTTGCGCTGCATCCGACTTGACGATACCTGCTGCATCTACGGATTTGCCCATAATGACAAACACGCTTGGCAGCAAAATGCCCAAGGCCGCAAAAAGCCACCAAGTCGGCAAAAATACCTGCGGATTGCTCAAATCAGGCTTTAACACCAGCATGGTCAAAGTGATGGCAACGATATAGTTCACCGCCACCGCCTGCTCGATATTGATTTTTTGCTTGCGCGCCACTTTCAACAATACGGAAACCAACACGCTGCAAACGATACTTGCCAATAAATATGCCATGCTTTAAAACCATCCTTGAGTGGAGACGGGCTTATCTTCATTCAGTTTAATCAGTCCGATGACTACACGGTAAATAAACCAAATGGCAGTTACCAACAGAATCAACCAACCAATTAAGATCAGTGTAGTAAAAGTTCCCAAAACCGTACCCACCAAAGACACCCAAAATGTCTTAATCAAATAATCGATATGGCTGGCGTAAATACTACCTTGAGCCTCATCGCGTTTAACATACGCCATAATCACACCGACAACAGGGGTAAACAAAATTAATAAGCCCACAGCGTATGTAACATAAGCAATAAAAACATAGTTTTTCACGTCAGAGTTGGGCGTATTGACCACATTTGTCGCCATATTAGTGAAGTTGTCGGTATTGTTTTCCTGACGCTCGTACTGCATAGCCGCATCATAAGCCAGACGTTTTTCCGGATGAGACAATACTTCAAACGCCTGTCCGATGGCTTTAAACCGCTCCGCATCTTTCTGAATATCCGGATTAGCCACCAATTTGCCGTAAGCCTCGCGAATAACGTTGATATCAGCATCCTGAGAGACACCCAAGATTTCGTATAAATTTAATTGTTCCATCTGTATTCCTATCCTTTATGAATTGACTGCAACATGAACATTTTGCGGATTGAGCGTCCGCAGGTTTTCAGGCTTCATGCCCACAATAAACCCACGTTTGCCGCCATTGATAAAAATCTCGTCTAAAGTCCAAATACTTTCTTCCACATAAACCGGCAACGCGGTTTTCATACCGAATGGCGACGTACCGCCGACCAAATATCCTGTCCATTTCGCCGCCTGATCCGCCGTTGCCGGCTCGATGTGTTTCAAGCCCAGTTCACGCGCCAGATTGCGGGTGGAAATATGTTTGTCGCCGTGCATTAAAACAACCAAGCCTTTTTTATGCTCATCCTGCAAGACAATCGTTTTGATGACTTGATGCTCGGGCTTGCCCGCACATTCGGCAAAACGCGCCGTACCGCCGTGTTCTTCATACGCGTAAACATAAGGGACAAAATCGATTTTATTACTGCGTAAAAAGCGTACTGCCTGTGTAACCGGATATTCTGCTTTACTCATGGGTTGTTTTCCGCCATCCTTTTCAGACGGCCCCTCTTAAATGTGGAACGTAAACAGTCGCAATGTTACCATACCTTCTTTTTGAAATCAGGAGACAACATGGACATCCGCTATCTTGGTGCAAGTAAACGCTATTCGGAAGCCGTCGTAGCCAACGGCTTGGTTTTCCTCTCCGGCATGGTTCCCGAAAATCCTGAAGCCGATGCCAAAGCGCAAACTGAAAATGTTTTGGCGCAAATCGATTCATGGCTCGCACAATGCCAATCCGACAAAGCCCATATTTTAGAAGCCACCATCTATCTGCCCGATATGAACGATTACGCCGCTATGAACGAAGCCTGGGATGCATGGACAGCTCCTGAACGCGCTCCGGCCCGCGCCTGCGTGGAGGCGAAACTGGCTTCGCCCGACTGGAAGGTTGAAATCAAAATTACCGCCCTTCAAATCAAATAAAGCACAAATATCAGGCCGTCTGAAAACGCCGCTTCAATCAAGCACTCGCAGTTTTTCAGACGGCCTTTATTCTTTTGCGGTACAATACCGCCCTTAAATTTTTCTATTATTTCAAAGCACAAACAGCCATGTCCAAAAAAACCAAGCAAGAATTAGAAAACAACAAACTCAGCAAACGCCTGCGCCACGCCGTCGGCGATGCCATTAACGATTTCAATATGATCGAGCCGGGCGACAAAATCATGGTCTGCCTCTCAGGCGGCAAAGACAGCTACGCCCTTTTAGACATTCTGCGCCAACTTCAAGCCAGCGCGCCGATTGATTTTGAACTGGTCGCCGTCAATCTCGACCAAAAACAGCCGGGCTTCCCTGAAGAAGTATTGCCGACCTATCTCGAAAGCATCGGCGTTCCCTACAAAATCGTTGAAGAAGACACTTATTCCACCGTCAAGCGCGTATTGGAAGAAGGCAAAACAACTTGCTCGCTGTGCAGCCGTTTACGCCGCGGCATCCTCTACCGTACTGCAAAAGAATTGGGCTGCACCAAAATCGCCTTGGGACACCACCGCGACGACATCCTCGCCACCATGTTCCTGAATATGTTTTACGGCGGCAAACTCAAAGCCATGCCGCCCAAACTGGTAAGCGACAACGGCGAACACATCGTCATCCGTCCTCTCGCGTATGTCAAAGAGAAGGACTTGATTAAATACGCCGAGCTGAAGCAATTCCCAATTATCCCATGCAACCTCTGCGGCTCTCAGCCCAACCTGCAACGCCAAGTCATCGGCGATATGTTGCGCGACTGGGACAAACGCTTCCCCGGCCGTATCGAGTCTATGTTCTCCGCTCTACAAAACGTCGTTCCATCGCATTTGGCCGATACCGAACTTTTCGACTTTGTCGGCTTGGAACGCGGTCAAAGCCTGAAACACGGCGGCGACTTGGCGTTTGACAGCGAAAAAATGCCGGAACGTTTCTCCGACGGCAGCGAAGAAGACGAAAGCGAAATTAAAATCGAACCGCAAAAAACCGAACGCAAAGTCATCAATATTTTGGCAAACAAACCCAAAACCTGCGGTATGTAACTGCGTTTAGACATTCAGACGGCCTTTCGGTAGCTATTGACTGAAAGGCCGTCTGAATATTTAGGCATATTTTCATTTTCTTGCATAAACCTTTATCGCAATCCGGCAAAACGCCCTCATAATACCGCCGTTATCCACCCCTCCATCAAAAGGAAAACCATGACCACCATTCTGATTATCCTCGGTTTAATCGCCATTGTTGTCGGCATTTTAGGCACTATTTACCCTGCCTTGCCCGGACTGGGTTTGATGTTTGGCGGCGCATGGCTGTTGGGTTATGCCGGCGATTATCAAGTGTTTGGCTCGGGTACGTTGACCTTTTTGGCCATTGTTGCCGTATTCGGTACTGCAATGGATTATGTGGCGGGTGCATTGGGTGCAAAATATACCGGCGCAAGTAAAACCGCGGTTTGGGGTGCATTTATCGGCGGCATCGTCGGCGCATTCTTCTCTATTCCCGGCTTGTTGCTCGGCCCGCTGACCGGCGCGGCCATCGGCGAATTTATTGCACGCAAAGACACTTGGCAGGCAGGCAAAGTCGGTATCGGTACGTTTATCGGCTTCATCATCGGTACCGTAGCCAAAATCGGCTGCGCATTGACCATCGCACTGACCATCCTGTTTGTTTGGTTAGCCTCATTCTTCTAAATAAAAAATATTAAAGGCCGTCTGAATTTCAAGTATTCAGACGGCCTTTTTATTTCATTGGTTATTTGCCGCAGCAAGCTTTGTACTTTTTACCGCTGCCACACGGGCAAGGATCGTTACGCCCCACTTTTTCGCCTTCACGGCGTACGGTTTGCGGCTTATTGATGATGGCCTGCCAGTACCAGTAAATATCCAGCAGGACATGTGGCAAATCAGATTCCAGCTGGGTCAGCTCTTTTTCATTCAGATGCAAGATGACTTCGCCGTTTTCCTCATCATCATAGATACCACCCAAAGCCATAATCGGATAGAACAAATCTTCAAATTCTTCCTGTTCGACTGCTTCAAACCAATCGGTAGGCACAATATCCAGTGCGTAAAGGTAGGCATTACACCAAGTGTAGAAATCCGGATTACCGGCTTCATCTTCATAAAACCACAGATCAGGCAGGATTTTTTCGTTGAGCTTCATGCGCATATCGGCGGCCATTGCCATGACCAAACGTTCGATTTCGGTGCGCTCTTTGGCATCAAACAAAGATTCCTCACCCAAAATCTCTGGCAGCCAGTTGGTCGGATTCAAAGCATCCGGACCGCTCAATAGAGCCATCATAAAACCTTGAACCTCATCACAACGCATGGTGTTATGGGCTTCAGATTTATCATCCAGCAATTCCATCAAGCGGCTGCGTGCCGCTTCATCAAAAGTCAGTATTTGCATTTTTGTTCCTTAAAATAAAATCGTATTATTGTTTTCAGACGGCCTGGGTATGGATACGCTGCCGCATTTGTTCAAACAGACAAACCGTCGCCGCCATCGCGACATTCAAGGATTCGGTTTGCCCCAACATAGGAATTTTGACACAGGCATCGGCCTTTTCTTTTGTCGTTTCGCTCACGCCGCTGCCTTCGTTGCCAAACACCCAAGCACAAGATTGACTGAGGTCCATCTCATACAAACCGATATTGCGACCGCCCAAGGCAGTTGCCCAAATTTGATGCTGATACGTTTCCATCCAAGCGGATAATTCCACTCGATTGAAAATAGACAGCAGAAAATGCGCACCCATCCCCGCTCGCAACACTTTGGGCGACCAGATATCCACGGAATCATTGCCGCACACGATTTGCCTGATTCCGGCTGCCGCCGCGCTGCGCAAAATCGTGCCTGCATTGCCGGGGTCTTGTACCCGCTCCAATACTACGCAATCGCCGTCTGAAGGCAAACCTGCCTGCTGCGGAATATCAATCCAAGTCATCACATCATCGGCATCGGTCAGACTGGTGATTTTAGACAGTGCTTCGTTACCGACCCAAGTAATCAATCCCTCGTCCAACTGCGCCGTAATTTCTTGAATTTCAAGATGTTGCTTTTTCTTTTCAGGCAAGTAAACCTGTTTGGGCGTACCGCCGCTTTGCAAATAAGTTTGCAGCAGATGTACGCCTTCCAATACGGTTTCACCGCTTTCACGCCTTGCTTTGGCCTGCGTCAGCAGACGGAATAAATGTTTGAGCTGTTCGTTTTGAGCAGAGGTAATCAGTTTCATGGAGCGCATTATAACTGTTTTAACTTCCTTGAAGCTATGCTTTCAGACGGCCTGATGGTTTTACTTAGAAAATAAAAAACCCTTACAATGAAGCAAGGGTTTTACATGATTTCATTTTTTACTGCACAACTGTCTGCTGCTCATTTTGCTGCTCGGTACGGACAGTCGGACGGTTTTCAAGTTTGCCGTCTTTTGCCGCATTTGGCACAACAGTTTCGCCAGGCTCGGAAGCTGCTTTATCACTAGGCGTACCGCTTACCGGAATAATATTTTGGGCTGGCTGAACATTAGACTTCTCTGCAACCGGCATAGCGTCACGAGAAGTTTGCGGTGTAAATTGCCATACTGCAACAGCAATCGCACACACGCTGGCAGCAGCCGCGAAGAATTTGAAGAAGCCGCTATTGGCCGCTTCATGCTGAGCATATTTTTCCTGTTTGCCTTCAGCCTCGGTTTGAGGCACTGTAAATGCTTTGCTTTGCATGGTTTCACCGGCCATACTCGCTGCTGCACTCTGACGGATACAGTCGCCGATAATGTGGTACTCATGCCAAGCGCGCAAGGCCTCCTCGTCTGCCAATACGGCATCCAGCATCTCATCAGTCAATGCTTCACCGTCCATCAATGCAGACACATACTCCAATGCTTTATTTGTTTTGTCATTCATTTTTATTACCACCTTTGATCTTCAGAAGTATCCAACAGCGGCCGCAAATCTTTTGCAATCAGTTCACGCGCTCTGAAAATACGCGAACGTACAGTACCTATCGGACAATCCACTACCCGAGCTATTTCTTCGTAAGACAAGCCATCCATTTCCCTAAGTGTAATGGCTTGACGCATATCGTCTGGCAGTTGCGCAATGCTTGCTTCGACGGTCTGCAAGATTTCCCGATTCATCATTTCAGCTTCCGGCGTATGGTAATCTGCAATCTGATCGGTTAAATCGAGAACATCTCCCTCCTCATTGGCTGCTTCCGAACTGACAAAAAACTGGCGACCCGAAGTGGTCAGAAAATTCTTTGCCGTATTGATACCGATACGGTACAGCCATGTATAAAATGCACTCTCACCGCGAAAATTAACCAGCGCACGATAAGCCCTAATCATTGCCTCTTGGGTTACATCGTATACTTCGTGCTCATCCTGAATAAAACGGGAAATCAGTCTGTTTAGCCGACGCTGATACTTGGACATCAGCATCTCGAATGCCTTATGGTCACCTTTCTGCGCGCGCTCCACCAAAACTTGATCTATTTGGCGATCGTTCATACCCAACCTTTAATCGTTTTACTGCTTTAAACCAAAAAATAGTAAAGCGTGCTGTGCACAATAAAGACAGCATCGCTTTGAAAAAGTTCCACAAGATTACATTTAATCGCAAAAGTTTATTCGTATAGATACTCTAATATAAGCTGTATTGCATATTATATCTACACTTAGCACAAGTAGTTAAATTACTAATACTTATTAAATTTAAAGTTAGTCTCTTTACTTTTCTACTATATATTTAGCTAACTTTTCATGAACAGGCAGATAGCCTTCCCCTATTTGAACATCGCTTCCCACCCGAAGATTAATAACAGCAAGGCACTTGTTGCCCATACTTAGGATAATCGGCCAATATTTACGGACAAATGGCACAATATGACACTCTTGCAATAGTTTTTCGACTGATTTTTCCCTCTGCCCCGACTGAATCACATCACCTTTGGCCACATTTCGAAATACCGCCTGCTTCTCCAACTCCTCTTCTGACAAACCTCCCTTAAAGGGTAATAAAACGAAACCGTTTTCCAGCAAAATATCTTTCAGACGGCCTCGAACTTCCCTGCCATTACACCAAGGCAGTTTTTGAAACTCACTTTCCTGACAAACAAACAGCTTATCTCGATATACGACTAGTTTCCCGTCTGGCAAATTCAACTGCGCTTGATCAGCGGTTTCTAATACTCGGGCAAAATCGGCAATGCTGTGATAAGAAGGCAATGATTCCGTTTGCTTTCGCAAAAAATACCAAAGCAGCCGACGACGCAAAAGCGGGGTACACTGCCGCCATAGACTGATGCTGAATATTCCGTTTGGACTGATGCGCTGGTATTCAGACTCAATCAATTCATCTAAAAGCTGCAAATCTTCCTGCAATAATCGAACATTGGTACAAATTTGCTGCTCAAAATTCGGGATACGCTGCTGCCATTTCGGCAAAGCCTCATTTCTCATCCAATTGCGTAAATAGCCGGAGTCTTCATTACTTTCGTCTTCAACAAAAGATAATCCCCATTGTTGCGCATACTCAGCCAGTTCCTGACGGGAAAATGCCAAAAGCGGCCGCCAAATTTGAATCTCTTCATTTAAATCACGCCATACCGGCATGGCCGCCATACCGCGTAATCCACCCCCTCGCACAGCCGACAACATAAATGTTTCGATTTGATCATTGCGGTGATGGGCCAAAACAATAATTTTCTTCAGGCCGTCTGAAAATGCCTGATATCGGGCAGCCCTGGCCGCAGCCTCCAAACCTTTTCCTTGTTTTTCCACATTGACACGGCACACGCGCAAGGTCACATTCAAACCCCGACAATAATCCTGACAAAATTTTGCCCAACTGTCGGCATTAGTGCTTAAACCATGATGAACATGGACGGCACGCAAATCAAAATGGTGAAATTCACGCGTCCGGTGCAAAAGATGCAGCAGGACGACAGAATCCAATCCGCCACTCAAACCAACTTCAACAACAGTATGGCTCGGCAAATCAGGAAAAGCTGCGTGAAAACTTTTAAATAGGGAATCAGGGGATAGTTGCGACATTTCAGACGGCCTGAAATTGTGAATTACTCAAAAATAGAACACAAAAAAAGCAAGCAGCGACATCTGCTTGCTTTTTCAGCAGTCAAACTTATTTATCGGTAAATTTACCGTAAGCCATGATGCGGTCGAAACGGCGAGAAAGCAAGTCAGGCATGGTCATGCTTTGCGCTTCGCTTAATTGCCGTTCCAAAACGGTTTTGACGTTTTTCATCGTGGTTTCAAAATCACGGTGTGCGCCGCCCAAAGGCTCATCAATTACTTTATCAATGAGATCCAACTCTTGCAGGCGTTTGGCGGTAATACCCAATGCTTGCGCGGCATCTGCTGCTTTTTCAGCAGTTTTCCAAAGAATAGAAGCGCAACCTTCGGGAGAAATCACCGAATAAGTCGAATATTGCAGCATATTGACGTAGTCGCCGACAGCCACTGCCAACGCGCCACCTGAACCGCCTTCGCCAATGATAGTACACAATACCGGCACATGCAGACGGGTCAGTTCGTACAAATTACGGCCGATGGCTTCAGACTGGCCGCGTTCTTCTGCACCAATGCCCGGATACGCGCCCGGAGTATCGACAAAGGTCATGACCGGAATATTGAATTTTTCGGCAGTCTTCATCAAGCGCAGTGCTTTACGGTAACCCTCAGGACGCGGCATACCGAAATTGCGGCGGATTTTTTCTTTGGTATCGCGGCCTTTCTGATGGCCGATGACCATCACGCTTTGGCCGTTGAAACGCGCCAAACCGCCGACAATGGCATGATCGTCAGAATAATGGCGGTCGCCGTGCAACTCTTCAAAATCGGTAAAAATACCGTTGATGTAGTCCAAAGTATAAGGACGTTGCGGATGGCGGGATACTTGTGAAATTTGAGCCGGAGTCAGCTTGCTGAAAATTGACTTGGTCAACTCACTGCTTTTCTTTTTCAGTCTGGCAATCTCGTCAGAAATATCAACGGCAGATTCGTCTTGTACGAATCGCAACTCGTCAATTTTATTGGTTAATTCGGCGATGGGTTGTTCGAAGTCCAAAAAAACGGGTTTCATAAAACAAAGCTCTCGGTAACGGTTGCTGACATGATACGCTAATCAGACGCATTTGACAGCATTTCTCAAAGGGAAACTGCCATCTTTTGCAATAAAAAATCTTTCAGACGGCCTTTAACAAAGAAATAGTATGGCTGCACTAAACGCATGAAGTGCCGTATCTTATGATAAACTTCAATTCAGTTCAATCATTTCAAACAGGCTATGAAAAACGATCATGACAATTCGTCCATGCGCTTGGACAAATGGCTGTGGGCCGCGCGCTTTTTCAAGACCCGCGCACTGGCACAAAAACACATTGAGCTGGGCAGGGTTTTGGTAAACGGCTCGAAGGTGAAAAACAGCAAAAACATTTCCGCCGGCGACACCATCGACATGACTTTGAACTCCCTTCCCTACAAATTCAAAGTTGCCGCGCTCAATCATCAACGCCGCCCGGCACCGGAAGCGCGTTTACTCTACGAAGAAGACATGAAAACGGCTGCCGAACGCGAAGCTCAAAAACAGCTCGACCAAGCCAGCCGCATCAGTGCCGCTTATCCGGACGGACGCCCAACCAAACGCGACCGCCGCCAGCTTGACCGTATGAAGCGCGATAGCTGGTAAAGTGTTTCATCCATTGTTTCAGACGGCCCTATATTCATGCCGTCTGAAAACCAAAAACAGGCAGGACATCCTGCCTGTTTTTTATTTGTGATGATTAAAATTTATATTCTAACTGGCCACGAATAACGTTTACGTCCTGCTTATCCGTGCCGACGGTAGGCGTAACCTGTTTGCCGGCCAAATAGAAACCTTTGAATTTCCAGTTTTTCCAAGGAATATAGGTCGCACCGATTTGCACGCCTTGGACGTTTTTGCTGTAATCCTCAACAGAAGAGACACCGGACAATGAACCGACACGGCGGTAGTTCAAGAATACGTCATAAGAATTACGGACGCTCCAGTCGGCCAATTTATAGCGTACTTCAGTGAACACGCCATCATTTTTAATTTTTTGTCCGGCATCATTATAGGCTTTGATATTGGACTTGCTGACTGCGGCCATCCAATGCCAATCATCATTAAACTTGATGTCCGTACCGATTTCTCCGAAGACCGCATTTTTCTTCGCACCGCGTACATCGATGTCTTTCATGTAACTGACGGTTGCGCCGACGTTGATATTCTCATTCACAGGCAACATGCTTTGCACTGCGGCAAAATGTCTGCGACGGCCGCCAATGCCCCATGCGTTGTCATTCAGATTGCCGGTACGGCGACCCGCATAGATTTTGGTAGGCAGGGTTTTATTGTCGAAGAAGATTTCACCGCCGGTTACTTCGGTATCCCATACGCAGCCGTATGAAGAGAACGCACCAAATTTACCGACACGCGCTTTAATGTTGTTGTACAAAGTGCCTTCGGCATACAGTTTATTCACCGGAACATCATGATCGCCGTTGAATTTACCGGTTTCCAAATCGATATTCGGCTCGATTTGGGCCACCAATTTCCAATCTTTATACAGTTTTGCGCGTAACCAAAACTCCGCATTGAAGTTGGCATTGGTATCTTCAGGCGTAGGATTGATGCTGCTGTTGTTGGCATTGATGTCTTTGGTGTCTGCCCGTACGCGCAAGCCACCATTTACAGTCAACAAATCATTGAAAATGCTGATTTTATCGTCATCTTTGCGAATGATACTACCGAAATTGACGTAATCGTTGGTGGTGGCCAAAGCCGTTGCATCACGTCCGCCATCAGCATTCTCTGCCAAAGAATAAGATGATGAAGCCAATAAAATACAGGTTGCAATCAGTTTGGTTTGAAATTTCATGCCGACTCTCCAAAAGAAGGTATTGAAAGTGAAGTATTCGATAAAGCGTACAAAATTATGAATTTCGTATAAATTATTCATTTTATTTACTAATTATTTTTATCGTATGTAAATTAGTGTAATCAATCAAGCAGATTTAAACGCTTTATCCTCTTTCAGACGGCCTCTTGATTCAGGTCAAACGGAAGCCTGCTCATCAGGCTGTTCAAACTGCCATTTCAAGGCATCGGCCAATGCCGTCCTGCGTTTTTGATGGCATCCCACAGCCCGACACAATTCCTCCGCATTTCCCCAAAACACAAAACGTTCACGCGCACGGGTAATGGCCGTGTAAAGCAGAGCCTTATCCAAACCTCGGGCTTCCTCTTCGCTTTCCGTCGTTGCAGGCACTGACGGGGGCAACAGCCATACTTCCCGATATTCCGAACCTTGGCTCTTGTGCACCGTCATGGCAAAAGCCGATTCAAAATCGGGCAAACGGCTGATGGCAATTTTTTTGAATCCATCTTTCTCAGGAAAATATGCAGACAAACCATTCAATGATTCTTCATCTTTCATAATCAGCCCGATGTCGCCGTTAAACACTTCCAGCATGTAATCATTGTGCGTAATCATGATGATTTGTCCGGCAAACCAAGGCGTTTCGCCCGAAACCTTGCCTTGCCGTTGCAAGTATTCTTGATAAGCCTGATTCAAATCATCAGCATCCTGCCGCCAAGCCGCCAATACCACCACATCGGCCGCATGACCATAGGCGAGTGCAACATTATTCTCTGCCACGGCCTGCCAATAATCCTGTTGCTTTTGATACAGCAAGGCGACCTGCTCTTTCAGACGGCCTGATTTCATTTCCAATTCTTTGGGGAACTTGTCAAACTGTTCGACCGCAGTTTGTTTTTCCCCGGACACCACCGCCCTTGCCAAACAGCCGATACCGCTGTCTGCACCAAAACGGTGGCTGACCGTCAATTTGGCATTGTTTTGCGATAAAGCCTGTGGCCGCTCTTTAATCTCAAAGCCATGATCGTGCAGGTACACTTCCAGCTTCTCAGCGGTTTCTTTATCCAAAGCCGTCGGACGCGACAATGCCTCCAACACAGCCCCCAAACCAACCGACGGCAACTGGTTTTCATCGCCAAGCAACACCAAACGACAGCCGCTCGGCACGGCACGCAACAAATCCAACACCAGCGGCAAATCCAACATCGAAGCCTCATCCACCACCAAAACATCCAAAGCGAGCGGATATTCACGATTGAACGCAGGGCGCATTTGCGGTGGACGCAGTTTCAACAATCGATGAACAGTCTGCCCTTCCAAATTTTCCAAATGCGCTTTAATGCTCGGAGACAAATCAAAACCATCCAAAGCACGCTGCAAAGCCCGTGCTATATGAGCAGCCGCTTTGCCCGTCGGCGCCGCCAATGCGATACGGGGCAGCTTCGTACTGTTATTGCAAATCAGACCCAAAAGCTTTGCTACGGTCGTCGTCTTACCCGTACCCGGCCCACCGGTAATCAGCATAAAGTTTTGCAGCAATGCCAAAGCCGCAGCATCCCGTTGCTCTTTACTGTCTTTAGGGTCAAACCAGTCGCTCAGGCTTTTTGAAGCTGCCATGAAATTCACTTCTTCCGCCTTGGCACTGGCCAGCCGTTTGATTTCAACAGCCAAATCATGCTCCAACTGCCACATCCGCCCCAAAAACAATTTCCGGCCTTGCAGGATAAGCGGTTTATCCGCATTGCCGACCAAATTCGGCAAGTTGCTTAAGGCATCGATATCCTCTTTATCTAAATAAATGAACGAATGCCCGTTTTGCAAGGCTGCAAACAGTCGAACTACATAAGGCTCAATAACGGATGCGCCCTGTACTTCGTGGCGGCGGAAAAACGCTATGGCCGCATCTGCGGCAGAGGAAAGGATAGAGTTGGTCGGATTCATGGTTTAGGCTTGATTGATACGGACAAAAGAAAGGCCGTCTGAAAAACAGCGTTTCCATAAATGAAAACCTATTTTCAGACGGCCTCTATTATACCTTTCAAAGCATAAAATATTTGCCTGAAATAATAACCTTATTGCAGCACTTGCAGGCTGCCGTCTTTCATGGTCATTACCCGGTCGAAACGCTCAGCCAACTCGTCATCATGGGTCACCACAATCAGGCTGGTGTTCAATTCTCGTTTCAAATCTAGCATCATGTCCAGCACATTTTGCGCATTTTTACGGTCAAGGTTCCCTGTTGGCTCATCTGCCAATAAGCATTTCGGCTCATTAACCAAAGCACGGGCAATGGCCGCACGCTGACGCTCGCCGCCGGAAAGTTCGCTCGGACGGTGCAGCATACGCTTATCCAAGCCAACCTTTTTCAGCATCTTGACAGCCTTCTCCTCAGCCATCGCTTTGGGCATTTTGCCGATTAAAAGCGGCATCATGACATTTTCCAACGCAGAAAACTCAGGCAATAGATGGTGGAACTGATACACAAAGCCCAAATAACGGTTGCGCAATTCGCCCAACTGTTTTTGGCTCAAACCGCCCAAATCCTGATCCATCAGTATTACCTTGCCTTCAGACGGCATATCCAAACCGCCAAGAAGGTGCAGCAATGTGGATTTACCGCTGCCTGACGAACCGATGATACTCACGCTTTCCGCTTCGGCAACTTCAAAATCTAAATGATTCAACACTTGTACATTCAATGCGCCGTCATTATAGCTTTTGCCAACGCCGGTACATTTCAAAATTGTCTTACTCATAACGCAAAGCCTCCGCGGGTTGGGTTTTTGCAGCACGCCAGCTTGGATACAGTGTGGCGATAAATGCCAAGCCAAGCGAAATGCAGGCAATAACGGCAACATCCTTCAAATTCACATCACTAGGCAGGTAATCGATGAAATAAACCTGTGAGTTAATCAAATGCACGCCAAACAGGTCTTCAAAAAACGCGACAATCTTGCCGACATTCCAACCCAGCAATACACCGCATACCACGCCCACAAGCGTACCGAAGAACCCCGCAAATGCGCCCTGCACCAAGAAAATCTTCATGACGCCGCCCGGAGACAAACCCAAAGTGCGCAAAATCGCAATATCGGCTTGTTTTTCCGTTACCGCCATTACCAAGGAAGAGACGAGGTTAAACGCAGCAACCGCGATAATCAGTGTCAAAATGATGAACATCATGCGTTTTTCCAACTCAACGGCTTCAAAATAGCTGCGGTTGTTAAACGTCCAGTCGCGCACCCATACTTCATCTTTTTTAGCATCAGGAATCAACTTGGCAATAAAAGACGGCGCATTCTGAGGATCAGCCAATCGCAAACGCAGCCCACCGACGTTTTCTCCCAGTCGATATAAGACTTGCGCATCCTTAATATGCGTCATGGCCAATGTGTTATCGACTTCATAAACACCGGTTTTTACCACACCGACCACATTAAACTGCTTCAAGCGCGGTACCACGCCGGCAGGGGTAACGTTACCCTCTGGCGTAATCACTGTAACCTTGCCGCCAATCTCCGTGCCCAATGCCTCAGCAAGCCCTTGACCCAAAATAATATCAAATTCGCCCGGCTTCAAATCATCAAAACTGCCGGCCGGCATATCCTTGCCATAATCAACGACATTTTTTTCTTCAGACGGCAAAATACCGCGTATCTGCACACCGCGCACTTCACCGGCATTAGCAAGCAAAGCCTGATCGGAAACATAAGGCGCGCTGGCCAATACTTCCTTTTTGCCTTTTACAAATTCGCGCAAACTCTGCCAACCCGGCGCACTGCCGACATCGTAATAGCCGATTTCTGCATGAGGTGCGACGTTCAACAATTGACCGCGTATCTCTTTCTGAAATCCGTTCATCACGGATAAAACCACAATCAGAGCCGTTACGCCCAAGGCGATACCTACGATTGAAATCATGGTAATAAATGACATAAAGCCATTGCGTTTTTTCGCACGCAGATAGCGCAGGCCTATCCAAGTTTCTAAAGAAGCCATTCAAAAATGCCTCATTCGTTTGTCAAAAAAGGCTTATTGTACCGTAAAACCGACAGGTCGTCCGATTGCCCGACTGATGTAGCATTCAGGGATAAAGCGTATGTAAAACCATGTATCTTCCCGTAAATTCCGCCGAAAAACTTGCACAATCGGCCAATCGCCCTTATTCTGAAGCTGTGACACACTTTGTCACCATCAAAAAGGAAATACACTAATGAACAGCAAAAAATTCTTGGCCCTCGTATCTGTAGCTGTAGGTTTGTCATTCAGCTTCAATGCATATGCCGCCAAAGAAATCAAAATCAGTTCAAACAATACCGCTTACTCCGACGCCGATGTTCAAAAACTGGCAGCCACTGCTGTCGGCATGGGCGTAAAAGAACCTGTCAGCCTCAACAGCGGAAACGGTGTTGTTACCGTGTCCGGCAGCAGCGCAACCAAATGCGCATTTAAAGTCGGCAACGGCGATACGCCTCAAATTCAAGGCGTCAGCTGCAAATAATCTGATTTAATCAATGAAAAGGCCGTCTGAAAGACTTTCAGACGGCCTTTTTGTATTGGCATTTAAGATTGGATATTTCTTCTATCGTAAACAGCCTGAGCCAAAGTACCGGCATCCACATATTCCATCTCGCCGCCCAAAGGGATTCCCCTCGCCAATCGGCTGACTTTATAAGGAAGATTTTTAAACAATTCCGCCAATACATACGCTGTCGCATCGCCTTCGGCTGTGAAGTTGGTTGCAATGATAATTTCCTCAATATCACTCGCCTGCAAACGGGCAACCAGCTTATCTAATGCCACTGCCGAAATATCCATACCCTGCGCAGGACTGACTTGCCCCATCAAAACAAAATACAGGCCATCATGGCAATTGGCCGCCTCCATACTGGAAACATCTGCCGGCATATGAACAATCATCAAACGGCTTTTCTCGCGTTTTTCGTCCGCGCAAATTTCACACAAATCGCCTTCGCAAAATGTATTACACATCCGACAATGCTGCACCTGTCTCAAGGCAAACTGCAAAGCATCCACCAACTCCTGAGCTTCTTCGCGTTTGTACTGTAAAAGCTGATAAGCCATGCGTTGTGCGGATTTCGGGCCGACATTAGGCAGGATTTTTAATGCATTAATCAAGCGGACAAAGGCATCAGGATTTTTACTCATGATTTCAGACGGCCTTTTAAAAGATAGCTAAAAATAAGAAAACAGCCGGAATTCATCCGGCTGCCCTACTCAAATATTTCTGCTTATTCGGCAGCATTATTAACTTGCTGTGCGCCTTGCTTACGATCGATTTTCTTACCCAAATACTGGAGTAAATTATCGAACACATTCGCAGAAAGCTGCTGAACCAAAGCCTGTTTGGCAGCCGGAATCTGTGAATCGGCATTTTCAGGAGCAGAAACGCTCTGAACTTCCATAATCACCGGTGCAGGCATACCTTCCAATAATGCGTACGCAGGTTTACCGCCGACAGGACGCGCTTTCAACAAAGCCGCATAAGCTTCTGGAGACATGGTTCTGCGTGCATCTTGCGCGCTCAATTGCGAAACAGGCGACCATTGAACGTCGGCAGCTTTACCGGCTTTCAACGCAGCCAAAGTTTCTTGGGCTTTCTTCTCTGCCAGTTTGGCGGCTTCAGAACGCAGATATGCTGCACGGACAGTATCTTTGACTTCTGCAAATGGTGCAATTTTCTCTTCGCGCACTTCTTTCGCACGAATGACCCAAACGGTTTCATTGTTGATGGCAATGACTTCAGAATTGTGTTTTTTCTTCAGTACATCGTCGCTAAACGCTGCATTAATCAACGTTTCAGGCAAACCGGCTTCTTTCGCGCCCGCTTTGGTCACCCATTCATCCAAGTTTTCCACTTTCAAGCCTGAATTGGCGGCTGCTTTTGCCAAAGAAGATGGATCATTGAAGGTATCTTCACCCAATTTTTCTTTAGCGGCATTGAAGGCAGAAGCTGCTTTTTTCAGTTTCAAGGCTGCTTCGATACGTGCTTTGGCTTGTTCCAAAGTCGGCTCAGCTTCAACATTCAAAACTTTGATAACGTGATAACCCAAAGACGACTTAACGGTATCACTGACTTCGCCTTTGCCCAATGCAAATGCCGCTTTATCGAATTCAGGTCCAAAGCCGCTGCCGCCGCTTTTGCTCAGGTAGCCCAAATTGCCGCCTTTGTTGCTGCTGGACAAATCTTTGGAGTACTTGGCCGCCAGCTCGGCAAAAGCATCTGGGTGCGCTTTGAGCTCTGCAGCCATTTTATCTACTTCGGCTTTAATTTCCGCATTGCTTGCTTCATCTCCGTTAGGCATAACAGGAATGAAAATATGCGCAATTTCGGCTCTTGGCGACAAATCTACGCTTTTACTGTCGTAAGCTTTTTGTACTTCTTCCGCACTGACGGTTTGCTTGTCAGCCAAATCTTTGATGTTCAAAGCCACATATTCCAGCTTAACGGCTTGAGGAATCAAATAATCTTTCTTATGCGCTTCATAATACTTTTGCAAAGCCGCATCATCTACTTTTACTTGTGCCGCAAATGCTTCAGGGCTGAATGTAAATGAACGGATGGTACGGGTGGCTTGAGTCAGGTTAATCAACTGACGCGCTTGCGCATCGCTGACCAACGCACCGTTTTGCACCAAATTCAACAGATTTTGCAATTGGAACTGTTCGCGGATATCTTCAACAAACTGATCCTCGGTCATTTTGCGCTGATCCAAATACTTCTTGAGCAAATCCTGACTGAATTTGCCGGAAGCATCATGGAAATTCGGATCATCCACGATAACTTGCTTGATTTGTTCATGAGACACAGCAATGCCCATCAGCTTGGCGCCCTGCTTTAGGTAAGCTCTTTGCAATAAAGATTGGAATATAGCATCACGCGAAGGCGCAGTATTGCCGGCAGCTTGCTCATTTTGTATCGCAATCTGTAAAGCATGCTCGCTGACCTTCTCATCCCCGACTTTGACAATGTAATCAGAACCCGGCGAAGACAAATTATTGGCACCGAATCCGATAAAGGTCAGACCGATGATACCTAAAACAATCTGGGCGGGTGTTTTATATTTTTCAACAATATGGAACATATTTATCCGAAAGAAAAGTTTGGCGCGGCAGCCGGAAAATGCTGCCGCAAAAATCTTAAAATCCTGAAAACAGGCTCAAAGCGCGTATTGTAACGTATTTTTTCGAGGCTTGCTTTTTCAGACGGCCTAAAAACCTAAAAATGCCTTATCCGAAAATTTCCTGATACGCTTCTACTGAAAATCCGACATGAACCTGTCCTTCTTTGACCAATACAGGCCGCTTGATGATGCTGGGATTTTCCATCATCAAAGCAATCGCCCCTTCTTTTGTTGCGGCAGATTCTTGCGCATCTTTATCCAACTTGCGCCAAGTAGTGCCTCTTTTATTGAGCAAAATTTCCAAAGCTACCTGCTTCAACCAGCCATTAATTAATTCGGCAGTTGGGGCGTTTTTCTTAAAATCTACAAACTCAAACTCGATGCCATTTTCCACCAACCAACTGCGCGCTTTTTTAACCGTATCGCAATTGGGAATACCGTATAGTTTTATCATCTTATTTATCCTTGGTGTTATTCATAAAATCACAAATTCAGGCCGTCTGAAACTTTTCAGACGGCCTGAATTGAATGCAGCTTATTTCTTAGCAGCTTTCTTCACTTTAATCTTCACGCTTTTGCCTTGAGCATTATTTTTACCTCCGGCTTTGACGGAAGCTGTTTTCGCCTGCGCTTTTTTCTTGCTTGCAGCTTTAGGTTTGCTTGGCTTAGTGGGCTTGGAGGCAGGTTTACTTTTCACCTTGCTCTTCTTTGCCTTCATGGGAGCAGCCAACGCTTCATCAATTTCTTTAACCGAAAGTTTACGCTTACGCTTTTCGACAGACTTGTCAGCAGCTATCGGCTTGCTCACAGGTTTCGCTTTTCTACTGCCACGTTTCTTACCGACTGAACCGCCGCTGACTAAGGTCAAATCAATCTTGCTGGTATCTAAATCGGCACGCGCGACTTTCACAGTGACCGTATCGCCCATGTTGAAACGGACACCGCTGCGTTCGCCCTCAATCGCCATAATTTCAGGACGGAAGTTGAAATAATCTTCTCCCAAATCACTGATATGTACCAAACCGTCGATATGAATATCGTCCAACGTTACAAAAATACCGAAACTGGTCATGCCTGAAATCTTACCACTGAAGACTTCGCCGACTTTGTCGCGCATATAATAAGTTTTCAGCCAGTTTTCCACATCGCGGCTGGCATCATCGGCTCGGCGTTCGCAGAAAGAGGTATGCACGCCCAAAGCCTCCCAGGTTTTATTGGGCTGGTAAGTTTGTCCGTTCAACACAGCCTTAATGGCACGATGTACCGTCAAATCGGGATAACGGCGGATAGGCGAAGTAAAGTGTGCATATGCACTATAAGCCAGACCAAAGTGGCCGTCGCAATGCGGCTCATAAACCGCCTGCTGCATAGAACGCAACATCATCACTTGCAACAACTCCGCGTCAGGACGGTTTTTAAATTGCTCGGCAAGCGCAGCATAGTCTTTCGGCGTCGGATTATCGCCGCCACCCAAACTCAGCCCCAGCAAACCAAGTTGCTCGCGTAAAGTGGCCAGTTTTTCGGGAGTCGGGCCCAAGTGATTGCGGAACAAAGCCGTATGTTTGTTCTTCAGCAAAAATTCTGCCGCGCAAACATTCGCCGCCAACATACATTCTTCAATCAATTTGTGCGCATCATTGCGGACAACGGGAACGATCTTGTCGATTTTACCGTTGTCGTCGAAAATCATCTGAGTCTCAACGCTCTCAAACTCAACCGCGCCACGCTCGAAACGTTTTTTCTGCAAGATTTTAAATAAATTATACAGGGTATCGATTTGTTGCTTAAACGGATGATCCTGGCCGTCTGAAATCCAATCCCAAACTTGATTGTAAGTCAGTCGCGCATGCGAACGCATTACTGCCGGATAGAAACGGTATTCCTTGATATTACCGGCATAGGTAATCACCATATCGCACACCATACACAGGCGTTCAACATCAGGATTGAGCGAGCAGATACCGTTGGACAACTTCTCCGGCAACATCGGAATCACACGGCGTGGGAAATACACGCTGGTACTGCGTTCTTGAGCATCCACATCGATTCCGTCATCAGGACGGACATAATGGCTGACATCGGCAATCGCCACCACCAAACGGTAATTGCGGCCGACTTTTTCAGCAAAAACCGCATCGTCAAAGTCCCGTGCAGTTTCGCCATCAATGGTTACCAGAGGCAAATCGCGTAAGTCCACGCGCCCTTTCAAGTCGGTTTTACGCACATGATCGGGAATTTTCTTCGCGGCTTTGACACATGCTTCACTGAATTGATGAGGCAAATGGTGCTTGCGTACAGCGATTTCGATTTCCATACCGCTGTCGGCATAATCGCCCAACACTTCAATCAGCTTAGCTACTGCAGGACGATGCGCTTCAGGATACGTCTCAATTTCAGCCACAATCACTTGGCCGGATTGCGGTTTAAATTGCGCCACGCTTTCAGGTTCCAGCACGATACTTTGGCTCAAACGCTTGTCTTCCGCTTCCAAAATGGCCACGCCGCGATCCATATAAAAACGGCCGACCACTTTAGACTGCGCACGCTCCACCACATCCAAAACCGTACCTTCACGACGGCCTCTGCGGTCAATACCGGCAGGACGAACGGTAACAATATCCCCATGCATCACACCGCGCATCTGACGCTCATACAAAACAAAATCGCCCTCGCCCGTTGGCGTTAGCGGCACGGCAAAACCAAAGCCGTCTTTATGCGCTTCGACACGGCATTTAACCAATGCCAATTTCTCTGCCGCACACACCGCGCCACGTCGGTTGATCAACACCTGACCATCACGCGCCATCGCTTTCAGACGGCGTTCGAAGAATTCATATTCATCTTCTGTAATCGACAATTCATGTGCCAAAGCTTCGATTTTGGTCGGCACACCTTTTTGTTCCAATAATTCAATGACCCATTCACGGCTGGGCAACGGATGAGCGTAACGTTGTTTCTCCCGCTCCAAATACGGGTCTTTTTCTCGTAAATTTAAAGATTTAGTATTTTTGTTCATTTTGATAGTTGACATTCTTTTTTTAAAATATATAATAGCTGCTTCTTCGCAGTTCAGGTAGTCAACTCTACCTTAAATTGAAGAATAAAGCAAAGCCCAGGTGGCGGAATTGGTAGACGCGCTAGCTTCAGGTGCTAGTGTCCTCACGGGCGTGGAAGTTCGAGTCTTCTCCTGGGCACCAAATATTTTGGTGCTTCTTTGCTTAAGAAAATTTAAATTGCCCAGGTGGCGGAATTGGTAGACGCGCTAGCTTCAGGTGCTAGTATCCTCACGGGTGTGGAAGTTCGAGTCTTCTCCTGGGCACCACTGATAAATCAATCAGTCAAGTTTTCACATTATTCTGAATAACAAGTCAGGATAATAGTCCACAGAGAGGTGGATGAGTGGTTTAAGTCGCACGCCTGGAAAGCGTGTATACGTGAATAGCGTATCGAGGGTTCGAATCCCTTCCTCTCTGCCATAGATACTTTTAAAAGTTTTATGAACTTTTCAAAAATGGAAAAAGCCCTTTAAATATTAAGTATTTAAAGGGCTTTTTCTTATTCAAATTGAAAAAACGCTTTTAAACAGGTTTAAATCTTTTTTGTTTTTTTGTGGTATTTTATTTGGTATTAGACAAAAACGGATTGGAAAATGCCCAAAATCGTGATCCCGTTCTTATCTTATACTAAACCATAATGATTAAAGGCCGTCTGAAAGTTTTCAGACTGCCTCTTTCTTAAAACCTACCAAATCCCAAACCATTGTTTATCAGACTGCTTTTTATTGCCGTTCTGCTGCTCGTAGTTTTGACGACGAAATTGCCAAGGTGCTTGCGGATTGTCTTTTTTCCACAAGCCTTTACGTTTTTCCTTGGCTTGTTTTTGTGCGGCTGAATAGTCAGTGTAAGCGGTTTTACTTTGTTGTTTTTTGGCATAACTTTCATAATGCCATGCGGCGCCATCCCGTATCTGCATCAAATTCAAGTCAATCGTGCCGACTGATACTTGTGCAACTTCGCGCTGGTAGCGGTCGGCTTCAAACACGCGGACTTTGGCTTTTTTATTCAATGCTGCATCAATAAGATTGTCTCGTGATTGCGTACCATAAGCCTGGTTGATTTCCGGCGCATCGATATAGGCCATGCGGATTTTGTGTTTCCTGCCGTCGCTATCGATAATGTGTATGGTATCGCCATCATGGATTTTGATGATTTTTCCGTTGTATGTGTAGGATTGTCGCGATGACTTTTGTTTTTGTTCCGGTTTGGGTTTAGCTTCGGCTTTGGTGTCAGATGTGGCTTTGACGACATTTTCTCCCAGCCATTCATTGACCTTTTCCAAACCGATATTGTCGCCTTGCGCCAATGTTGCAGCAACGCTTACCCCTGTACGAATCAACTCGGTATCGCGTGAGCTGTAACCAAGCGCGCCCAAAACAGATAAAACAACGGGCAACCATTTTATAATTTTACTGATTTGCATATTTTGCCAAATTGAAGGCCGTCTGAAAGACCTGATGCACTTTCAGACGGCCTTTAAGATTGATTAATCTCCATTAATCCTGACAAGGCAGAATGACTTTTGCACCTTCTGCTGTACCCAAAATCAACACATCGGCGGCATCACGGGCAAAAATACCGTTTTCGAGTACGCCGGTGATTTTATTGATTTCGTCTTCCATTTTCAGGGCTTGGTCAATATTGAGGCCATGAACATCGACGATTTGATTGCCATAGAAAGTAGTATAACCGACACGCAACTCAGGCTGTCCGCCCATCGCAAGCAGTTTGCGCGACACCAACGAACGGGCATTTTCAACCACTTCTACCGGCAATGGAAATTTGCCCAAACGGGAAACATATTTGCTTTCATCGGCGATACAAACAAATTTATCGGATGCGCTGGCCACGATTTTTTCATTCAAATGCGCACCGCCGCCGCCTTTAATCATTTGCAGCGCGTGGTTGACTTCGTCAGCGCCATCAACATAAACCGCCAAACCCATCACTTCATTCAGTGAAACTTCTGGAATCTCGTATTTCGCCAAAAGCTCGCTGGATTTTTTAGAAGTAGACACGGCACCCTTGATTTTCTTACCGCTTTTACCCAAAGCTTCGATAAAGAAGTTGATGGTAGAGCCGGTACCGATACCGATGTATTCGTTTTCAGGAACAAATTCCACCGCTTTTTCGGCGGCAATACGTTTGAGTTCGTCTTGAGTTGCCATGTTGTCAGTCTTTCAGTTTGAATAATAAAGTAATTTTAAGCTCTTAGGCCTTAATCAGCAATACTGCCGCTTGCGCTTCAATGGCTTCCATACGTCCCAGATAGCCAAGTTTTTCGTTGGTTTTACCCTTGATGTTCACGCAGTTTTCAGGCAACCCCAAATCTGCAGCAATATTGGCGCGCATTGCCGGAATATGCGGCGTAAGTTTTGGCTTTTGCGCAATCACGGTCGTATCGACATTAACCACCTTCCAACCCAATGCCTGCACGCTTTGATAAGCCTTGCGCAACAGCACACGGCTGTCTGCATCTTTGAATTCGGCTGCGGTATCAGGAAAATGACTGCCGATATCGCCCAAACCGGCTGCCCCCAACAGGGCATCGGTAATCGCATGCAAAAGCGCATCGGCATCTGAATGACCCAGCAATCCTTTTTCAAACGGAATGTTGATACCGCCGAGTATCAAATCTCGGCCTTCGACCAACTGATGGACATCGTAGCCCTGTCCGACACGGATATTCATGTTTGTTTCCTTAAATAATGGGTTTTGATTGTTCAGACGGCCTTGAGCAACAATCTGACAATGTATTCGTCTTGCGGCAGCGTCAATTTCAAATTGCGCGTATCGCCTTGCACCAAGCGCGGTCGGATACCCAGTTTTTCAACCGCTGATGCTTCATCCGTAATCTCACTTAAATCATCAACCGATAAAGCACGGTGTAACAAAGCCGTCTGAAAAAGCTGCGGCGTTTGCGCCTGCCATAATCCTACACGCGCAACGGTTTCATCAATATGATGACTGCCGTCTGAGCGCTTGAGCGTATCGGCCACCGGTATGGCCAAAATACCGCCTTCATCATTCTCACCCGCCTCATCAAGCAAACGCGTTAGCGCTTCAGCAGGCAGGCAACAGCGCGCGGCATCATGAACCAAAATATTGTCTTTCGCCTCGGCCAAACCTTGCTCCAATAAAGTGGACACACCATTGCGTACCGTTTCGGCACGACTTGCGCCGCCTACTCGAAAGACGCGTACTTTCTCAGACAGGGCCGTCTGAAAAACCGAATCTTCCAGCGAAAGAATAACGGCAATTAAATCTATACGGGAGTGTTGCTCAAAGATTTCTATGGTATGTTGCAATACGGTTTTACCATTGATTTCAACATATTGTTTAGGTTTTCCTGCGCCAAATCGCGCTCCCACACCGGCAGCAGGAATTAAAGCGATATTGCGACGTATCATGCTGACGCTCCGGCATTGGCTTCATCAGAAGTTTCGGCCTTGCGCCATACACACGCCTCGCCCAAATCGTCCAAATATTTTTCATGTGCGGCCAGCTCGTCTGCGTTGGCTTTGATGACTTTCAACTGCGACGTACGTTTGGTTTCGGCAATAACGGTTTGTTTGACTTCGCCCTCTTCTTCCGCCTCGCCGCCCATCAGGTCGAACTGCTGACGCGTCATGGCAAGATAGACTTCACCCAAAAGCTCGCAGTCGATTAACGCGCCATGCAAGACACGTTTGCTGCGGTCAACGGAAAAGCGGTTACACAACGCATCCAAGCTTGCCTTTTGCCCCGGAAACATTTCACGCGCCATGGCCAGCGTGTCTGTAACTTTGCAACCGAGTTCCTCAATAGAAGGCAAACCCATGCGGCGGAATTCCATATTCAGGAAGCCGACATCAAACTTGGCATTATGGATAATCAGCTCTGCGCCACGGATAAAGTCGGCAATCTGTTTACCCACTTGAGCAAACGGCGGCGCATTCTTCGCTTCCAATACTTCAATCGTCAAACCATGCACCTTCGCTGCTTCCTCCGGCATATCGCGTTCGGGGTGGACATATAAATGAAGGGTGGAGTCGGTCATTTGGCGGTTTATCATTTCCAAGCCGGCAAATTCGACCAGACGGTCGCCGTTTTCAGGATAAAGACCCGTGGTCTCCGTATCGAGGATAATCTGACGTTGGCTCATGGTTGGTAGTTTCTGCAATTATCAAAACGTCCTGAATCATACTGAAGGCCGTCTGAAATGTATAGTCAGCAAAACTTTAGCTGCTTTTGAAATACCTTTTTATAGCTGGATTTTTTCAGACGGCCTTTATTCTTTTCTCATTTAATGGCCATCTATTACAACATTTTTGAGTATAAAACCCAATTTCTAAAAAATTTTTTAAATTTAATTTCCTTAATAATTAATACCTTACTTATAAATTAAATAATAGGAACAATTATCATTTGCAAATTTAAAAAATCGCCGTATAATACAACCCATCGAAACAAAACAACCGCACAACAGAATGAAAGGAGAAGAAAATGCCCGAAAGTATTTTTAAGCAAGTCTCCCTTGACATTCTGAGACTGCACCAACAAGCCATCCGCTCTTTAATCGCTACCAAGTGTTGCGACGAATGTGAAGTACATGACGCAGTATTCATTACTTTAGATGGCCGATATTATGTTTGGCTCCCTTGCATGGGTAAATCGCCCCAATCAGAAACCGGCATCCTGCTGATTGAAGATGAAGATGGCAATACACGCTTGAGCTGGGTTGCCGGTACACGCGAAGTCAAACAAAAAGACAGTCTGTACAACCGCGTTGTTTCCGCCCTGCAAAGAAAAATGCAGCGCACGAAAAACAAGTTTATCCAGTCGGCAAACGCCCGATTGCTTGAGCTGACGCCGCAGCAAGGCCGTCTGACGACAAACAGCAAAGATTTCTTGCTTTCACCACATGACTTGATGAAAGCACTTTATCCGGCAACACATCAAATAGGAGAATTTGCCCTGTAACAGTTTTTGGTAGTGGTTTGTGTTCCTTTTGCGCCCCTTAACATTTTAAAGGGGCGATTTTTTTGCCCCTACTTTTCAGACGGCCTAAACACCGATTTTCCAGTACAATAAAGGCCGTCTGAATATTTCCTACTTTTCAACCATGCAACTGCTCAAATACATCCAATCGCAAGGCCTCGGCAGCCGCAAGCAATGCCAATGGCTGATAGACAACGACTGCATTGCCATCAACGGCGAAATTCATAATCGTGCCAAAGACGATATCGACCCGTCTCAAGTGCACACCCTGTCTGTTGACGGCGAAGAAATTGCCGCCGTCCCCATGCCCCATTTCTACATTCTGCTTCATAAGCCTGCGGATTACGAGACTTCGCACAAACCTCAGCAATATCCAAGCATCTTCAGCCTGTTTCCCGACCACATGCGCAATATCGATATGCAGGCAGTCGGCCGCTTGGATGCAGACACAACCGGCATTATTCTGATTACCAACGACGGGCAATTTAACCACCGCGTTACCTCGCCCAAACACAAAGTTCCGAAGCTCTACCGCGTCACTTTGAAACATCCTGCCGACGATACCCTTTGCACCACACTCAAAAACGGCGTCCTCCTGCATGACGATAATGAAACCGTTGCCGCAGCCGAAGCAGTATTGGCCGACCCAACCACATTGATGATGACTATTACCGAGGGTAAATACCATCAGGTCAAACGCATGGTTGCGGCCGCAGGCAACCGTGTCGAGCAGCTCCACCGTGAGGAATTCGGCGACTGGAATGTCGATGATTTAGCCGCCGGAGAATGGAAATTTATCCAAATCTAAAAAAATTCCAAATTTTTTCGATAAATTTTTAAACAATATGGATTTTTTATTTATTTAAAATCAAAAATCTAAACCTTATTATTTTTATTTAACAGAATTTAACACTGTGAAGACTGAACTATTGTATAATTCGCCTGTCTGAGTAACGCTTGCTTCGAAAGAAGTGAGTAAGTGAGTAAGACGTTTTCCCCGTAATGTGTTTGGCCATCTATACTTTCCCCTTAGTATAGATGGTTTTTTTTATCTAAAATTTGGCAACCAAGCGGGCGTACTTTCAGACGGCCCATCTCATCTAAAGAAGCCATCATTGCTAAACCCCGTCTCCACTCATTAACTTGCCATTACTCCTTTTCTCTTTCTCGTCTCTTCCGCATCAATCTGTGCCGTTCCCATTTCAGACAAATCGTTTTATAGAAAGAAAAACCATCAGCGACTATCCAAGCTAAGGTTACAGGATGTTATTAGACAGCCTTAGATAAATACCATCTTTGTTGCCGACATACTTGAAAGCACACCTTGGTGCTATCCAATATCCTCACAACAACCTTTTCCCATATCCTACTTTTCAGACGGCCTTTATCGTTACGGCTCTTTCAATCATTCATATCGCTTCAGCCAAATTCTCTGTTTGCAGGTTTTAATACCAATCAAACCAGATAAATCCACTAAAAATTCTTCACTACATGGTTTTTTTAACTAATTTTCTTTTTAGACTTTAGTCAAGATTCGTTAAATCTTTGCGGTAAAATGTTGTCTTTGTTTTTATACATCTGAGTATTTATGTCTTCCAATCAACCCCGTCAAACCTGGTCCAACCGTTTGACTTACATCCTTACCGTTGCCGGCGCGACTGTCGGCTTTGGCGCAACATGGCGTTTCCCGTATTTGGTCGGTGAAAACGGCGGCGGCGCGTATGTGTTTCTGTTCTGTATTGCCATGCTGGTCATCGGTATTCCGATGATTTTGGTGGAAAACGTCATCGGCCGCCGTAAAGGCGTGAACGCGCTGGATGCGTTTGGCGGCACAATGAATGGCAAACCCGTTGCCAAAGTTTGGAAATTGGTCGGTTGGATGGGCCTGCTCGGCGCATTCGGCATCATGGCCTATTACATGGTGCTCGGCGGCTGGGTGATCAGCTACATCATCAATATCATCGGCGGTAATTTGGACATTTCCAGTCCGGTTTCCGGCGAAGTCACCAAAAGCTTCTTTACGGAACACATCGAAAACAGCCCTTGGGAAATTGCTTTCTACACCTTCCTATTTGTGGTTGTGAACCAATGGATCTTGGTCAAAGGCGTGATCGGCGGGATTGAAAAAGCGGCAAAATACCTGATGCCTTTGCTGTTTTTATTCCTGATTGCCATGGTTGTGCGCAACGTTACCCTGCCGGGCGCAATGGAAGGCATTACCTTCTATCTGAAACCTGACTTCAGCAAAATTACCGCCGAACTGTTCGTCTTCGTTTTGGGACAAGTATTCTTCGCCTTGAGCTTGGGTTTCGGCGTGATGATTACGTTATCCAGCTATCTGGATAAAAATGAAAATCTGGTTCAGACGGCCGTAATTACCGCGATTACCAATACTTTGATTGCCGTGTTGGCGGGCTTCATGATTTTCCCTTCCCTCTTCAGCTTTGGCGTTGCCCCTAACTCCGGCCCGACGCTGGTGTTCCAAAGCCTGCCGATCGTGTTCTCCAATATGTGGGCGGGCCCTGTGTTTGCAGTGATTTTCTTCTCCCTGCTTCTGATTGCCGCGCTGACCACTTCTCTGACCATTTATGAAGTGTTGATTACAACCATTCAGGAGAAAACCAAAATCCGCCGCGCAGCCGCGATTACCATCGTACTGGCAGGTATTTTTATCTTCGGCAATATCCCGTCCATCTTGAGCTACGGCCCATGGAAAGATATTTCCGTGTTTGGTAAAAACATTTTTGATGCCTTTGACTATATCAGCGGCAACATCCTGTTTATGCTGACCGCGCTTGGCTCTGCCTTGTTCGTCGGCTTCGTGATGAAAGATGAAGCGAAGGACGAATTGCTCTACAAAGGCAACCATACCACCGTCAATATCTGGTTTGCCTATGTAAAATACCTCGTGCCCTTGGTCATTCTGCTGATTTTCATCAGCAACCTGTTCTGATAAGCAAACATACAAAAAGGCCGTCTGAAAAGTTCAGACGGCCTTTGTTTTGACTATGCTTTATTCAGCCCAGTTTTTCTTCTTACTGGTTTTACCGATACCAGGGTTGAAGCTGTTGGTCGGGTCAAGTTTCTTATAGAACTGTTTCAGCTCGGGCTTGGCTTCATACAGATGACCGACATTATGCTCAGCAGGATATTGCGCGCCACGTTGATCAAGCAGATGGAGCATTTCATGTTCCAAAGCCATACAGTCGTTGCCTTTTTTAATGATGTAGTCCTGATGGAACACATGACACATAAAATGTCCGTAATACAATTTATGGATGATTTTATTGTCGATTTCGGGCGGCAGTGTTTCAAACCAATCACGATCATCACGGCGCAAGGCGATATCGAGTGCAACCAAATCCTCTACTTCATCATCATGTACAGAACGGTAACGGATCGCGGCAGAAGCCACAGCAAAGCGATGCAGCATGGCCGCCTGCGTTTCTTCGGCATTACATTCGAAGAATGCGCCGCCATGGGTTGCAAAATATTCCTTCAAGAAAGCACGCGCTTCTTCTACGCCCTCGCCACCCATTTTTAAAATCAGGTGATGTTCATATTTATCCCGATAGTTGCGCATAGACTTCGGCAAGTGATCGGGCAAAATTTTACTGATCAGTTGCATGAATTTATCAGAGAAGTGTTTTGGTAAGAAACTTATCTTTTTGCTGAATCTATCCACACGGGCTTTCAGATCAAACAGTTTCGGAAGTTGGTGGGTACCGAACGTCTTAATGATATAAAAAGTATCTTTACCATAAACGGCAGCAATATCAAAAGCATGACGATGGATATACTCACCGGAAATAGGCAGGTTTTTAAACTCACTCAAAGCAACACGACGAATATCGGTCAGCTCATTAATATCATTGGTGCCCATATAGAACACGGCAGTTTGTTTTTCTTGCGGGAAAGTATCCAGACGCACAGCAAACACCATCAGCTTGCCCGCGCAGCCCGAAGCCTCGTAATGGCGTGCAGGGTCGGCATTAAAGCGTGCAGCCGTCGGCTCATCCACTTTGCGCACATGGTCGCAATAAGCATGGTCATGGCCCTTGCCGGCATCTTGCGTAATGTCTTTTCGCTGATAATGGAAACCTTGCAAGTTGGTCAAAATCTCTTCAGGGGTTTCGCCCAAATCAATGCCCAAATGGTTGACCAGCTCCAGTTTGCCCTCTTCGTTGATTTGTGCAAACAGAGCCATTTCCGTATAAGCCGGGCCACGCTGTACCAAAGCGCCGCCGGAGTTATTACATACGCCACCCAATACAGAAGCACCGATACAGGACGAGCCGATCACGGAGTGTGGCTCACGGCCCAAAGGTTTCAGCAGCAGCTCCAATTGATTCAGGGTAGAACCGGGTAGGCAGACAACCTGTTCGTTATTGTTAATCGGCTGAATGATGTTCAGACGCATGGTATTCACAATCACGATATCGCGGTCGTAATCATTACCGTCAGGAGTCGAGCCGCCAGTCAGACCGGTATTGGCGGCCTGCGTAATCACGATAACATCAGCCTCAACACACGCCTGCAAAATTTGCCACATTTCCAAAACCGTACCCGGACGGACAACTGCCAACGCCTTGCCTTCGCCAAAACGATAGCCTTGACGGTATTGTTCGGTTTTTGCCGGGTCTGTGATGATGTATTTTTCACCGACGGTTTGCGTCAGCCGGCTGATTAATTGCGTAGCATTCATTGCATACTCCTTGAGAGATAAATATATTTATTAAATTGCAATCATTGTAGTAATCCCTTTTATCAAAGTAAAGGCGAAACCTGTTTTTTATACTCATCTTTTAAATAAACAAAAGGCCGTCTGAAATTTTCAGACGGCCTTTTGTTTCAAGCTTGAATAATCAGATTATTCGGCTGCTTTCTCTTCGCGAGCAGAGGCTTCCAGCAAAGCTTTGATAGACAGGCGTACGCGGCCACGGTCGTCTACTTCCAATGCTTTCACGTTCACAACCTGACCTACTTGCAGGTAGTCGCTGACATTGCGTACGCGCTCGTGGGCGATTTGGCTGATGTGTACCAAACCGTCTTTGCCCGGCATCACGCTGACAATCGCGCCAACGTTGTTGTCGAGGATTTTAACCACAGTACCTTCGTACACTTTGCCCACTTCCACTTCAGCAGTGATTTCTTCGATGCGTTTTTTCGCTGCATCGCCTGCTTCTTGAGTAGTCGCAGCGATAGTGATGGTACCGTCTTCAGCGATGTTGATTTCAGTACCGGTTTCAGCGGTAATCGAACGAATGGTTTCGCCACCTTTACCAATAACATCACGGATTTTGTCTTGGTTGATTTTCATAGTGAATAAGCGTGGGGCGTGTGCAGACAGCTCTTGCGGGCCTGCAACGGCAGCTTTCATCTGATCCAAGATGTGCAAACGTGCTTCTTTGGCTTGAGCCAAAGCGATTTGCATGATTTCTTTGGTAATGCCTTGGATTTTGATGTCCATTTGCAACGCGGTCACACCTTCGGTTGTACCGGCTACTTTAAAGTCCATATCGCCCAAGTGGTCTTCATCACCCAAGATGTCGGTCAGGACTGCAAATTTGTTGTTGTCCAAAATCAGACCCATGGCGATACCGGCAACGTGTGCTTTCAAAGGCACACCGGCAGACAACAGGCTCAAGCAGCCGCCGCAGACGGAAGCCATAGAAGAAGAGCCGTTAGATTCGGTAATTTCAGAAACCACGCGCATGGTGTAGCTGAAATCTTCAGGTTCTGGCAATACGGCCAACAACGCACGTTTAGCCAAGCGGCCGTGACCGATTTCACGACGTTTTGGCGCACCTACGCGGCCCACTTCGCCGGTAGAGTATGGAGGGAAGTTGTAGTGCAGCATGAAGCGGTCGGTGTATTCTCCGGAGAGCGCATCAATGATTTGCTCGTCGCGTGAAGTACCCAAAGTTGCAATCGCCAAAGCTTGGGTTTCGCCACGGGTAAACAGTGCAGAACCGTGAGTGCGCGGCAATACGCCGGTTTGAATGTTCAGCGGACGAACGGTACGGGTGTCGCGACCATCAATACGCGGCTGGCCGTCCAAAATTTGGCTGCGGACAACATCGGCTTCCAAGTGTTTGAAAATGCCTTTGATTTCGTTGGCTGCCAAAGTGTCGGTTTCTTCGGTAATCAACGCTTCTTTTACAGCATTCCAAGCTTCGTCCAATTTGGCAGAACGCGCTTGTTTTTGACGGATTTTGAACGCTTCTTTAATGGTTTCACCGGCAATTTCGCGTACTTTTGCAACCAATTCTTCATTGGTTTCAGGAGCTTTCCAATCCCAGACTTCCGGGTTGACTTCGTCGGCAAACTCATTGATGGCGTTGATGGCCACTTGCATTTGATCGTGACCGTAAACAACCGCACCCAGCATCACTTCTTCAGACAAGATGTCGGCTTCGGATTCCACCATCAACACGGCTTTAGAAGTACCGGCAACAACCAAGTCTAATTGTGATTTAGCCAATTCGGCTTTAGTCGGGTTCAAAACGTACACGCCGTTTACATAACCCACGCGTGCCGCACCAATCGGACCGGCAAACGGTACGCCGCTCAACACCAGCGCGGCAGACGCGCCCAACATTGCAGGAATGTCAGAATCGATTTCAGGGTCAACAGACACGACCATCGCTACGATTTGGATGTCGTGGTAGAAACCTTCAGGGAATAAAGGACGAATCGGACGGTCGATCAGACGGCTGGTCAGGATTTCTTTTTCGCTTTGTTTGCCTTCACGTTTGAAGAAACCGCCGGGGATTTTACCTGCTGCGTAAGTACGCTCGAGGTAATCGACAGTCAGAGGGAAGAAGTCTTGGCCTTCTTTCACTTCTTTGTTGGTAGTAACGGCAACCAAAACAACGGTGTCGCCCATGGATACTTTAACGGCAGCAGCGGCTTGGCGAGCAATTTCGCCGGTTTCCAAAGTAACGGTTTGATTACCGTATTGGAAGGTCTTAACGTGTTTATTGAACATTATTGTTCCTTTCAAAATACCGCACTGCTAAAACACTAATAATGCACACTAAAATCCGAATGTGCATAGTTAGGGTTTCAGACCGTGCGGCAGGTTATAAACAAGCTTTCAGACGGCCTTTAAGGCACTGAAAACAACTCTCGATTATAAAGGCAACCATCCTTAAAATCCAGTATTGATACAATAAAAAGGCCGTCTGAAACATATCACTTTCAGACGGCCTTCAAACTTAAAAATTAATCCTGAGTCAGTAAAGTCAATGCTTCCTGATATTTTTCGACTGTTTTTTGAATCACATCGGCAGGCACTTTAGGCGCCGGCGCTTTTTTGTTCCAGCCACTTTGCTCCAACCAGTCGCGGACAAATTGTTTGTCAAAAGACGGAGGATTGGTGCCTACTTTATATTGGTCGGCAGGCCAAAAACGGCTGGAGTCAGGTGTCAACACTTCGTCCATCAAAGTCAGCGTACCTTCTTCATCCAAACCAAATTCAAACTTGGTATCGCAAATAATAATACCGCGAGATTTCGCATATTCGGCCGCTTCTGTATAAAGCTGAATCGCTTTGGCGCGTACTTCCGCCGCCAATTCTTTTCCGATAATGCGTTCGCATTCTTCAAAGCTAATGTTTTCATCATGATCGCCAACCTCAGCTTTGGTCGATGGCGTAAAAATCACTTCAGGCAGTTGTTGCGCTTCCTGCATATCTTCAGGCAGTTGAATACCGCAGACAGAGCCTGTCTTTTGATAATCTTTCCAACCGCTGCCTGCCAGATAACCGCGCACAATAGCCTCCACTTTCACCGGAGTGAGTTTTTTAGCCACGACGGCGCGTTTTTCTAAAACTTTGGCTTCGTTTTCAGGCAAAACATCGTAAACGGTATGGCCGGTAAAGTGGTTAGGCATAATATGAGCCAGTTTTTTAAACCAAAAATTGGAAATCTGCGTCAGAATCTCCCCTTTACCCGGAATCGGGTCATCCAAAATCACATCAAATGCAGACAGTCGGTCGGAAGCAACCATCAACATACGTTTATCGTCAATTTCGTACAAATCGCGTACTTTGCCGGAGTAGATTTTTTTCAAGCTGATTTCAGACATTTCGGGTATCTCTTAGATAGACAGAAGAATGCGATATTTTAGCCCAATTTGGAATTTTTCGTCAGATTGTTTACAAAATAAAGGCCGTCTGAAACCTTATATTTTGGTTTCAGACGGCCTTAACCGTTGATTTCAGAGAAGAACCCTGAAAATCACCATCCAGAAACTTGAGTCTGTTCTTGGATGTGGTTCACAGCAGACAGAGAGTAGTAGTCGCCGTGGCCGGTTACTTGGTAAGTGCTACCGTCAGCAAATTTGAAGTTTTCAACTTTGTGATTGTTACCGGTGAACCAGTCGTCGATGGTGATGCTGTCAGAACCGACAGAAACAGTCAGGTTAGCACCTGATTTGCTCAGCAATACGTCGGAAGCTGCAATGCCTTTACCGAACAACAGGGTGTCATTACCGCTTTCCTCACGGATAGTGTCGTGACCGTAACCTTTGTCGAAGAAGTAAGTGTCGTTACCGGTACCGCCGATCAGGATGTCGTTGCCGACACCGCCGTCGAGGTAGTCGTTACCGTCTTTACCAACCAGGCAGTCATCGCCGGCCAAACCGTACAGATGGTTGTTGCCGCCGTTACCTTCGATGTTGTTGTTCAAAGAGTTACCGGTACCGTTCAGGTTTTGCATACCTTGCAAAAACAGGTTTTCAACGTTATCGGTCAAGGTGTAGTCGATAACTGTGCGAACAGTATCGATACCGCCGTTCAGATTACCGTACTCGATAACTTGGTCGTCGGCATCGTCAACGAAATAAACGTCGTTACCGTCGCCACCGCGCATGATGTCAGCACCGGAACCACCGTTCAGGTAGTCGTTACCGTCACCACCTTGCAGGTAGTCTTTACCTTCTTCACCGTACAGAGAGTCACCGTCGGCATCACCGTAAATGGTGTCATTACCTGCACCGGCGTAGATTACGTCTGCGCCGTTGCCACCGTAGATGATGTCTTCGCCAGCAGTACCATAAATGGTATCTTTAGCATCAGTACCGCGGATAACGTTGGGTCGGATGATATTACCTGGGTTTTTGTCTTCGTGACCGTATGAGTTGTCTTGGTTATGGTCGTCAGCACAGCCTTTGCAGTCTGGCTTAGGCTCAGGTTTTGGTTGTGGCTTAGGCTCAGGTTTTGGTTGTGGCTTAGGCTGAGGTTTTGGTTGTGGTTGCGGTTGCGGTTGCGGTTGTGGGTGTGGCTCAGGTTTTGGTTGAGGTGGTCTACGATGAGGTTTTTGTGGTTGCGGTTGCGGTTGTGGGTGTGGCTCAGGGTTTAGTGGACGTGGTATACGCCGAAGTTTTGGTTGTGGTTTGGTGTGCCAAGGGTGGTAAGGTGAACCAGGTACCACATTAACTATTGGCGGCACGCCAATTCTAGCGGTGCTGCCGGTAGAACCAGAAGATTTTGATGAACCGCAGAAGTGAGCTGGGTCGGAACGCCCTGGAATAGAAGAGCAGTAAGGCTTACTAGCCTGGGGTCCACGAGACCCGCTGTAAGATCTTGCCATAATAATTACTCCCAAAATGGTTAATAAAGATATCGAGCTAGAGGAACGAGCAAATCCGCCCTTGCTCAATTATTATTTTAGTTATATTTTTCAAGATATTTACTGAAAAATATCAAACGGTAGAATTTTCCGACAAAAGGACGGAGTTTTGCCTGTTTTTAAATTCCATTATCCTAGCAACAATAAAAACATCAACATTGATTCACACTCTCTCAAACAGCATAGATCCTTTATCTATCTTGTTGAAAGCTGAACTTTAACTATAGTTATAGTAAGCAAACATAATACCAATAAGTGGTTATTATTGTGGATAGATGATATCGATAATTTGCCCAAATACAGCCGCATCCGCATTTTGTTCTACGTCAATAATGTGAATTTGTCGTATTTACACTATAATGACACGAATACCTATTTAACAGCTATCAGAGGAGATACTCAACCATGCGTACTTTATTGACCGGAGCCAAAGGCCAGCTTGCCCGCTGTCTGCGCGACCGCCTGCCCGAAGATTGGGAACTGATTGCTACCGATTCTACTTCGCTGGACATTACCGATACCGAAGCCGTGCATCACATGATCAAAAACTTCCAACCAGATGCCATCGTTAATGCCGCGGCTTACACTGCCGTCGATAAAGCAGAAGAAAACGCAGAGGCTGCTTTTGCCGTCAACGCAACCGCTGTTCACAACCTGGCCGCAGCCGCCCGCGCCGCACACGCGCGCTTTATTCATATTTCCACTGATTATGTATTCGACGGCGAAGGCAAACGCCCTTACCGCGAAACCGACTACACCAATCCGCGCAGCACTTACGGTCAATCCAAAGTTGCAGGCGAGCTTTTGGCTTTAGCCGCGCATCCGGAAAGTACAATCGTCCGTACTTCATGGCTGTTTAGCGAATACGGCAGCAATTTCGTCAAAACCATGTTGCGCCTTGCTAAAGAACGTGACTCCCTCTCCATCGTTCATGACCAAACCGGTTGCCCGACTTATGCAGGCGACTTGGCTCATGCCATCATCAGTTTATTGCAACAGCCTACTTCCCCACGCGGTATCTTCCATTACTGTGGCAATAAATCGGCAACATGGTACGAATTTACCAAAGCCATCTTTCAGACGGCCCACCAATTAGACGACAGCTTCCGCATTCCGGAACTGCACGCAATCACCACCGATCAATACCCCCTGCCCGCTCCGCGTCCGGCATACAGCATTATGGATTGCTCACGCCTAGAGACCGAGTTCGGTATCAAACCGTCCGACTGGCAAAAAGCCCTGCGCGAAATTCTCCGCAAAATCGACTGATAAGCTGATCCATCTATATCAAGGCCGTCTGAAAACATATTTTCAGACGGCCTCTTTGTTTCTTTTATATCAAATGCTTTATCTATCCAGTCTGTCATTTGAAAAGTGCTACAATAGCCGTTTATTTTATTTTTCAGACGGCCTGACACCATGTGCAACCATCATCCCAAACATTCACACGACAACGACACCATCCGCATCCGCGGCGCGCGCACGCATAATTTGAAAAACGTCGATTTGGACATTCCGCGCCACAAGCTGGTGGTGGTTACAGGGCTGTCGGGCAGCGGCAAGTCGTCGCTGGCGTTTGACACGCTGTATGCCGAAGGGCAGCGGCGTTATGTCGAGAGCCTGTCCGCCTATGCGCGGCAGTTTTTGCAGATGATGGACAAACCCGACGTTGATTTGATTGAAGGCCTGTCGCCTGCGATTTCCATCGAGCAGAAATCCACCAGCCACAATCCGCGTTCCACCGTCGGCACGGTTACGGAAATCCATGATTACCTGCGCCTTTTGTACGCCCGCGTCGGCACGCCGTATTGCCCCGAACACAATCTGCCGCTGTCGAGCCAAACCGTATCGCAGATGGTCGATGCCGTCTTGAAGCTGCCGGAAGACACGCGCGTGATGATTCTGGCGCCGGCGGTGCGCGAGCGTAAGGGCGAGTTTGTCGATTTCTTTGCCGACTTGCAGGCGCAGGGTTTTGCGCGGGTGCGCGTGGACGGCGAAGTTTATCAGTTGGACGAAGTGCCGAAGCTGGAAAAAAACATCAAGCACAATATCGACGTGGTCATCGACCGCGTGAAAGTGAAGGCGGACATCAAGCAGCGGCTGGCGGAAAGTTTTGAAACCGCGCTGCGCCACGGCAACGAGCGCGCGCTGGCGATGGAGATGGACAGCGGCGAAGAGCATTGGTTTTCCGCGCGGTTTGCCTGCCCTGTGTGTTCGTACAGCCTGCCCGAACTGGAGCCGCGCCTCTTTTCGTTCAACAACCCGATGGGTTCCTGTCCGACTTGCGACGGCTTGGGCAACACCAATTTCTTCGACCCCGAAAAAGTGGTCGCTCATCCCGAATTGTCGCTGGCTTCGGGCGCAATTGACGGCTGGGACAAGCGCAACCAATTCTATTTCCAAATGATTCAGTCGTTGGCGCGGCATTACGGTTTCGACGTGCAGGCTGCTTGGGAAACGCTACCTGAAAAAGTGAAAAAAGTCGTGTTGCACGGCTCAGGCAAAGAAGTCATTGATTTCACTTACCTATCCGAACGCGGTACCACCTTCAACCGCAGCCACGCCTTTGAAGGCATCATTCCCAATCTCGAACGCCGCTACCGCGAAACCGACAGCGAAACCGTGCGCGAAAAACTGCGCGAATACCAAAACCACCGCGCCTGCCCGAGCTGCGGCGGCGCACGTTTGCGCAAAGAAGCCCGCTACGTTTACGTCAGCGGCGAACCGCTGCACGAAGTCTCCGCCTGGCCGCTGACCAAAACCCACCAATTCTTTGAAACGCTGGATTTGGACGGCAACAAAAAACAAATCGCCGAAAAAATCCTCAAAGAAATCACCGAGCGGCTCGGCTTCCTGATTAACGTCGGGCTGGATTACCTGAATCTCTCCCGCTCCGCCGAAACCCTTTCCGGCGGCGAAGCCCAGCGCATCCGCCTCGCCAGCCAAATCGGCAGCGGCCTGACCGGCGTAATGTATGTATTGGACGAACCCTCCATCGGCCTGCACCAGCGCGACAACGACCGCCTGCTCGCCACCCTCAAACGCCTGCGCGATTTAGGCAACAGCGTGATTGTGGTCGAACACGACGAAGACGCCATCCGCGAAGCCGATTTCGTCGTCGATATGGGCCCCGGCGCGGGCGAACACGGCGGCAACGTACTGATTGCCGACACCCCCGAAAACGTCGCCAAATGCGAAAACTCCGTTACCGGACAATACCTCAGCGGCAAAAAATCCATTGCCGTGCCGTCTGAACGCACGCCCGTCAATCCCGACCGAATGCTCGTCCTCAAAGGCGCGCGCGGCAACAACCTCAAAAACCTCACTTTCAGGCTGCCTTTGGGCTTGATTACCTGCATCACCGGCGTATCCGGCAGCGGCAAATCCACCTTGATTAACGACACCCTCGCCAAAATCACCGCCCGCGAACTCAACCGCGCCCAAGAAGAACCCGCCCCATACGACGACATCCGCGGACTCGAACACCTCGACAAAGTCATCAACGTCGACCAATCCCCCATCGGCCGCACCCCGCGCTCCAACCCCGCCACCTACACCGGCCTGTTCACTCCCATCCGCGAACTCTTCGCCGGCGTACCCCTCTCGCGCGAACGCGGCTACAACGTCGGCAGATTCTCCTTCAACGTCAAAGGCGGCCGCTGCGAAGCCTGCCAAGGCGATGGGGTGATTAAAGTCGAAATGCACTTCCTGCCCGACGTATACGTCCCCTGCGAAGTCTGCCACGGCAAACGCTACAACCGCGAAACGCTCGAAATCCAATACAAAGGCAAAAACATCAGCCAAGTCCTCGACATGACCGTCGAAGAAGCCCGCGAATTTTTCGACGCCGTCCCCACCGTATCGCGCAAACTGCAAACCCTGATGGACGTAGGCCTGGGCTACATCCGCCTCGGCCAATCCGCCACCACCCTCTCCGGCGGCGAAGCCCAACGCGTCAAACTCGCCTTGGAACTCTCCAAACGCGACACCGGCAGAACGCTCTACATCCTCGACGAACCCACCACCGGCCTGCACTTCGCCGACATCGCCTTGTTACTGGAAGTCATAGGTCGTCTGAAAGGCAAAGGCAACTCGATTGTGATTATCGAGCATAATCTGGACGTGATTAAAACCGCCGATTGGATTGTGGACTTAGGACCGGAAGGCGGCGATGGCGGGGGCAGGATTATTGCTCAAGGTAGTCCGGAGCAGGTGGCGAAGGTTAAGGGGAGTTATACTGGGAAGTATTTAGCTAATGTATTAAATTTTTTATAGGAATAGGAGCATTTTATGTATAACAATGTAGGAAATAAATTTTATCAACACTCATACCGCCACTTCCAAAATGTTACTGATGCAATAATAAATGATAGATTTGATAATGATTATAGAGTAGAGAATGTAATTGTTAGTTTTGCAATTGGTATTGAGAGATTATTAAAAGGACTATTATTTGATATTAATCCTATTTTCATTTGTCCAATCAATGATGAAAAAATAACTTTTGCAAAAATAACTAATCTATGGATATATGAGAATAAAGCAATAAACAAAAAAATAGAAAACGTTAATCAAGATACAATAGCATTAAAAGAAGCTATATATCGAGCAAGTATCTTTTCCAATACAGTTAATAAATACAAGGAAATGTTATCTGAACTAAAAAACGCAAGAGACATTATTATGCACCATAATTATGACATGATGGATAAGCCTAAAATAATTAATTTGATTAAAAGGGATTTTTATCCATTTTTAAAAAACTTTATTGATGAACATGGCCTAAAAAATGGACTAAATAATTTTTTCAAAAACAAACAACCTAATTTAATTTCCATAAGCCAAACACTACAAGATGATATAAAGAATAAAATTTCATTAGAAATTGAAAGAGCCCGAAATATCTGGAAAGCTCGTAAAAATAATAATTCATTCAACACAAAAAAAATTAATCAACAAACAGAGGCAACCGGAAGACTAAATGATAATATCTTTATAGTTAAATGCCCATGCTGCAATAACCAATCCTTACTATACACAATTCCTACAAAATTTATGAGGCTAAACACTGATAACACATACTCGGAAGAAATTGTAGATAGAACTAAGCAAAGATTAGAATGTGAATTCTGTGATTTGAAATTAGATAACGAGATGTTGCAGCAATTGAACCATCCGATTGAAATCTAAAAGCCAGCAGCAAGCCGTAGCCTGCATACCCACCCAACCGCGTGCGTGGCTGCGCCACACACCCTACCTGTGAATTGCACGGAACTTCAAAGCCAACGTGTAGGGTGTGTGCGGTACGCACGCACGCGGTTGCTTGATTGACGGCTTGCCGTTTTAACTTTTAACTTCGTTGAAGCAAGCCGTAGCCTGCATATCCAACCGACCGCGTGCGTGGCTGCGCCACACACGCTACCTGTGAATCACTCGGAACTTAAAAACCAACGCGTAGGGTGTGTGCGGTACGCACGCACGCGGTTGCTTGATTGACGGTTTTGTTGTTTCAACATTTCAGACGGCCTCCAATGTCGTCTGAAAGCGTCAGCTTCAACAAAGCCAAAACCTTAAACAACAGATCATTCTCCTTCTCCAACCCCCAAACCACAAACAAAAATCCTATGGCGCGTTATCGCAGAAACTTCATTGCCGGCGGCACATTCTTTTTCACCGTCAAACTCGCCGATCCAAAATCGCGCCTGCTTGTCGAACATATCGACTTATTGCGTGCGACTTATATGGATGTGCAAAAACAATATCCCTTTGAAACCGTCGCCGTATGCGTGCTGCCGAATCATATACACGCCATTTGGACGCTGCCGCCCGATGATGCGGATTATTCCCTGCGCTGGCGGCTGATTAAAACCAAATTCTCCGCACATCTCCCTCATGCCGAAAACCTGTCTGCCAGCAAACAGCGGCGGCACGAACGCGGTATTTGGCAACGGCGTTTTTACGAACACACCGTGCGCGACGAAACGGATTTGCAACATTGCGCGGACTACATCCATTTCAATCCCGTCAAACATGGATTGTGTGGCAATGTCCGCGATTGGGCATTTTCGTCGTTCCACCGTTATGTTCGAGATGGATGGTTGCCGTTGGATTGGGGCGGGACGAAAGAAACGGCGGTAATGAGTTTTGGGGAGTAAATGCTATAAAAAACTACCGACCGCGTGCGTGGCTGCGCCACACACCCTACCCATGAATCATGAGGAACTTCAAAACCATCGCGTAGGGTGTGTGCGGTACGCACGCACTCGATTGCTTGATTGACGGCTTGCTGTTGTAAATTTCAACTTAGTTAAAACTAACGCTTTCAGATGGCATGAGAAATGGCCGTCTGAAAACTGAAAAAGCTTTATCTAAAATAACTACCCTAACTCACACAACAAAAAACGGATTCCAAATTATTGGAATCCGTTTTTCAATAAAGCTATTTATATTATTTAGCTTCTTCTTTAGCATCTTCAGCAGCTTCTTTGGCATCTTCCGCTGCGTCTTTTGCATCTTCTTTAGCCTCTTCAGCAGCATCTTTGGCTTCTTCGGCTTTGTCTTCAGGAGTTTCGGCAGCAGGAACGCCTTTCAAAGCGTCCAAAGAAGTTTTACAAGTTGCATCGCGTTGGTCTGCAGGCAGGTTTTTCAGGGCTTCTTTGGTTTGTTCGAAAGATTTTTGCATCATGTCTTTGGTTGCGGCATCTACGTCTTTAGTTGCTTCGGCAAATGCTTTTTCGTACTCGTCACAAACGGCAGAAGAAGATGAGCCTGAACCGCCGCCGCATGCTGACAGGGACAGGGCTGCCAATAAAGCTGCTAATAAAGCTGATGTTTTCATATGTCTCTCGCTTTTTTTCGAGTTTGAGTTAAAGGAGATTATATGTTAATTCATTATATTAAAGTGTCAAGTATTGTTGTTTAATTTAATTAAAATCATATCATTGAAAGAATCAGTCTATCCAAACATCCTAAAGGCCGTCTGAAATTTCAGACGGCCTTCGCTTTTGTAAGTAATCCTTTTTTAACGATTACGCCGCTTTACGGTGATAATGTCTGAGCGCGTGTTCTTTGCGCCGTCCGCTACTGAATGCAGATACGCGTTTCAGATAGCCGATGACGCGGGTGCCGTAGTCGATGTCGTGCGAACCGCAGGCGGAACAAGCGTGCAAGGTGCGTTTGTCGATATGGCCGCATTCGTTGCAGATGGTGATGCGTACGTTCACGCAGAAGTAGTTGCAGCCTGTTTGTGCGGCGATGTCCAAGAGCGAGCGGTAGCCGGATTCAGGCAGGGCTTCGTCGAGGTTCAGGTGCAGTGCGGAGCCGCCGTCGAGCCAGTCCACCAGTTCTTTACCATGCAGCAGGAATTTGTCGAGCGCGTTAATTTCTTCGTCTTCAACGACGTAGAAATAGGAGTTGTAGCATTCGCGGCTGACTTGGTAGCCGTCGGCTTTGTCCCATTTGGCGTTTTTCACGCCGAGGTTTTCGGCGGGGACAAACTCTGTATTGAACTTCACGCCGTAATGTTTGCTGGCGGCTTGGTTGGCTTCGAATATGGTTTTCAGACGGCCTTGGACGAAGTTGATATAGTCGTCGTTGTAACCGACTTTAATGCCTTGCGATTCAGCGGCTTCCGCCATGCCGTTGATGCCGATGGTGAGGAACTGTTTGTCCAGCGTGATGAAGCCTGCATCGTAAACGGGCAGCATTCCGGCGGCTTGGTATTCTTCCATCAGTTTGCGGTAGGCGTATTGGTATTTGTGGATTTTGGCCACTTCGGCGGCAAGGTCGCGCCCGTCTTGCTCCAACCGGTTCATGTTGATGGTGATGACGTTGATGGAACCGGTCGCCACGCCGCCCGCGCCGAGGGTGTAACTGAAGGTACGGTCTTCAATGGCGTTGCGCAGGCGGCAGCAGGAAGCCAACGAATCGGGGTTGTCGGAAAGATAGACGAAGAAGGAATTCCCTTCCGCCAACTCTTTCGCCATTGCGTCGGCAAACACGGTGTCTTTGCATTTGCCGCCATCAGTCAGCATCGCAGCGGTCACGACGGGGAAGGTCAAAACGGCTTTGGTGCGTTCCTGATTGAACCATTTGAGGAAGAAGTTTTGCAGCTTGGCCACGCTCGCCCACACCGGTGTGCTGAAATCGGGGAAGACGAAATCGCCGAACATCGCGTCGAAATAGTATTGATCGTAAACGGAAATATTCCAAAACACGCTCTGATAACCGCGCGCGGCGGCAGGCTGGTTGATGCTGTACACCACCTGCTGCATATGGTTGGCGATTTCTTTGCCGTGGGTTTCCAAATAATCGTCGCCGTAGTCTTTGCGGGCAAAGTAGTCGAAATAGGTTAGAAACTCCACCGTCGCCACCGCGCCAGCGAACTGCGCGCTGATGGCAAACACCAAGTTGATAAACGAACCGCAAAACGAAGCCAGATGCTGCGGCGCTTTGGATTCGCCACCGAGTTTGCTTAAGCCGTCAAGCAGGAAGGGATAAAGCGTAACCGACACACAATAAGGCTTGAGACTGGTTTCGTCGTGCACATAAATCTCGTGCGCCTCAATCTGGCGGATGTATTCGTCGGCAACGGATTGGTCGAAAATTTCGGCGATTTTGCGCGACACTTGGGCGCGGTTAATCTGCACGAAAAAGTCTTTCATGATTTCCGCTTCCATCGTAGCGATGTTTTTCTGGGTAACGTTGGCGTTGGCGTCCATTTTCGAACCGTCCGCCGCGTTTTGCGCACTGATGTAATCGTGCATGAATTGCAGTTTGCCGTTTAACTGCTCGGGATGCAGCCGAATCATGTTAATTCTCCTGTAAGGTTTGGATGATTTATCAAGCAATGACGGTCAGGCCGTCTGAAACATCGCTGTCAGCGAATACAATAAATTCAATTTAAATCAGTGCAATACAGCACCAGGCTAAATTGAAGCCACTGGAAAAACTTTAGGTGCAGGTTTGTCTTTGATAAACAATCGGTTCAACACTTCGCCCGTGCGCAAATCGACAAACTTCTGATTGGTGGTCGGGCTGTCCAAGCCGCCCAGCTCCATCTGCCAGCGGCCGGTTTTCAGATACGTCAGATAAGGCAGGATGCCGTCTGAAACCGACTCCAGCTCCTCACGCTCCAGACCGGTGTACAAGCAGGCTTTCAAACCTTCTTGGGCAACAATAGCCAGCATTTTCTGCAAGGCTTTCGGTTGCCACTCCCCGCCCATAAACAACACACAGCTGATTAATCCGCGATAGCGTTTCAGACGGCCTTTTAAATAATCCTCGGTCAATTCTGTGCCGATGCCCTCTTTCCATGTATCGGCACTGTGGCAACCTTTGCAACGCAGCGGACAGCCTGAAAACAGAAATGCCAGCGACACTTCGCCCGGCACTTCCTGCCAAACAATTTGCTCAACTGTAAATTTCAAGCTGCTCATTGCAATACCATAAACACAAGATATGGTGCGAATTAAAACACAATACTACTAGATATGGTATTTTTATTTAACAATGAATTTTATCCATATAATAGATTTTTGTTATTTAACCAATTGTAAATTACTATATTAAGTTCAACTTTATACCAATAAAAAGGCCGTCTAAACACGATTCAGACGGCCTGAAATTAAAATAAGAGAAACAAACTCCGTTATAGCAAAGTCTATCTAAATAAAACAAAAAAGGCCGTCTGAAATCATCTTTCAGACGGCCTCAATTTCAGGTTTTAGCCCCGATTCGAGCCTTTAACCATATCCATCAAAAACAATCGGCAATCCAAGTTGCCATTGAACAGCGGAATTTTACGCTTCGGAGAAAGGCGCATAAATTTCGGCATATCGCGATCGCCGGTCAACATTCCGGCAAGCCAGCCTGCATAATGCTGTTTCAACCATGTGCCCAGTTGAGGATAAAGCGCCTGTAAAGCCTGAATTTCGGCAAGGCGCACGCCATAAGGCGGATTGGAAATCATAATGCCGTGTTCGCCGTTTGGTCGCGCAGCCTGCGCATCTTGCACGTCAAAGCGGATGAAATTATCCACTTCGGCGGCTTGGGCATTGGCCAATGCGGCACGGATCATATAACGGTCGTTGTCGCTGCCGGAAATTGGCGCGGCGGCCGGTTTGATTTGTTTTTCAGCCTCACGGCGCAGGGCTTGCCATTTTTCTTTGTCGAAGTTTTGCAGTTTTTCAAAACCGAAACGGCGCATCAAGCCCGGCGCACGGTGTGTCGCAATCCATGCAGCCTCAATGGCAATCGTGCCACTGCCGCAAAACGGGTCTTGGAAAGGCTGCGTACCGTCATAGCCTGCCAAAAGCAGCAAACCTGCCGCCAAATTTTCCCTCAATGGCGCTTCGCCTGTATCCTGACGATAGCCGCGTTTGAAGAGTGCTTCGCCGGAAGTATCGATAAAGATTTCCACATTGCGCTCATCGATAAAGGCATGAATGCGGATATCGGGGTTGATTTTGCCCACGCTCGGACGCGCATCATAAATATCCCGGAAGGCATCACAGACGGCATCTTTGATCTTTAAACCGACAAAATCCAGGCTTTTCACATTGGCGCGCTTGCCTTCAACTTTGACTTTAAAGGTCTGCTCCAGCTTAAACCAACCTGTCCAATGCAGATTTCGTGCCAGTTTGTAGATATCGTGTTCGTTGCGATAACCGCCTTTGGTCAAGCGCAGCAAAACACGGCTGGCAACGCGCGAATGCAGGTTGATGCGATACACCTGCTCCATCGTGCCTTTACATGCCACACCGCCGTCAACAGCGCGGATATCCTGACATGCCATGTTTTCAAGTTCCTGCGTCAAAGGTGCTTCCAAACCGCGAGGACAAGTGATAAAAAGTGAATAAACCGTCATATAAAACCTTTCCGGGTAGAGCTATCCGAACCACTCGGATAACAAATAAAAACAATATTATAGCCGAAAAACCAAAGGCCGTCTGAAACTTCAGATGGCCTTTGAACAAAGCTTGCTTAGTGATCCAAACTGTCGGTTTCAACCTTAACCGCTTTATCGGTTTTGTCTTCCGGCAACACCAAGTTCAACAATACCGCCATAATACCGCCGGCAGAAATTGAATTTTGGAACAATACCGGCAGGTTTTTGAACACTTCCGGTTCAAACGCCACGCCCAAACCCAAACCGACAGAAGTAGCCGCGATGACCGCTTCACGACGGCGAATACCGTGGCTGACCAAAATCCGCACGCCGGCAATCGCAATCAGTCCAAACATCAACACCATCGCACCACCCAAAACCGGACTCGGAATCGTGGTAAACGCGCGGCCGATAACAGGGAACAAGCCCAACAATACCAAAATCGCCGCAATATATTTGCCCACATGGCGCGAAGCCACGCCGGTCATTTGAATCACGCCGTTGTTTTGCGCAAAAGTAGTCAAAGGCAAAGAGCCCAACGCAGTCGCAATCACAGACACCAAACCATCTGCCAATACGCCGCCGCGCAGACGTTTGGTGTATTCCTCACCCTCAATCGGCTGCTCGGAGACCATCGCAGTCGCCGTCAAATCGCCAACTGCCTCAAATACGCTCAACAAGAAAATCGCACCGGCAACGATAAACGCGTGCCAATCAAATGCAAAACCATATTTAAACGGAACAGGCAGGGTAATCAGCGGCAGGTTTTGCAGGGCGGAAAAATCTACTTTGCCCAAAAACAGCGCAACAATATAACCGACAATCAACCCCACTGCGATACCGCTCATACGCAGCAATGGATTTTTCAAGCAGTTGAAAACCAATACAATCAGCAACACCAGCGATGCCAAACCCAAGTTTTCCATCGAGCCGAACGTACCGTCTGCTTTCGCACCGAAGCCGCCGCCGAAATCGGTAATGCCGACATGTACCAAGCTCAAACCAATCAACATGACGACCACACCGCTTACAGTCGGCGTAATCACTTTTTTCAAATAAGGCAAAAGCCAAGCAGAGAAGCACACCAAAAACGCGCCGACAAAGGACACGCCCAAAAGCGTTGAAATCATCGCATCTTCAGTCAAACCGCCCTCTTTCATACCAGTACCGAGTGCAATCATCACAGTAACAAAAGAGAAGTTGACCGACTGAATCGACAACATACCCGAACCGACCGGTCCGAAACGGTTGACCTGCAAATAAGTGCCGACACCGGAAGCCACCATCGCCATCGACACCAAATAAGCCGTCATTTCAACCGGCAGCTCCAACGCCCCGCCGACAATCAGTGCCGGAGTAATCATTGGGACAAAAATCGCCAGAAGGTGCGTAACCGCACTCAACAACGCATTCCCAAACGGCGGCTTATCTTCCAAACCATAAACCAAATCAAGCGATTCCGCCTGTTTTTCTGTCATTCCGGCCATGTTGAACCTTCTCTCAAGAATCGTTAAAAAATATTAAGAAGCGTATTTTAACTAATTTGAAATGTGTCAGCAAATTCAAAACCATCAGGCCGTCTGAAAGTTCCGCCCAACCGTTTTCAGACGGCCTCAGACTGCCTTAACACATTTTAATTCTTGACATCATTTTTCCATCTCAAAACAAACAAACCAATGATTTAAAAATGTATTATTCATTAAGATAATGACAAGTCACCATTAAACGGCAAAGCCGCTTAGCGGATATGTTTCACACAAACAACAAAGTAAGCTACAATCCACTGCATAATCCACCCACACCATAAAATTAAAGGTTTCCGTATGTTAAAAGGCAGTCTGGTTGCCCTGATTACTCCGATGAATCAAGACGGCAGCATCAACTACGAACAACTTCACGACTTAATCGACTGGCACATTGAAAACGGCACCGACAGCATCGTCGCAGTCGGTACCACCGGCGAGTCAGCCACCCTGCCTGTCGAAGAACATTTGGCCGTTATTGAAGCCACTGTCAAACACGTCAACAAGCGCGTTCCCGTTATCGCCGGCACAGGCGCCAACAACACTGTCGAAGCCATCGCCCTTTCCAAAGCCGCCGAGCAAGCCGGTGCGGACTATACCTTATCTGTTGTTCCCTACTACAACAAACCTTCGCAAGAAGGCATTTACCAACATTTCAAAGCCATCGCCGAAGCCACTTCAATTCCGATGGTTATCTATAATGTTCCCGGCCGTACCGTCGTCAGCATGAGCAACGACACTATTTTGCGTTTGGCCGAAATTCCGAATATCGTTGGTGTGAAAGAAGCCAGCGGCAATATCGGCAAGAACATCGAATTGATCAACAGCGTTCCTGAAGGTTTTGTCGTTTTATCCGGCGATGACCCTACCGGCCTGCCTTTCATGCTGTGTGGCGGTCATGGCGTGGTAACCGTCGCAGCCAACGTCGCACCGAAACTCTTTGCTGACATGTGCCGAGCCGCCCTTGAGGGCGATATTGCGACCGCCCGTCGTCTAAACGAGCAACTTATCCCAATTTATAACACCATGTTCTGCGAGCCCAGCCCAGCCGCGCCCAAATGGGGCCTGAGCTTATTGGGCAAATGCGAACCCCATGTTCGTCTGCCTTTGGTAGCACTGACTGAAGCCGGTCAAGCCAAAGTCCGAGCCGCTCTGGAAAAATCAGGACAAATCTGATCCGGAAATAAGGCCGTCTGAATCCCAAACACCCTTTTCAGACGGCCTCCCTGTTAAGAACTTCATCCACAGGAAAACAAGATGACCTATATCAAACCCATCGTAGTAGCCCTCGCCCTGATTAGCATGACTGCCTGTTCTGGCAGCAAAAAAGAACAACCCAAACTCGACTATCAAAGTCAATCACACCGCTTGGTCAAACTGGAAGTACCACCTGATTTAAACAACCCAGACCAAGGCAACCTCTATCAATTACCGGCAGGCAGCGGCGCCGTCCGCGCCAGCGACTTCAACAAACGCCGCACTCAGGCCGTACAACAACCTGCCAATGCAGAAGTTTTGAAATCCGTTAAAGGCGTACGCCTTGAGCGTGATGGCAACCAACGCTGGTTGGTTGTCGATGGTAAATCGCCTCGCGAAATTTGGCCGTTGCTGAAAGTCTTCTGGCAAGAAAACGGTTTCGACATCAAATCTGAAGAACCTGACATCGGCCAAATGGAAACCGAGTGGGCTGAAAACCGAGCCAAAATCCCGCAAGATAGTCTCCGCCGCCTGTTGGACAAAGTCGGCTTGGGTGGTATCTACTCTACCAGCGAACGCGACAAGTTTATCATCCGCATCGAACAAGGTAAAAACGGTTCAACCGACATCTTCTTCGCCCATAAAGGCATGAAAGAAGTTTATGCCGACCGTAAAAAAGACACTACGATGTGGCAGCCGGGTGAAAACGACCCTAACCTCGAAGCCGCATTCCTCGCCCGCTTTATGCAATACTTGGGCGTTGACGGTCAGCAAGCCGAACAGGCTCTGACCCAAAGCGTTGCCGCCCGCAGCAATGCTTCTGAGTTGGCACGTGTGGACAACGGCACCCTGTTGCTGGCTGGCGATTACGGCCGCAACTGGCGCCGTACCGCCCTTGCGCTTGACCGCATCGGTCTGACAGTTATCGGTCAAAATGCCGAACGCCGCGCTTTCTTGGTTCAACAAGCACCAACCGAAGGCGAAGCAGTTGCCAATAAAAAACCGGGTCTGTTCAAACGCGTATTTGGCAAAGGCAAAGCAGAAGCGCCAAAAACTTATCCTGAAATCATCGTGTATGTTGAGCCTATCAATAATGGCGCACGCCTCCATCTGTTGAACAAAGACGGCAGCCCATACAAAGGCAGCGATGCCTCTACATTGTTGAGCCGCCTGCACACAGAATTGCGTTAATCCGTTATTCGACTTAAGGCCGTCTGAAATATTCAGACGGCCTTTTTAACGAATACGGCATGGTTTCAAATTCCCAATCTGACGTTATAATCAGAACATTTTTCCCACTTATCCAAGCTGCCATGACCCGACAAAAAGCCTATCTGCTCCTGACTGCCCTGTTTACCCTGATGTTTATCGTACTGATTCTGTTGGGCGCTTATCTTCTGAGCATTCACAGCAAACAATTCGCCGTTGCCGCCTTTCTGTTTGCCTTTGCCGCCGTTTTTGCCCAAATCGGCAGCCTTGCCCTTTACATCCGCCACAAAGCACGCGCACAAATGGCTCGTATGCAGCAAACCGAAAACCATTAAGGAAAAACCATGTTTGAAAAAATCGTCCTAGCCAGTGGCAACGCAGGCAAATTCAAAGAATTTTCCCGCCTCTTTGCCGACTTAAACATCGAAGTCCTGCCGCAATCGCAGTTCAATACGCCCGAATGCCCCGAACCGTACCATACCTTTGTTGAAAATGCTCTGGCTAAAGCACGTCATGCCGCCAAATACAGCGGCTTACCGGCACTTGCCGACGACTCTGGCATCTGCACCAACGCCTTAAACGGCGCACCCGGCATTTTCTCCGCACGTTATGCAGGCGAAAACCCTAAATCCGATGCTGCAAACAACGCCAAACTGTCTGCCGATCTTGCCGATAAGGACGATAAAAGCTGCTACTACGTCTGCGTCCTCGTCCTCGTCCGCCACGAAAACGACCCACAACCCATCATCGCAGAAGGCATCTGGCGTGGACAATGGCAGGCAGAAGCAGCCGGTACAAACGGCTTCGGCTACGATCCACATTTCTATCTGGCCAAACATGGTTGCACCGCTGCCGAGCTTGACCCTGAAATCAAAAATGCCGAAAGCCACCGCGCCCAAGCATTGCGTGAACTATTAAGAAAAATCGAATCCTTATAAATCAATAATAGGCCGTCTGAAAACCTGAAACGTTTTTTTAGATGTTCTAAATCCAACAAATAATGGAAGAAATCCATGTCCCCTAAGCAAATCCTGATTGTCGCCATCCGCTTGGTCGCTTTAATCGGTATCGTACAAACACTTGGTAGCATTGCTACCATTTTCGTACAGACAGAAAGCATGTATGACAGTAAACAAATCTCATCCGTACTGATGCTCTACGGCGTGTATTTAATTGCATGGCTGCTGCTATGGTGTTTCCCTGCCGCCATTGCCAACCGCCTATTGCCCGAACATCTGCAAACCGTGCAGGAAGCCCCAAAACACCCTGCACCATGGCTGACGACCGGTATTGTATTAATAGGCATATATACTGTTTTCCAAGTCATCCCTGACCTAATTTACCAGTTCTCTCTCTATCATTTTGTACAGTCTATTGCTATCGACACACACACATCTGTTTGGGCGAATCTCGGCGCACAAAACCAAGCCGGAATACTTGCCAACATCGTGCAGCTTTTTATCGGCATTTTCCTGCTATTCGGCGCACCCAAACTCTCGTCTTGGATACGCAAAAGACTTTAACCACATAAAAATAACAGGCCGTCTGAAGCCTTCAGACGGCCTACCTCACATTCATTCCCATGCCCAAGCCCACACCTGAAGAATTGGCAGCCTTTGCAAAACACGTCGCTGCCTTCATCCCAACCACACCTGACGAACTTCTGCAACTCATTGACAGTCAAGAAACTGCTATCGTCTTTCTAGGCAAACCAAGTTGTTCATACTGCCGCCGTTTTGTTGCAAAACTGTCTACCGTTTCCATAAACAGGCAGCTTACCATCCGCTTTACAGACAGCAGCAACAAAGCAGCTTTAAAAACTTTTCGTGAACAACACGGCATCAAAACTGTTCCCGCTCTACTCAAAATCTCACAAGGCAAAATAAAATCCGTCTGCAATTCCAAATTATCAGAAGAAGAAATTGAAGCTTTTTTGAGCGCTTAGACTTTGCAAATTTCCTACTGATTACTTTCCCAACCAACATTTCAGTTAAAATAACGGCCTAAAAATTTCAGACGGCCTTGAGCCTCAACATATACCATGACCCAAATCACCTTCCAACGCCCCGGCCAGCTAACCGCCCTGCCTCCTTTATCACTCTATATCCACATTCCTTGGTGCATCAAAAAATGCCCGTATTGCGACTTTAATTCCCACAGCCTGAAAAACGGCCTGCCGGAAGAAGCCTATATCGATGCCCTATTAACCGACCTGCAGCTTGAATTGCCCAATATTTGGGGCAGACCGGTAGAAACCATATTTTTCGGCGGCGGTACACCCAGCCTGTTTCAGGCGGAATCGATTGACCGCTTGTTAAGCGGCGTGCGTTCGCTGTTGCGCTTGCAACCCGAAGCGGAAATTACTTTGGAAGCCAATCCGGGCACATTTGAAATTGAGAAGTTTCAAGGATTTAAAGACGCAGGCATTACGCGCCTGTCTATCGGCGTACAAAGTTTTAACGACGATATGCTGACTAGATTGGGACGCGTTCACAATGGTAAAGAAGCTCTGACAGCCATTGATACTGCATTGAAATTATTTGACAAAGTCAATATCGATTTGATGTATGCCCTGCCAAACCAAACCGTTCAGACGGCCTTAAACGATGTCCAAACCGCTATCGCAACAGGCGTATCTCATATCAGCGCATATCATCTGACAATGGAACCGAACACGCCTTTCGGTCATACGCCGCCCAAAGGATTGCCGCAAGATGAAGCAGCTTTGGATATTGAAGATGCCGTACACGGCGAATTGGAAGGCGCAGGCTTTATTCACTACGAAACATCGGCTTTTGCAAAACCTGGTATGCAGTGCCGCCATAATTTGAACTATTGGCAGTTCGGCGATTACTTGGGCATAGGCGCGGGCGCACACGGCAAAATTTCCTATCCCGACCGTATCGAACGAACTGTCCGCCGTCGCCACCCCAACGACTATCTTGCCGCTATGCAAAGCAATCCGCATGAAGCCGTTGAACGCAAAACCGTTGCTGCTGAAGACCTTCCATTCGAATTCATGATGAACGCCCTGCGCCTGACCGACGGCGTACCCGCCTCAATGCTGCAAGAACGTACCGGCGTACCCACCGCAAAAATCATGGCACAAATCGAAACCGCCAGACAAAAAGGCCTGCTTGAATCAGACCTGACCGTGTTCCGCCCGACCGAACAAGGCCGTTTATTCTTAAACGACTTGTTACAGTGTTTTTTATAAGTGCTGTTTTACAACAGTTAAAACATTTTTAGATTTGCTTAATTTACGACAAGAAAATACAAAACGTTGCCTTGGATGCAGGCTATCGCTATAACCACTGGAGCAAGATCAATAACGTTAAGCTCCATTCCCACGAAGTATATGCCGGTGTACGCGTAACGTTCTAATATTTGAATGCTTGTCATGAAGCAATCATTGCTTCAAATATCAAGTAACAAAAGGCCGTCTGAAACCTGTTTCTCAGGATTTCAGACGGCCTTTAATTTTTTTAAATATGTCTAACTTTTTGCTGCTTTTACTTTTTCTGCAAACCACAGCGCCGCCGCAGCACCTGCCATATCGGCAATACCGTCCGCGATCGAACCTTGGCGCGTAGCAGTCAGAAATGCCTGGGCCAACTCACTTCCTACTGCAAACAATAAAGCGGCAAGCAGAATGCCTTTATAGGGAATATTCCTATTGTCTTGAATAAATATTTTTGCGCACAGCCATGCCTGACCGAAAAACAGTCCGAAATGGCCGACTTTATCAAAATGGGGAAATGGTGGAGCGCTATTGCCACCCTCTTTGAAAAGTAAGGCATAAATGGCGGCGGCAAACCAGATCAAGGCAGCGGCAGTAAATTTGTTTAATGGTAAGGCTTTCATTTGTCGGCCTCTTCATCCAGCCATGTTTGGCAGATATCTGCCAAGCGGACAAATTTCCCACCCCGCACCTTCAAAATATCACGCCATTGTGCCACTTCTTCTGCATCCGGGGCATCTTCAATACTGCATTCGTAAAGGCAGAAGTCTAATGTTTCGCCAACAATGCCTGGGGCTTCGGTCTGCATAAGGCTAGTCAGTTCGCTCATATTTACTGTTTCTTTGATTGATTTATCACTAGTCAGACTGCGCCGTCTGTTTTCAGGCCGTCTGAACATGATGCGCAAGGTTGCCCGTTTGATTCGGGTACGCTTACTTACTGTGTAAAAAACGTGTTGCCTCTTCCCATTCGCCATTTAACACGGCCGGCAATCCTTGCAGGGATTTGGCAATGGAATCATCAATTTGCTGTCTGTGTTCCGCTGACGGTTTATTCAACACATAACCGACAACCAGATTACGGTCGCCAGGATGATCAATACCTAAGCGCAGGCGGTAGAAATTAGGCGTACCCAAACGAGCCTGAATGTCTTTGAGGCCGTTGTGTCCGCCGTTGCCGCCGCCAAGTTTGAATTTGATACGGCCGCATGGAATATCCAGCTCGTCATGAACCACCAAAATCTCCTCCGGCTTGATTTTGTAAAATTGAGCCAAAGCGGCTACTGCCTGACCGGAGCGGTTCATAAAGGTCATGGGTTTGAGCAGCCAAACATCGCCATCCGGCGTAGTGGCGCGCGCTACTTCGCCGTAAAATTTCTTTTCGTCTTTAAAATTGACTTTCCATTTCCACGCCAGTTCGTCCAACAGCCAAAAGCCGACATTGTGGCGCGTTTGTTCGTATTCTTGGCCTGGATTGCCCAAACCGACGATTAATTTAATTTTCAAGCTCATTACTGTTCTTTCAGTTTGACAGGCCGTCTGAAAAAGTTTCAGACGGCCTTTGATTTATTCTTGCCCTGCGCGTTTACGTCGCGCTTCTTTCGGATCAATCAACAATGGACGATAGACCTCAATCCGATCACCATCGTGCAACACAGTCTCGCCTTTCACAGCCTTGCCGAAAATACCCAAAGGCGCTTGCTGTAAATCCAACTCTGGGAACTCCACCTCCAATCCGCTTTGCAGGGCAGCTTCGCGTACGGTTGTACCTTCGACAACGGTCATGCTCTTCAACACTTGCCTGTCGGCCAGTCCGTAAACAATTTCAATCTCAAGCATAGCGGCGGTCGGCCTCTTTAATAAAAGCATCCACCAGCGTGCCGGCGAGATGGCCGAACACTGGGGAAATCATGGCAGAGAGTACTGCATTGGAAAAATCGTATTCTAATCTGAATTCGACTTTACACATATCATCGCCCAAATCGATAAATTTCCAAGTGCCGCGCAAGGTTTTAAACGGCCCTTCGAGCAAATCCATGCGGATTTCCTGCCCCGGGATATTGTGGTTGTGCGTCGCAAATGACTGTTTGACGCGCATATAGTCCATAAACAGGCGCGCTTTTAGCTCATTTCCTTTGCGTTCGATGACTTCGGTCTTGCTGTACCACGGCAAAAATTTTGGATAGTCCTCAACTTTGTCCACCAGCTCAAACATTTCCTTAGCGCTATGCAGCACCAATACGTTTTTCTCGACTTTTTTCATGTGGTTGTAGACCTTGTTTTTGAATATTTGGGGTTCAGACGGCATGATTTAGAAAAATATCTGCCCTACTTTGGGACAAAATTCCCAATTTAAACCGCTTCGCCATTTTGTTTCGCTTCCAGCCATTCCCAGCGTTCTAGCTTTTCCAAAAGCGACATCTCGATTTCTTCAGCCCTGCTTTGCAATGCACCTGCTTTTTCGTAATCTTTGAAAATTTCAGGATCGGAAAGCTGGGCATTGATTTCTGCCTGTTCGGTTTCCAAAGCGGCGATTTCATCAGGCAGGGCATCGAGTTCACGCTGTTCTTTATAGGAAAGTTTGACCGTACGGTTGGCTTTAGGTTTGACTTTCTCAGGCTCGGCAACCGCTTTAGGTGCCGAGGCCGTCTGAATTTTATCTTCCCGCGATTTTGCGTCGATATAGTCCTGATAGCCGCCGATGTATTCTTTCAGACGGCCTTGTCCTTCGAAAACAATGCTTTGGGTAATCACATTATCCAAGAACATACGGTCATGCGAGACAAGGAATACCGTGCCTTGATAATCACGCAGCAAGTCTTCAAGCAACTCTTGGGTGTCGATGTCCAAGTCGTTGGTCGGTTCGTCCAAAACCAAAATATTAGCAGGACGGGTAAAGAGTTTTGCCAACAGAAGGCGGTTGCGTTCACCGCCGGAGAGCGATGAAACGGGACTTTGTGCGCGGGCTGGATGGAACAGGAAATCTTCCAAATAGCTCATCACATGCTTTTTCTTACCACCGACTTCAACGTAATCGTTGCCCTGTCCGAGCGTGTAAAACACGGTGTCGTTTTCGTTCAACGCGCTGCGGAACTGGTCGAAATAGGCAACTTCCTGCTTACTGCCGATACGGATTCTGCCGTAGGTCGGCTGCAATTCGCCCAAAATCAGCTTAAGGAAGGTGGTTTTGCCGATGCCGTTTGGACCGATTAAGCCGATTTTGTCGCCGCGCTGCAAAATGGTGGAGAATTTGTCCATGATAACTTTGTTGCCATATGCAAACGAAGCATGTTCCAATTCGGCGATGATTTTGCCGCTTTTTTCGCCGCTGTCGAGCTTAAAGTTGACCTGCCCTTGTACATTGCGGCGTTCGGCGCGCTGGCGGCGCAGCTCTTCCAAACGGCGCACGCGGCCTTCATTACGGGTACGGCGCGCTTCAATGCCTTTGCGTATCCACGCTTCTTCCTGCGCGTGGAATTTGTCAAACAGGCGGTTATGTTCCGCTTCAACCGCTAATTCCTGCGCTTTTTTCTCGCTATATTTAGAGAACGATCCGGGATAGGAGCGCAGAATGCCGCGGTCTAGTTCGACGATGCGCGTAGCGATATTATCCAAAAAACGGCGGTCGTGGGTAATCACAACCAAGCTGCCTTCAAACGCTTTAAGCAGATTTTCCAGCCAAATAATCGCGTCAATGTCCAAATGGTTGGTCGGCTCGTCCAGCAGCAATACGTCGGGCTTTTGCACCCAAGCCTGCGCCAAGGCGACGCGCTTTTTCTGACCGCCGGAAAGATTGCCGATTTTTTCGTTTTCCGGCAAACCGAGTTCCCCCAAAGTCTGCTTGACTGCCGCATCCAGCTTCCAACCATCCTTCGCTTCGATTTCAAGCTGTAATTCGTTGAGTTCTTTCAATAAGGTTTCACTTGAACCATTTTCCAACTCATGGCTGACGCGGTGGTAACGGCGCAGCAGGTCGCGGATTTCGCCCAAGCCTTCGGCGACGGTGTCGAATACGGTGGCTTCTTTGTCGAAAAACGATTCCTGCGGCACATAAACGATTTTGAGGTTGTTTTGAATGATAATCTGCCCGTCGTCGAGCTTCTGCACGCCGGCGAGGATTTTTAGAAACGAAGATTTACCCGCGCCGTTGCGGCCGATTAAGCCGATTTTTTCGCCTCTGTCGAGTTGGAAGGAAGTTTTGTCGAGCAGGGCGACATGGCCGACGGCAAAGGAAGCGTTTTCTACGGATAAGATATTCATGGGGAAACTTCAAAAAAGAAAAGGGGGACATTTTAACCGATTATCGGCAGATATTTGCCGACAATCATATGAAATTGAAAGTATCAGGCCGTCTGAAAGCAGTTTTCAGACGGCCTTCATTATTATTCTTGAACCTTCAAGCCGAAATGCAGATAGGCTCGTTCGGTTGCTACGCGTCCGCGCGGTGTACGTTGCAAAAAGCCCTGCTGAATCAGATAAGGCTCAATCACATCTTCGATGGTATCAGTCGATTCGCCAATCGCAGCAGCCACATTTTCCAAACCGACAGGACCACCGCTGAATTTGTGCAGAATCGCCTCAAGGAATTTCCTGTCCATCACATCCAAACCTTGCCCGTCCACATCCAGCATACTCAAGGCTGCATTGGCAATTTCCGCATCAATGACGCCGTTGTTTTTCACATCGGCATAATCGCGCACACGTCGCAAAAGGCGGTTGGCAATACGTGGCGTACCGCGGCTGCGCTTGGCCACTTCCATTGCGCCCTCGTCGCCCATATCCAACTGCAACAACTGTGCAGAACGGGCAACAATAGTTGCCAAATCTTTATTCTGATAAAACTCTAATCGGGATACGATACCGAAACGGTCGCGCAAAGGATTGGTCAGCATACCGGCACGGGTCGTCGCGCCTACCAATGTAAACGGCGGCAAATCGATTTTGACCGAACGCGCGGCCGGTCCTTCGCCTATCATGATGTCCAACTGATAATCTTCAAGCGCAGGATAAAGGATTTCTTCAACCACAGGACTTAAACGGTGGATTTCATCGATAAACAGCACATCATGCGGCTCAAGATTAGTCAACAAGGCTGCAAGGTCGCCGGCACGTTCCAAAACCGGGCCGCTGGTTTGACGCAAATTAACGCCTAACTCTTTAGCGATAATGTGTGCCAAAGTAGTTTTGCCCAAACCCGGAGGGCCAAACAGCAAAGTGTGGTCAAGCGCTTCACCACGTTTTTTCGCTGCCTGAATAAAAATGGCCAACTGCTCTTTTGCTTTATCCTGCCCGATATAGTCGTCTAAAGTTTTCGGACGTAAAGCGCGTTCAAGCAATTCTTCCTGAGCGGAAATATTTTGAGCAGTGATAATGCGCTGAGGTTGTGCAGAAGTAAGATTATCAGTTTGTAACATAATGTTTCTAAATTCTAAGACCGTTCCCGACCCGTTATTTCAGACGGCCCGAACAATCAGACAAAGCGGTTAAATTATGATTTTGGCCATTATACCCGATAAGGCCGAACCACTTTTCCCTCAAATCTAAATCACACAAAAATTTTCGCTTTCAGACGGCCAAAGCAACGTATAATAAACGGTTAATTCAAATACCTATCGCATTCAGGAGAACACATGAGCCTCAAGCAAAAAGTCATTGCCATCGACGGCCCCAGCGCATCCGGTAAAGGGACGGTTGCCTCACGCGTAGCCGAAGCCTTGGGTTTTCTTTACCTCGACTCCGGTGCGCTTTACCGCCTGACCGCACTTTACGCACAAAAACACAATGTTGCCTGGACAGATGAAGATGCCGTCAGCACACTGGCAGAAACCTTGCCCGCACAATTTGAAGGCAGCGCCGTATTATTAAACGGCGAAGATGTATCCGAGCAAATCCGTACCGAAGCGATCGGCATGGGCGCATCTGCCGTCGCACAGTTGCCTAAAGTGCGTGCCGCCCTTTTGCAACGCCAACGCGACTTCCTAACTGATAAAGGCTTGGTCGCCGACGGCCGCGATATTGGCTCGGTTATTTTCCCTGATGCCGCATTAAAAATTTTCCTGACCGCAAGTGCCAATGTCCGCGCCCAACGTCGTGCCAAACAACTCGGTATCCCATGCGAAGGCGTTGCATTCGAGCGTATTTTGTCGGACATTGAAGCACGCGATGAAGCAGACCGCCGCCGCCCTATTGCTCCGTTGAAACAGCTGCCCGACGCCCTGCTTTTAGATACTGATAACCTTTCTATCGAAGAAGCTGTAAAAAAAGTGCTTGATTGGTATCATAAAGTTTAAAATTTGGAGTATAATCGCGAAGTTTTCATTTCAGACGGCCTGTTAACCCTATAACAAGGCCGTCTGAAAACATTTCCCAACCTGCCGCGCCAAGGACGGCAGGTCATTTCAAACCTAACCCGCACCCCTTGGCGGTGTACCGAAAAGAGTAAATATGACTATGGAAAATTTTGCCCAGCTGCTGGAAGAAAGCTTTACCCTGCAAGAGATGAACCCAGGTGAAGTGATTACTGCCGAAGTAGTCGGCATCGATCAAAACTTCGTTACCGTTAACGCAGGTCTGAAATCAGAATCTCTGATTGATGTTGCTGAATTCAAAAACGCTCAGGGCGAGATTGAAGTTAAAGTTGGCGATTTCGTTACCGTTACCATCGAATCTGTTGAAAACGGCTTCGGCGAAACCAAACTGTCCCGCGAAAAAGCCAAACGTGCTGCCGACTGGATCGCTTTGGAAGAAGCGATGGAAAACGGCGACATCCTGTCCGGCGTTATCAATGGCAAAGTCAAAGGCGGTCTGACCGTTATGATCAACAGCATCCGCGCATTCCTGCCGGGTTCTTTGGTTGACGTACGTCCCGTTAAAGACACTTCTCACTTCGAAGGCAAAGAAATTGAATTCAAAGTGATCAAACTGGACAAAAAACGCAACAACGTTGTTGTGTCCCGCCGCGCTGTTCTGGAAGCTACTTTGGGCGAAGAACGCAAAGCCTTGCTGGAAAACCTGCAAGAAGGTTCAGTTATCAAAGGTATCGTTAAAAACATCACCGATTACGGTGCATTCGTTGACTTGGGCGGCATCGACGGTCTGTTGCACATCACCGACTTGGCATGGCGCCGTGTGAAACACCCGAGCGAAGTTCTGGAAGTCGGTCAAGAAGTTGAAGCCAAAGTCCTGAAATTCGACCAAGACAAACAACGCGTTTCTCTGGGTATGAAACAATTGGGCGAAGATCCTTGGAGCGGTCTGACCCGTCGTTACCCACAAGGTACCCGCCTGTTCGGTAAAGTGTCCAACCTGACTGATTACGGTGCGTTCGTTGAAATCGAACAAGGCATCGAAGGTTTGGTACACGTTTCCGAAATGGATTGGACTAACAAAAACGTACACCCAAGCAAAGTTGTTCAACTGGGTGACGAAGTCGAAGTCATGATTCTGGAAATCGACGAAGACCGCCGCCGTATCTCTTTGGGTATGAAACAATGCCAAGCCAATCCTTGGGAAGAATTTGCCGCCAACCACAACAAAGGCGACAAAATCTCCGGCGCAGTTAAATCTATCACTGACTTCGGCGTATTCGTAGGCCTGCCCGGCGGTATCGACGGTCTGGTTCACTTGTCCGACCTGTCTTGGACTGAAGCCGGCGAAGAAGCTGTACGCAAATACAAAAAAGGCGAAGAAGTTGAAGCCGTTGTATTGGCCATCGACGTTGAAAAAGAACGCATCTCTTTGGGTATCAAACAACTGGAAGGTGATCCGTTCGGCAACTTCATCAGCGTAAACGACAAAGGTTCTTTGGTTAAAGGTTCTGTGAAATCTGTTGACGCCAAAGGTGCCGTAGTAGCTCTGTCTGAAGAAGTTGAAGGCTACCTGCCTGCTTCTGAATTCGCTGCTGACCGCGTTGAAGACCTGACTACTAAACTGAAAGAAGGCGACGAAGTTGAAGCCGTTATCGTTACCGTTGACCGCAAAAACCGCAGCATCCGTCTGTCTGTTAAAGCGAAAGACGCTAAAGAAAACCGCGAAGCGCTGAATTCAGTTAACGCCGCTGCAACTGCCAATGCCGGTACTACCAGCTTGGGCGACTTGCTGAAAGCCAAACTGTCCGGCGACCAAGAATAAGGTTGCAGACATGACGAAGTCTGAATTGATGGTTCGCCTTGCAGAAGTGTTTGCCGAAAAAAATGGCAACCAACTGCTGGCTAAAGATGTCGAATACAGTGTAAAAGTCTTGGTTGATACCATGACCCGCTCACTGGCTCGTGGACAACGTATCGAAATCCGCGGCTTCGGCAGCTTCGACTTGAACCACCGCCCTGCCCGTATCGGGCGCAACCCAAAAACCGGCGAACGCGTGGAAGTGCCAGAAAAGCATGTTCCTCACTTCAAACCGGGTAAAGAGTTGCGTGAGCGTGTAGACTTGGCATTGCAAGAAAGTGCTCATTAATACTTAGTAGCAAAACGCCGCAGAAATGCGGCGTTTTTTTGTTTTCGCAAGAAATACCAAAGCCGGCTCTTTTCACGCATACCTTAATTGCACACTATTTCAACTATATTTACTACAATGCTTTTGCAAAAAACGCAGGCCGTCTGAAATCATTTATAATAGACCGACTATTCTGTAATGAAAACATCATTCCAACTGCTGTCCAAACTATTGCGGATGATGTTTCAACTATCGCCAGCAAAGCATAATAAAGGTTACACATGAGCAATAGAGACCAACTATTCACACCACCCCCATTTGAAAACCACAGCCCATTGACTTGGTATCAAGCTGCAGCCGAACAGCCCAACTTCATCCGAGACGAAGCCCAAGCGCGAGCCATTGAATATTTAGATCGTTTGTGGACCGAGCTGATGATGTTCAAACGCAAACGCAACCGTTTTCTTGGCCGTAGCTTGCGTTCCCCCCAAGTACCTAAAGGACTCTATTTTTATGGTGGCGTAGGGCGCGGTAAAAGTTTTTTGATGGATGCTTTTTTCGGCTGCCTCCCTTATCGTCGCAAGCGTCGCGTGCATTTCCATGCCTTCATGGCCGAAATCCATCAACGCCTTAAAGTTTTGAAAAGCGAAGCCAACCCCTTAAAAGCCGTTGCAACAGAAATTGCCAAAGAAACACGCGTATTATGCTTTGACGAGTTCCACGTCAGTGATATTGCCGATGCCATGATTTTGGGCCGTTTGCTGGAAAACCTGTTGAGTGAAGGTGTCGTCTTGGTAGCTACTTCCAACTATGCTCCATCCAAACTCTATCCTCAAGGCCAAAACCGCAGCAGCTTTCTGCCAACCATCGCCCTTATCGAGTCCAACCTGACCGTTTTAAATGTAGATGGTGGCGAAGATTACCGCTTGCGTACGTTGCGTCCTGCTGAAATTTTCTTTGTTCCCAATAATGAAGAAAACGAGCAAAAACTCGCTGCTTTATTTAAGGAAATGAGCGGAATCTCTGAATTAAACCCAGGTATCAGCATTATTCATGGACGGGAAATTCCTCATAAAGCCCAGTCAGAACGCGCCATCTGGTTTGATTTCCGCGCATTATGTTTTGGCCCGCGCTCTCAAGCTGACTATTTGTATTTAGCCGAACATTACGAGATGGTTTTCCTTTCAGGGTTAGAACGCCTAACCCCGCAAGAAAAAGCAGAAGCACGCCGTCTGACATGGTTAATTGACGTTTTATACGATTTCCGTGTGAAGCTGTGCGCTACCAGCGCAGTTGGCGTAAACGATATTTACGTCGAAGGCGATTTTGCAGAAGAATTTACCCGTACGGCCAGCCGTATGATCGAAATGCAATCTGAAGTCTACTTGGAACAACTGCACCTGATTTTAAGCAAATAATGCCTTTCCCAAAAAGGGGCGAAATTTGGTAGAATACACTTCCCTCGCCTCTTGGCTACGACAACTTACCTTTCAATAAAAACAAGGACATAACATGGCCATAGAACGTACGATTTCCATCATCAAACCCGATGCAGTAGAAAAAAACGTCATCGGCAAGATTTACAGCCGCTTTGAAGAAAACGGCTTGCGCATTATTGCGGCAAAAATGAAACATCTCTCTGAGCGTGAAGCAAAAGAATTTTATGCCGTACACAAAGACCGCCCTTTTTATGAAGACTTGGTTAAATTCATGACTCGCAATCCTGTCATGATTCAAGTATTAGAAGGTGAAAATGCCGTTGCCAAAAATCGTGAACTGATGGGCGCAACCAATCCAGCCGATGCAGCTCCTGGCACAATCCGTGCCGACTTTGCAGAATCTGTCAGTGTTAATGCTGTACATGGTTCTGACAGCGTTGAAAATGCTGCAATTGAAATTGCTTACTTCTTCAGCCAAAGCGAAATCTGCCTACGCTAAGAATAAAAGCCTGTAGCCGCTTTATGGCCGTCCGATTCATATCGGACGGCAAAACTGCTTTGTATGTCCTACAAATTAAAGGCCGTCTGAAAACCCAAAGGCTATTAAAGCAAAGCTGCCCAATAAGCCCCTTTGCTTTAAAAGCTTTACTGAGAAACATAAAAATACATGAAAACCAATCTACTGAATTATGATTTAAACGGACTGACGCAACACTTTGCCGAAATGGGCGAAAAGCCTTTTCGTGCCAAGCAGGTAATGCGTTGGATGCATCAAGCCGGTGCACAAAACTTTGAAGAAATGACTGACTTGGCCAAATCATTGCGTGCCAAGTTAAATGAACAAGCCACAATCGAAGTGCCTAAATTAATGATGGCACAAGAATCTACGGATGGCACGCGCAAATGGTTGCTGGATGTCGGCACGGGCAATGGTGTAGAAACCGTTTTCATTCCCGAGGCTGAACGCGGTACTTTGTGCATCTCTTCCCAAGTCGGTTGCGCATTGGAATGTACCTTCTGCTCTACCGGTCGACAAGGTTTCAACCGCAACCTGACTGCCGCTGAAATTATCGGTCAACTTTGGTGGGCCAATAAAGCCATGGGCGTTACCCCTAAAAACGAACGCGTTATCTCCAACGTGGTGATGATGGGTATGGGCGAACCCATGGCAAACTTTGACAATGTTGTTACCGCTTTGAGCATTATGCTGGATGATCACGGCTACGGCTTGAGCCGCCGTCGTGTGACCGTTTCCACTTCGGGTATGGTTCCACAAATGGACAGACTGCGTGACGCAATGCCTGTTGCTTTGGCTGTGTCTTTACACGCATCCAACGATGAAGTGCGCGATCAGATTGTTCCCCTCAACAAAAAATACCCGCTTAAAGAATTGATGGCGGCCTGTCAACGTTATTTGGTCAAAGCACCCCGTGACTTTATTACCTTTGAATACGTTATGCTCGACGGTATCAACGATAAAGCGCAACATGCGCGCGAATTGATTGAGTTGGTTAAAGACGTACCATGCAAATTCAATCTGATTCCGTTCAATCCTTTCCCAAATTCCGGCTACGAACGTTCTACCAATGAAAATATCCGTGTCTTCCGCGATATTCTGCAACAAGCCGGCTTTGTCGTTACTGTCCGCAAAACCCGCGGCGACGATATCGATGCAGCTTGCGGACAATTGGCCGGACAAGTACAAGATAAAACACGCCGACAACAAAAATGGCAACAGATTTTGGTCGAACAATAAGGTTAATTATGAAAATTAAGTTCGGATTCGCTTTACTTACCGCACTGACTCTTTCTGCCTGCGCTTCCTCTTCCGGCCCAAGCCCTAAAGAACGTGCCATTCAAGTTTCTAATATCAAAACCCAACTGGCCGTGGAATATATGCGCGGCCAAAACTACCGCCAAGCTACTGAAAGTATCGAAGAGGCGCTTAAGTCCAATTCAAAAAATGACCTTGCTTGGTTGGTACGTGCCGAGATTTATCAGTATTTGAAGGTCAAAGATAAAGCTCAGGAAAGCTTTCTTAAAGCATTGTCTTTAAAACCTGATAGCGCGGAAGTCAACAACAACTACGGTTGGTTCTTGTGCAATCAAATGAATGCACCGGCCGAATCTTTGGCTTACTTTGACAAAGCACTGGCCGACCCAACCTACCCAAGCCCCTTTATTGCCAATATGAATAAAGGCATTTGCAGTGCAAGGTTAGGCCAATACTCCTTAGCCCAAGCCTATTTGGAAAGGTCTTTAGCAGCGAATCCACAATTCTTCCCTGCTTTCAAAGAACTTGCCCGAACCAAAATGATGGCAGGCAATCTGAACGATGCCGACTATTATTTCCGCCAATACCAAAGCAAAGTTGATGTCCTTCAGGCTGACGATTTGCTTTTAGGCTGGCGTTTGGCTACTGCCTTGGGCAATAAACACGCCGCATACGAATACGAAGCCCAACTTAGGGCAAACTTCCCCTATTCAGACGAACTACAAACCGTCACAACAGGCCACTAAATGGAAAATAACGATAAAATCAACTACGACACACAAGCCGCCAAAATATTGGGGGATGAATTACGCAAACACAGAACTGATGCCAAAATCGATATTCAAGATGTTGCTTCACGTTTGAAACTGTCTGCCGAACAAATTGATGCTTTGGAAAAAGGGGAATATTCAGGCTTTCCCGGTTTAGTCTTTGTTTCAGGCTATCTGCGTTCATATGCACGATTTCTGAAAATCGACGAACAAATCATCGCCAAACATTTGCTCTCCATTACTCCGCAACTTGAAGACCATGTATACGCGGTAACACGCAGCGCCAACGCCGGCTTAAGCTACACAGACACTGAAAAACAAGGTTTCCCAAAATGGATATTGGGGATAGCCGCACTGGCTTTGGCTGTAGGCGGGGTTTACTTTTGGCAAAGTAAATCCAGTTTTGAAAACGAACAGGCAAATATTCAAAACAGCAAAGATGTTGCTGATACGATGAAAACGCCTGCCTTAAAAACGGATAATGTTGCCGTTAGCGAAATGACGGAAGACGGCAAAAAAGAAATAACCAATAAGCCTGAAGTGACTAATGATCAAGCTGCCTCAGCAGCTTCCGCCGTCGTACAAGAAGAGAAGCCTGCCGTCAAAGTCGAGAAAGACGAACTTTGGATTAAAGTCCAATACCGAAGCAATCTGATTATTACAGACAAAGATGGAAAAGTAGTATTCAGCCGTATCGTTCCGGCCGGAAGCGAACAACGTCTGAGAGGCGGTGCGCCTTACAATGTTTGGCTCGGTATTGCAGCCGGCTCGGAAGCCAATTACGGCGGCACACCTATCGAACCTTTGAAATACCGTGTTGCCGGTGAAAAATCCGCCTCTTTTGTTGCAGGAAAAAACTAAAATGACCACACCTAAACGCCGTCAGACACATCAAGTCAAAATTGACCACCTCATCATCGGCTCCGAGGCGCCCGTTCTTGTCCAATCCATGACCAATACGGATACGGCAGATGCCGCAGCAACTGCCCGACAAGTCAAAGAATTGAGCGATGCCGGCTCGGAAATGGTTCGTATCACAGTCAATACTCCTGAAGCGGCTTCCAAAGTAGCCGAAATCCGCAGCCGCTTAGACGATATGGGCTACACCACCCCCCTGATTGGTGATTTCCATTTTAATGGCGAACGCTTATTGGCTGAATTTCCTGAGTGCGGCAAGGCCTTGGCCAAATATCGGATTAACCCGGGCAATGTCGGCAAAGGTGCAAAAGGCGATGAAAAATTTGCCTTTATGATCCGTACTGCCGCAGAAAACAATAAAGCCGTACGCATCGGTGTGAACTGGGGTTCGCTTGATCAAGGCCTTGCCAAGCGCATGATGGATGCCAACTTAGCTTCTGCCACACCAAAGCCGCCTGAAGAAATCATGAAAGAGGCTTTGATTGTTTCTGCGCTGGAATCGGCAGAAAAAGCCGTGGCTTTAGGTTTACCCGAAGACAAAATCATTTTGTCGTGCAAGGTCAGCGCCGTACAAGACTTGATTCAGGTTTACCGCGAATTAGGCAGCCGTTGCCGTTACCCGCTCCATCTCGGTCTGACTGAGGCAGGCATGGGCAGCAAGGGCATTGTTGCTTCCACAGCAGCTTTGTCCGTATTGTTGCAAGAAGGTATCGGCGACACTATTCGAATTTCCCTTACGCCCGAACCCGGCTCCTCACGCACACAAGAAGTCATTGTCGGTCAGGAAATCCTGCAAACCATGGGCTTGCGCTCCTTTACGCCAATGGTTACAGCCTGCCCGGGTTGCGGCCGTACCACCAGTACCGTATTCCAAGAGTTGGCTCAAGACGTACAAAACTATTTACGCCAGAAAATGGCTGTTTGGCGCACTGAATATCCAGGTGTTGAATCATTGAACGTCGCCGTAATGGGATGCGTGGTAAATGGTCCGGGCGAAAGCAAGCTTGCCGATATCGGTATCAGCCTGCCCGGTACAGGCGAAACACCGGTTGCGCCGGTTTATGTAGACGGCGAGCGGAAAGTCACCCTCAAAGGCGACAATATCGCTGCAGAGTTTTTACAAATCGTTGAAGATTATGTCAAAACCAACTACTGTGAGGGCGGCGCAAAACGTAAGCAAAACCGCGTCATTCCGATTCAATCTGCCTAAAACATTTTCAAGATAAAGAGGCCGTCTGAAAATATGTTGGGCAAACTGGATACTTGGCTGACTGAGCACCCCAAACGCAAGGATTTGCATGGTTGGCGACGCTTTATCGTTGAATTTTGGTTTTTCGGTTTGAAAGAAGCACGAGCCTGCTTATTTGCAGGCTTGTTTTTCATTGCCATGTTCCTCGTTCCGAAAACAGGCTGGTTGGGAATTTCGCGCTACGACCTGCTGCTGATTTTTGCCGTCTCCGTACAAGCAGCCATGCTGTATTTCAAGTTGGAAACTTGGGATGAAGTGAAATCGATTACGCTGTTTCACTTGGTGGGCTTTACTTTAGAGTGGTTCAAAACATCAGGCGATATCCAATCTTGGAGCTATCCGGACGAAGCTTACACCAAAATCGGCGGCGTACCGCTGTTTGCTGGCTTTATGTATGCCGCAGTCGGCAGCTATATTATTCAAGCATGGCGGCTGTTTGACTTAAAAATCAGAAGCCATCCGCCGTATTGGTTGGGCACTTTGTGCGCACTGGCGATTTATATCAATTTCTTCACCCATCACTATATCGGCGACTATCGCTGGTATCTTGCAGCTTTTGCTCTCGGCCTATACGCCCGGACAACGGTCTTATACACACCCTATGACACCACTCGCAAAATGTCCCTCCTGCTCGCTTTCGTCCTGATCGGATTTTTTATTTGGCTGGCGGAAAATTTGGGAACCCTATTCGGCGTTTGGCGCTATCCCAACCAAATCGGCGCGTGGGCATCAGTACACATCAGCAAATGGAGCTCATGGGCGTTGCTGGTGATGATGACTTTTACCATTGTTGCGAATTTAAAACACATCAAACATACCATCAGCGTATCAAAAGATTAGTTGCTTAATATTTTAAAAGGCCGTCTGAAACTTTCAGACGGCCTTTAATTTTCAACAATCAATTAAACAAACTTAAGGCTTTAACAAACACCATAATAACGCCATAGCCCAAAGGAACGCAGACCAAAGCCCAGCGCCACCATACGCCGATACCGCCGGCTGATACTTTCTTACTGATCAGATAGGCATCGGATACAGCGGTTTCATCATCGGGGTTGCCGCTATGTGCCGCGACCTTAATATCTTTTTCGTGATGCTTTTCATGAACCGAACGGACACTCAAATTACACAACAAACCGACAATCAACAAACCTGCCATGATGTACATGGTGATGCTATAAGCCTCGGCAGCCGGAACGCCACTTTCAATTTGGCTTTGGCGGATATAGTTGACCAACACCGGGCCGATAACGGCCGCAGTTGACCATGCCAGCAAAATCCTGCCGTGGATTGCACCGACTTGATAAGTGCCGAACAAATCCTTCAGATACGCAGGAATCGCTGCGAAACCGCCGCCATACATGGAAATGATGACGCAAAACCCAATAACAAACAAAGCCTTATTACCGCTCTCTCCAATCGACGGAATGGCGAAATACAACAGCGAGCCGAGCACAAAGAAAATAGTATAAGTATTTTTACGCCCGATTTTATCGGACACGCTGGACCACAAAAAGCGGCCGCCCATATTAAACAGGCTCAACAGACTCACAAAACCTGCCGCCGCACCCGCGCCAATGGCAGCCTGTTTACCGACAGAAGTTTCAGAAAACAGCTCCTGAATCATGACAGAAGCCTGACCCAAAACGCCGATACCCGCCGTCACGTTCAGACATAACACCCAAAACAAGAGCCAAAATTGCGGAGTCTTCATGGCTTCGGAAACATTGACGTGATTACTGCTGACCAATTTGTTTTTGATTTTCGGCGCAACATAACCTTTAGGTCTCCAACCATCGGCAGGGATACGGATGGTAAATGCACCAAACATCATCAATACCAAATAAAAAACGCCCAAAACAACAAACGTCTGTACTACGCCAACCGAAGTTTCACTGGAGAAAAAACTCATCAGCGACACGGATAAAGGCGAGGCCAACATCGCGCCGCCGCCAAAACCCATAATCGCCAAACCTGTCGCCATACCCGGTTTATCGGGAAACCATTTCATCAGTGTCGATACAGGCCCGATATAGCCCAAGCCCAAACCGACCCCGCCAATCACACCGTTGCCCAAATAAAGCAAAAACAGATTGTGCGTATGGACGCCAATCGCCGAGACAAAAAAGCCCAAGCTAAAGCAGCAGGCAGCAACAAACATCGCCTTACGCGGCCCAACGCGTTCCATCCAAGTACCGAACATAGCCGCAGACGCGCCCAACATCGCCAAAGCAATACTGAAAATCCAACCTACCGTGGTCAGCTTCCAATCTCCTATAGCCGACTCAGTAATACCGATAAGCTTGGTCAGCGGCGCATTGAACACGGAATAAGCGTATATCTGCCCGATGGCAAGATGCACGGCCAAAGCGGCAGGCGGTACCAGCCAACGATTAAAGCCGGGTTTGGCAATGGTCGCCTCACGGTCTAGAAATTTCATAAAATCCTCTTGTCTATGTGTGTCAAACGCTGATTCCATATCATGCGGAATCAAAAAAATTGTTGACAATATTTTAGCATAATCTCCCCTTTATCCTTTTTTTTGCTCCATGATAATTTTGCGCATCAGACGGAAAAAACATTCATCTAAACCATCTCTTCACGCCAATATTGACAAAAAGGCCGTCTGAAAATTTTTCAGACGGCCTTTTCATCCATATCGTTTTATGCGGCGAAACGTTTGGCAACTTCATCCCAGTTAACGATTTCCCAGAAACCTTTCAGGTAGTTAGGACGGCTGTTGCGGTAGTCGATGTAGTAGGCGTGTTCCCATACGTCGCAAGTCAACAGCGGAGTGTTTTCAGTAGTCAGCGGAGTACCTGCATTGGAAGTAGAAACCAGATCCAATTCACAGGCAGGCGTTTTCAGCAACCATGCCCAACCTGAGCCGAAAGTACCGGCCGCGCAGGCATTGAACGCTTCTTGGAATTTCTCGAAGCTGCCCCATTTGGCGTCGATGGCTGCAGCCAATTCGCCGGCAGGTTTGCCTTGGCCTTTAGGGGTAAAGCCCAGCCAGTAGAAAGTGTGGTTCCAAGTTTGGGCAGCGTTGTTGAACATACCGCCGGAAGATTTTTTCACGATTTCTTCCAAAGGCATTTCTTCAAACTCAGTGCCTTTAATTTGATTGTTCAAATTGGTGATGTAGGTTTGATGGTGTTTGCCGTAGTGGAACTCCAAAGTTTCTTTGGTCAGATGAGGGGACAACGCATCCAGTTCATAAGGCAATTGTGGCAGCTTGTGTTCCATTTTTATGCTCCTAATTCTTGATATTTATATTTTGGTAGTGTGTGTTGTCAAATCGACAACATTACTATTTTACCTGCTTTAGCCTAAACAAACCAATTGAACTTACACTGCGCTATAATAGTGGATTGCAATTTCCCAGCCAGAGATGCCCGTCATGAGCAATTATTCCGATATGCCGTCTGAAGACCGTGAAATCAGCGCATTGTCACTGCCGCCACATTCCACAGAAGCGGAGCAATCCGTATTGGGCGGCCTGATGCTGGAAAATTCTGCTTGGGACCGTATTGCCGATGTCGTTTCCGGCGAGGATTTCTACCGCCACGAACACCGCCTGATTTTTCGTACGATTGCCAATCTGATTAATGAAAGCCGTCCTGCCGACGTCATTACCGTCCAAGAAAGTTTGGAACGCAATGAAGAATTGGAAGCGGCAGGCGGATTCAACTATCTGATTACGCTGGCGCAAAATACGCCGTCTGCTGCCAATATCCGCCGCTACGCCGAAATCGTGCGCGAACGTTCCATCATGCGCCAGCTTGCCGAAGTCGGCACGGAAATTGCACGCAGCGCATACAATCCGCAAGGGCGCGATGCAGGCCAGCTTTTGGACGAGGCAGAAAACAAAGTATTCCAAATCGCCGAAAGCACCGCCAAATCCAAACAAGGCTTCCTTGAGATGCCCGACCTTCTGAAAGAAGTGGTCGAGCGCATCGATATGCTTTATTCGCGCGACAATCCTGATGAAGTAACCGGCATATCGACAGGTTTTATCGACCTCGACAAAAAAACATCAGGCCTCCAACCGGGCGATTTGATCATCGTCGCAGGTCGTCCGTCCATGGGTAAAACCGCCTTTTCGATCAATATTGCGGAACACGTTGCCGTAGAAAACAAATTGCCTGTCGCCGTATTCTCTATGGAGATGGGCGGTGCGCAGTTGGTCATGCGTATGCTGGGTTCAGTCGGACGTTTGGATCAAAGCGTTTTAAAAACCGGCAGATTACAAGACGAACACTGGGGCCGTCTGAACGAAGCGGTCGTTAAACTCTCCGATGCACCCATGTATATCGATGAAACGCCGGGTTTGACTGCGCTCGAACTCCGCGCCCGCGCCCGTCGTCTTGCACGCCAGTTCAACGGCAAATTGGGGTTGATCGTTATCGACTACCTGCAATTGATGTCAGGTTCTGGTCGCTCTGACAACCGTGCTTCCGAGCTTGGCGAAATTTCGCGCTCCCTCAAAGCATTGGCTAAAGAATTGCAAGTTCCCGTCATTGCCCTGTCGCAGTTGAGCCGTACAGTTGAGCAGCGTACCGACAAACGCCCGATGATGTCCGACTTGCGTGAGTCCGGCGCAATCGAACAAGATGCCGACTTGATTATGTTCATGTATCGCGACGAATACTACAACTCAGATTCACCCGCAAAAGGCTTGGCGGAATGTATTATCGGCAAACACCGTAACGGTCCCGTTGGGAAAGTATTCCTCACTTGGATGGGTCAATTTACCAAATTTGATAATGCTGCCTATATTCCAGAATCCATGTTGATGGAAGATTGAGACAGATTGTCCGAAAAACTAACCGAATTTCATATTTCATTAGTCACGCATTACAAAATCGTTTAGAATAAATCTAATAAAAGCAAAAGCATTGCCACAGGCAAGTGCAAAAGAGAAAACGTCAGTTACCCAACACATTACTACTAAAAAATCACTCATGTATCAGACACAAAAAGGCTTCACCCTAATTGAGTTGCTGATCGTCATTACTATTGCAGCAGTAATGGCCGTCATCGCACTTCCCAATATGAATCAATGGATTGCCTCCAGACGTGCGGCATCGCAAGCAGAGCAAATTGCAAATCTGCTGCGCTTCGCGCGTAATGAGGCCGTCCGTCTCAATCTTCCCGTTTACATCTGCCCGGTCAAAATCAAATCCGATGGCTCACCCAATAATGGTTGCGATTCCAAATATGCCGGTAATGGTATGTTGGCCTACGCCGATAAAAACGAAGACTTACGCTATCAAAACGACACAGTTGATTTATCCATCCGCTCCATTATCCTTAATGGAGATACCGACAAAGTGGAATACAGCTTCAACTATATCCCTATCGGCAATGACCGTTCTGCCCTCTCGGCCTCAGCTTCAAAAGAAGTCTGGTGGAGATTTCTTCCCAATGGTACATTTGGTCATTCAACTGATGGCAAAAATTATCAATTTTCAGACGGCCACATCAAAATCAGCCTAACGGATAAATCTGCTGCCGATGCTGAAACCAAGAAAGCCCGTGCTACCGTACTTTTAATCAATGGCAATGGGCATGTCGAAATCTGTGCTAAAAACGATGAGCGCAAAATGTGCGAATACACTTCCAAATAATAACAACGGTATCTTATGAACATTACTAATCCTACTCATCTCAGATCATTTAAAGGCCGTCTGAAAACAAGCTCAACAAGCTTTACTCCAAAACTTCAATCAGGTATGACCCTGATTGAAGTTTTGATTGCCATGTTTGTCCTTGCCATCGGTGTGCTTGCCCTTCTGGCTGTTCAATTGCGTACCGTATCCAGCGTGCGCGAGTCTGAAAATCAAACCGCAGTCGCCCAAATTACGCAAAATCTGATTGAAGGCATGCTCATTAATCCGACGCTCTCTGAAGAAACCGATACTGCAGGGGAAAAAACCACCCGTTATAAAAAATCCTATGATGCCTACCTAAAATCAGACTCTAAACAAACTGCAAAATTTGAAGCCAAAATGACCAAAGCCCAACTTGCACAGGCTCAAATTGCACAGTTTAAAGCCGATTTAGCCAAAGCCCTTCCCGAAGCCCAAGTCTTCTCGACCATCTGCAAAGATTCTTCCGGTGCAGAGCCGACTTACGAAAATGGGTTTAACGCAAAATGCGATGGCAAAGGCGATACAACCATCGTGAAAGTTTTATGGTCGCAAGATGTTGAAGAAGAAAATAGCGCAAAAAATCTCAACACATCGGGGCATCACGTTATCTATACCTACCAATCACGCGTAAGAGACTAACAATGAACAATAAACGCTTACTCAACCATATTCCCAATAAAATCGCCATTCGTGGCTTCAGCATCCTTGAATTTCTGGTTGCCAGCCTGCTCAGCATGATCGTCTTAATGGCTGTCAGCTCCACCTACTTTACTGCGCGCGGATTAAACAAGTCTGCCAACGCCCGTATCGGTATCCAACAAGATTTGCGCAACGCCGCCAATATGATCGTCCGCGATGCGCGTATGGCAGGTAATTTCGGCTGCTTCAATATGGCGAATTTTCCTGCCTCTGCAGTGATAGAAGACAAAAGCTCGGATGAATATACATTGAAAACAGCCGGTGTGAATAAGCTGTTACCGGTTAAAGAAATCAATAAATTAAGCTATACAGGCTTTGTTCAAACTGGCAAAGCCCTGCTGTTCCAATACGGTATCGACAAAGCGGACTCTGCTGCAAAAACTGCCATTGCCAGCAGCTGCTCCGGTATTGCCAAACCTCACATAGAAATTAAAGATTTGGCTGCGGCAAAATCAGCTTTAAAAATTACCAACTCTGATCAAGACGGCAGTATCGCCATTATGAAACATGAAATGATTGCCTACGCTGTCGGTAAGCTTGGTGAAGAGAGCGGTTTGTTCCGTTTCCAATTATCAAATGATGGCTCATGGAGTAATCCGCAGCTGTTGATTAAAGGCATTACAACCATGGATATCCACTATATCTATGCAGAATGTCCTGATTCTGAAAATGCATCTGCCAGCGGAGTGAATACAGAATCATTTGATTACAAAAACGCATTGGATATCTCAGCTAAGGCCAAGTCTCCGGCTTCTATCCAAATCGTACTGAATAACGGCAGTATTGACCCATCAAAAGAACAAGACAATAAAGTCGATATCTATAAAATTAATGCCACCATCCGCGGAGGAAATGTATGCGCCGACAGATCACTCTAATCAAACCTGAGCGGCAGCAGGGCTATGCTTTGTTTATCGTCTTAATGATGATGGTCGTCATCGCCCTGCTCGTGGTTACAGCTACCCAATCCTACAATACCGAACAACGCATCAGTACCAACGATGCCGACCGCAAACTGGCAACCACCCTAGCCGAAGCAGCACTGCGTGAAGGTGAAAATCAAATTTTTGATATTGAAGGTAAAAAGACTACTTTTACCGCAAAATGTGAAAAAGGTTTATGCTCCACACCAAACGTAAAATCCAATGGCGATTTTACTGAAGAAGGCAACCCAACCGTAGATGCTTGGAAGCGCAAATGCGACAAAAGCCTGTGTATTGACGCCAATGGTACGGAATATCCTTTAGATAAAAAAAGCGGCATCGTAAATAATCCACGCTACATCATCGAATATTTAGGCAAAACGACAGAGGGTCGAATTACCTACCGCGTTACTGCCAAGGCATGGGGTAAGAATGCCAATACCCAAGTCGTCCTTCAATCTTACGTTGCCAGCGAATAATATAATGAATACCACCTCTACCAAACAACTAGGCTTTACGCTGGTTGAGATGATGATTGCTGTCGCCATCTTAGCCATCCTGAGCGTCATTGCCATTCCCTCTTACAACCGCTACATTGAACGCGGCTACCAATCACAAGCGCATGCCGAGTTAGTCGCCATCAATTCTGCTTTTAAAAACCAGATGGTTAAAAATCCAAAGTGGAAAACTGATGAGATTAAAACTCAGTTGGATGACTTTATTTCCTCATACAAAGGCCATAAAGATTTGGCAGACAAATATAAATACTCTGCCGAAATGATTGATACCAGTACAAGCCGAGCCTATCGTTTGAAAGCCATTCCCATCAAAACAGGCTATACCCTTTCCGTTTGGATGGATAGTTTAGGCAATGCTTACAAATGCACTGATATTGACTCTGCCAAAGATTCCAAAACTACAATGACCAATAGAAAAGGTTGCGAATCGGTTTCCAAAAAGAAATCTTCTTAGGCTGGCAAACATAAAAAAGCAGTGTCATCTTACTGACACTGCTTTTTTTATTTTACTGCTTCCAATCATCGTCTCGGCGTTGGCGTTTCAACAAGATCCTGACTGCGCCATCATTGCCTTGTCGGGGCTCGACATAAGCCAACACATCAGGATGCTGCATCAACCAGCGGCGCGTCATATTTTTCAAAACTGGTTTATAGCCTGCAGAACCCAAGCCGCTGCCGTGGACAATCTCGCCGCAAACACCGCGTTTTTTCGTAAACTCAATAAATTCGTTCAATACCTGCTGCGCTTCCTCCTGCGTATAGCCGTGCAAATCTACATCCGCTACCACAGGATAATGACCGTTTCGTAAACGCATCAAATCATTTTTACCCTGCCCGTTTTTACTGAACGAAGCCGGCGGTTCTTCCCAGCCGCCGCTGCCCACATAAAAATAATCTTCCTGCTCCAAAGTTGCCATTTCTTTAGGTCGCGGCTTGATAGGTGATTTATCACGGGGCTGTTCATAATAGTTACCGGCATTTTTCAACGGCGTAACCTTGCCAACCGCCTTGCTGAAATCCACATCCTCCACCTGCTTTTTAGCCTTCGCTTCGGCTTCCCGCTCCGCGGCTTCCTTTTTCGCCTGTTTGCCCAAAGCCTTCAGCGTTTCTTGAAAGTTTGCCGTCATGGTTTGTCCTTTCTAAAAAATTGATTGTACTCATTATAGCAAACCTGACTACAAGGCCGTCTGAAAGACTCTTATCATCGCTTCTTGTTTAGGGTATAGTATTAACGCATTGCCAGTCTTACAAAAGAGAGAAATCATGTTTAAACGCCCGGAAGAAATCATCGTCTTGATACTTGCCCTATTATGGGTCGGACTCAGCTACTACTTTGCCGCCATCCTGATTTCAGATGCCTACACCATTCTCCTGATTACCGTATTGACTTTCGTTTGGGCGGCCATCTGTTTCCTTTTATGGCAACGCAACTTAAGCCGTCATATTTGGCCGCTGTTCCTCGGTAGCCTGGTTGCCTGCTGGTGGCCGTACTTCACTTGGCTTGCAAGCGATGTTCCCGAAGGCACATGGTATTCAGGCTGGACATTTAAATCCATTATCGCCCTGATTCCCGTTGTTGCCGCTTATATCTTCAAGTGGAAACAAAGCCGGAAAAACAAAATCTCCAACACCATTGCCTGATACCTCGCGCCGTCTTTTTCAGACGGCGTTTTCCATATCTGACATAACGCTCAGACTGTCAACAATCCCAATAAAATGCTATACTCTTCACACGATTTAACACCCTAAAACAGGCCGTCTGAAAGACTTATCAAGATGATCAGCAAACAAGAATACCAAGCCCAAGCCGCACAAGGTTACAACCGCATTCCACTCGTTCAAGAGCTGCTTGCCGACTTGGACACACCGCTTTCAATCTACCTCAAACTTGCTAACAAGCCTTTCACCTACCTGCTAGAATCCGTTGTCGGCGGCGAACGTTTCGGCCGCTATTCCTTTATCGGCCTGCCTTGCAGCCACTATCTCAAAGCCAGTGGCAAACATGTCGATGTTTATCAAAACGGCGAAATCGTCGAGCAACACGACGGCAATCCGCTGCCCTTTATCGAAGCCTTCCACAACCGCTTCAAAACGCCCGAAATCCCAAGCCTGCCGCGCTTTACCGGCGGCCTAGTCGGCTATTTCGGTTATGAAACCATCTACAATTTCGAACATTTTGCCCACCGCCTGAAACATACGGCCAAAGCCGATCCACTCGGCACGCCCGACATCCTCCTGATGCTCTCGCAAGAGCTTGCCGTAGTGGATAACCTAAGCGGCAAAATCTACCTGATTGTTTATGCCGATCCGTCTCAAACCAACGGCTATGAACGTGCGCGCGAACGTCTTGAAGACATCCGTACCCAGTTACGCCAAAGTTGCGCCATCCCTCTTTCCCTCGGCAGCAAGCAGACGCAAGCAGTCAGCGAATTTGGAGAAGAACCTTTCAAAGCCTGCGTCAACAAAATCAAAGACTACATCTTTGCAGGCGACTGCATGCAGGTTGTTCCCAGCCAACGCATGAGCATGGAATTTACCGACAATCCGCTTGCCCTCTACCGCGCCCTGCGTACGCTGAACCCATCGCCGTATATGTTCTACTACGATTTCGGCGATTTCCACATTGTCGGCTCCTCCCCCGAAATCCTCGTCCGCCGCGAACGCGACGATGTCATCGTCCGCCCTATCGCCGGCACGCGCCTGCGCGGCAAAACACCAGCCGAAGACCTCGCCAACGAACAAGACCTGCTGAGCGATGCCAAAGAAATTGCCGAACACGTCATGTTGATTGACCTGGGGCGCAACGACGTCGGACGCATCAGCAAAACGGGCGAAGTCAAAGTCACCGATAAAATGGTGATTGAAAAATATTCCCATGTGATGCACATCGTCTCCAACGTCGAAGGCCGTCTGAAAGACGGTATGACCAACATGGACATCCTTGCCGCCACCTTCCCGGCAGGCACACTTTCCGGCGCTCCAAAAGTCCGCGCCATGGAAATCATCGAAGAAGTCGAACCAAGCAAACGCGGCATCTACGGCGGCGCAGTCGGCGTATGGAGTTTCAACAACGACATGGACTTGGCCATTGCCATCCGCACTGCCGTGATTAAAAACAATACCCTCTTCGTCCAAAGCGGCGCAGGCGTAGTTGCCGACTCCGACCCAACCTCCGAATGGCAGGAAACCCAAAACAAAGCCCGCGCAGTAATACGCGCAGCGCAAATGGTGCAAGAAGGGTTGGATAAATAATTTTCAGACGGCCTGCGCTCTGAAATGACTAAACAACAAGATTATGATACTAAACGAAAAACAACTAAAATCCATCAGCAAATTCCTCAGCTTTATCTTGCGCCATCATCCTGAGCAAATCGGTATTACTTTGGATAAAGACGGCTGGGTGGATATTGATACCCTACTGACGCAGGTAAACCATCCCGAGCGTGGCTTTAAGGGCAATCCGCTGACCTACGAAGTATTGTTGGAAGTGGTCGAAAACAACGATAAAAAACGGTTTACCCTTTCTGAAGACGGCAAACGCATCCGCGCTGCGCAAGGTCATTCGACGGCACAAGTTCAGGTCGAACACAAAGTGGCAACGCCTCCTCAAATTTTGTATCACGGTACGGCTGAACGCTCTGTTCCGTCTATTTTGGAGCAAGGCCTGCATTCTGCCTCGCGCCATTTTGTCCATCTGTCTGCCGATGCCGAAACAGCCGTCAAAGTCGGCTCCCGACACGGCAAGCCGGTTGTATTGACCATCGACACTGTCGCCATGCTTGCTGCAGGACATCAATTTTATCTGGCGGACAACGGCGTATGGTTAACTGAAAACGTTCCGCCGCAATTTATCGGCAAACTTTAAAACATCAGGCCGTCTGAAGCTGTAAAACCATTTTCAGACGGCCCGCAAACACCCTACCCAATTTCTTCATAAAGCGATTATCCATGAACACATCCCCCATCCTCCCTCCTGCTATGCTCGGCATTCTTGGCGGCGGACAATTAGGCAGAATGTTTACTGTTGCTGCCAAAACCATGGGCTACAAAGTAACCGTACTCGATCCCGACCCGAATGCGCCGGCGGCGGAATTTGCAGACCGCCATTTGTGCGCGCCGTTTGATGATGAAGCTGCTTTGGAAGAATTGGCAAAATGCGCGGCGGTTACGACCGAGTTTGAAAACGTCAATGCCGACGCGATGCGCTTTCTGGCAAAGCATACCAACGTTTCTCCGAGCGGCGACTGCGTTGCCATCGCGCAAAACCGTATTCAGGAAAAAGCGTGGATACGCAAAGCGGGATTGCAAACCGCGCCGTATCAGGTGGTTTGCCGTTCAGACGACATCAGCGACGAAAGCGCGCAATTTTTGCCCGGCATCCTGAAAACGGCGACTTTGGGCTACGACGGCAAAGGTCAAATCCGCGTCAAAACGGTGGACGAACTTAAAACCGCGTTTGCCGAACACGGCGGCGTGGATTGCGTTTTGGAAAAAATGGTGGATTTGCGCGGCGAGATTTCCGTTATCGTATGCCGTCTGAACAATGAAAACGTGCAAACCTTCGATCCTGCTGAAAACATCCACGAAAACGGCATCTTGGCTTATTCCATCGTCCCTGCGCGGCTGAGTGCCGACGTGCAGCAACAGGCGCGGCAGATGGCGCAGCGCTTGGCGGACGAATTGGATTATGTCGGCGTGTTGGCGGTGGAAATGTTCGTCGTCGGCGACACGCATGAATTGGTCGTCAACGAAATCGCCCCGCGCCCGCACAATTCCGGCCACCATACGCTGGATGCCTGCGCCGCAGACCAGTTCCAACAGCAGGTACGCATTATGTGCAATCTGCCGCCCGCCGATACCAAGCTGCTTTCTTCATGCTGCATGGCGAATATTTTGGGCGACGTCTGGAAAGAAAACGGTAGCGAACCCGAATGGCTGCCGCTGCAAAGCAACCCGAATGCACATCTGCATCTTTACGGCAAAAAAGCCGCGCGCAAAGGCCGAAAAATGGGCCACTTTACTGTCTTAGCCAACGATGCGAACAACGCGTTCCAAACCGCACAAACCTTACATCAAAGCCTGTAACCTTACCCACTTTTTCAGACGGCCTTTGATTGCTAAAGGCCGTCTGAAATCAATTTTTCCGACCATCCGCCATGAGCCTTCTGACCATCCTCCGTCCGGCAACCGAAAAAGACTGCCAAGACATACACAATGCCCATCTGCATGCCGTTCAATACGCCTGCATTCGCTGTTATGATGAAACTATTATGCACACATGGGAAAGTCTGCTCGACATCAACAGCTATTTAGAAACCATCTCCGATAAAAACAAAGCCTTGTGGGTGGTCGAATACAAAGGGCTGATTCAAGGCTTCTTCCAAGTCGATTTCAAAGAAGCGCAACTGGACGCCTTATACGTCCATCCGCTCTTCCACAATCTCGGCTTGGGTACGGCCCTGCTCAGCCGCGCCGAAGAAATGGCACGAAATGCAGGCCTCAGCTTTCTCAAACTGTATGCCTCGCTCAATTCCGTGCCTTTCTATCGCCTCAACCGCTACGAATCGCTCGGTACTGCCGTGTTGCAGCTGAACAAAACCGTCCGCGTCGAATGCGAATTGATGCGCAAATACCTGTAATTTTCTCCTTCTACCGTTGCTTTTTTGAAAGAAACCGATGTCCCGAATTGCCGCTCTGCCCGACCATCTTGTCAACCAAATCGCCGCCGGCGAAGTGGTCGAACGCCCTGCCAACGCCTTAAAAGAAATCGTTGAAAACAGTATCGATGCAGGCGCGACAGCGATTGATGTCGAACTGGCAGGCGGCGGCATCCGCCTGATTCGCGTCAGCGACAACGGCAGCGGCATCCACTCAGACGACATCGAGCTTGCGCTCCACCGCCACGCCACCAGCAAAATCAAAACCTTAAACGATTTGGAACACGTTGCCAGTATGGGCTTTCGTGGCGAAGGTTTGGCCAGTATCGCCTCAGTCAGCCGCCTGACCCTGACCAGCCGTCAAGAAGACAGTTCGCACGCAACCCAAGTCAAAGCCGAAGACGGCAAACTCAGCAGCCCCACCGCCGCCGCCCACCCCGTCGGCACCACCATCGAAGCCGCCGAACTCTTCTTCAATACCCCTGCGCGGCGCAAGTTCCTCAAATCCGAAAACACCGAATACGCCCACTGCGCCACCATGCTTGAACGCCTCGCGCTGGCGCATCCGCACATTGCCTTCTCACTCAAACGCGACGGCAAACAAGTGTTCAAGCTTCCTGCACAAAGCCTGCATGAACGTATTGCCGCCATTGTCGGCGATGATTTTCAGACGGCCTCATTGGAAATTGACAGCGGCAATGGCGCATTGCGGCTCTATGGCGCGATTGCCAAGCCGACTTTTGCCAAAGGAAAAACCGACAAACAATACTGCTTCGTCAACCATCGCTTCGTGCGCGACAAAGTCATGCTTCATGCCGTCAAGCAGGCATACCGAGACGTATTGCACAACGCGCTGACGCCTGCTTTCGTCCTCTTCCTCGACCTGCCGCCCGAAGCCGTGGATGTCAACGTCCACCCGACCAAAACCGAAATCCGCTTCCGCGACAGCCAGCAGGTGCACCAACTCGTGTTCCACACGCTCAACAAAGCCCTTGCCGACACACGCGCCGACCTGACCGAAAGCGTCAGCAACGCAGGCGAAGTGTTGCATGACATTACTGGCGTTACTACTACACCAATGCCGTCTGAAAACGACGGTGAAAATCTGTTTGATAGCGCATCCAACTACCCGACGGGCAACAAACCCGATACACGCAATGCCTTTGGTTCATCAGGCAAAACCGCGCCTATGCCTTACCAAGCCGCGCGTGCGCCGCAACAACGCAGCCTGTCTCTGCGCGAAAGCCGCGCAGCCATGAATACTTATGCCGAGCTCTACAAAAAAACAGACGACATCGACCTTGAGTTGAGCCAATTCGAGCAGGCACGTTTCGGTAATATGCCGTCTGAAACGCCTACTCCCAAAACAGATAAGCAATGTTCAGACGGCCTTCCCTCCCAATCCGAACTGCCGCCGCTCGGCTTTGCCATCGCCCAACTATTAGGCATCTACATCCTCGCCCAGGCCGAAGACAGCCTGCTGCTCATCGACATGCACGCCGCCGCCGAACGCGTCAACTACGAAAAAATGAAACGCCAGCGGCAGGAAAACGGCAACCTGCAAAGCCAACGCCTGCTCATCCCCGTTACCTTCGCCGCGTCCCACGAAGAATGCGCCGCCCTCGCCGACCACGCCGAAGCACTGGCAGGCTTCGGGCTGGAATTGTCCGACATGGGCGGCAACACCCTCGCCGTCCGCGCCGTCCCAGCCATGCTCGGCAAAGCCGACGTCGTCTCGCTCGCCAAAGACGTATTGGGCGAACTCGCCCAAGTCGGTAGCAGCCAAACCATCGAAGAACACGAAAACCACATCCTCGCCACCATGTCCTGCCACGGCTCCGTCCGCGCCGGCCGCCAGCTCACCCTGCCCGAAATGAATGCGCTCCTGCGCGATATGGAAAACACGCCGCGCAGCAACCAGTGTAACCACGGCCGTCCGACATGGGTCAAACTGACTTTAAAAGAATTGGATGCGTTGTTTTTACGCGGACAGTAACGCCGATAAAAAGGCCGTCTGAAAATGCTTTCAGACGGCCTTTCAACTATTCGCCCTTAACGAATATCCATAGGTGCAAACGATTTCACGGTTTCATCAATCGCTTTAACACGGGTCAGGAAGTCTTCCAATTGGGCAAGCGGCAATGCGCTTGGTCCATCGCATTTGGCTTGGTCGGGATTGGCATGAGATTCAAGGAACAAACCGGCCAATCGGGTTGCCATACCGGCAAGTGCCAAGTCCAATACTTGGGCGCGACGTCCGCCAGATGCTGCGGCACCGGATTCGCGCGTTTGCAGGGAATGGGTGACGTCAAAAATAATGGGCAGGTTGTTACACGTTTTTTTCATCACGCCAAAGCCGAGCATATCGACCACCAAGTTGTCGTAGCCGAAATTTGAGCCACGTTCACACAAAATGATTTGCTCATTACCTGCTTCTTGGAATTTCTCGACGATGTTTTTCATTTGAGACGGGCTGAGGAATTGCGGTTTTTTGATGTTGATGACATTGCCGGTTTTCGCCATTGCCACCACCAAATCGGTTTGGCGCGCCAAGAAGGCAGGCAGCTGGATGACATCGCAGACTTCTGCAACCGGCTGGCATTGGTAAGGCTCGTGAACATCGGTAATCACGGGAACGTTAAACTCGCGTTTTACCGCTTGAAAAATCTTCATGCCTTCGTCCAGACCCACACCGCGGAAAGAGTGAATGGAAGAGCGGTTTGCCTTGTCGAAAGAGGCTTTAAACACGTAAGGGATGCCGAGTTTATCGGTTACTTTAACGTATTGCTCACAGGCTTTCAGCGTAGAGTCGAGGTCTTCAAGGACATTGATGCCTCCGAAAAGGGTAAAGGGCGCATCGTTGCTGACGGTGATGTTGTTGATTTGGATATTCACGGCAAAGCCTTTCAGATAAGTTGAATTTGGGAAACAGGCCGTCTGAAACGTTTCAGACGGCCTTTGTTTGAATATTACAACACAGTGTGCGGCGGCTCATAAGAAATCACGTCGCGGATTTTATTGTTCTCATCGACGAGGACGACTTTCGGCTCATGCGCTGCAATTTCGGGCTCGGACAACATAACGTAAGACATGATAATCACGATGTCGCCTTTTTGAACCAAACGCGCGGCCGCGCCATTGAGGCAAACGACGCCGCTGCCGCGTTCGCCGGGGATAGTGTAGGTTTCAAGACGTTCGCCGTTGTTATTGTTGACGATGGCGACTTTTTCGTTAACGCAAATACCTGCCGCATCCAGCAGGTCTTGGTCAACGGTAATGCTGCCGACGTAGTTGAGGTCGGCTTCGGTAACGGTGGCACGGTGGATTTTGCCGCCGAGCATGGTACGGAACATGGGTTTCCTTTTTGATTGTGGGTTGATTTGCGGTTTTAACTTCTGAGAAGTTAAAACCGCTGTTTGTGTGATTGAGGATTAGTTATTGGGAAAGTCTGCTTCGTCAAACTCGGGTTCCGGATCGCTTTGAAGGACTTTTCCGTTTAATTTCAACTCGCTGTTTTGCAGAGTCAGATGGGTTTTGACATTATCGTCTTCTAAGGTCAGATATTTCTCGCTTGCCATGCTTTTGATGGTACTGTCCACCATCAGGCGCAAGGTTTCGTTAATATCATCGATGCTGGCGCGGCCTGCGGCTTCATCTTCGGCATTGACGCTAAACAGGCTGCTTGCTTGGTTGACGGCGAGCTGCTCCAACAATTTTTGCGGTACGCTCATATTGAAGTCGGCTTCGGTTTTCTTCAGCATATCGCCCAAATTGTTGAGGTCTTTGGCTGCCAAACCTTTAAACGCAAGTTTGCCGCTGACATCGACATCGCCATGAGGCATGGTGAATTTGAAGGTTTTAACGTTCAAAACCGGATTGTTGGTAAACAGGCCTGAAGCCTCGTTTTTAGCCGTCTGAATCAAGGAAGCCTGAATTTCTTCTTCGCTCATTTTCTTCACGGACACTTCGGCAATTTTGTTTTTTAATGCCAGAAGTGATGCGGCATCCAAATGCTCGGCAGCAACATTGATGTCCAGAGGGCCGTATTTGTCTTCGCCATAGGTCAGGCTTTCAAATTGGAAGCGGCCTTCGCTGTTGATGAATTTATCGACTTCGCCGGTTTGGGTATCGAAACGCAGTTTGCTGACTTCAATTTTAGATGGAGCAATCGTGCCGGTCGGATTGATGAATGCACCGATTTGCAGGTTGGTCACAAGGTTGACCAGTTCGTTCAACTTAACGTTGTAATCGATGTTTTCTTTCCATTGCAGCAGGAATTTATCCAGCGTAATGCTGCTCTTGCCCAAAGCAAGCTTGGTCAGGCCGTCTTCCGTTTCGGATTGGAAGCGCAGGTTTTCCAAAGACACATCGCCTTTGTCGGCCAATTTGACTTGTAGAGACGGTGCAAGGTAATCGTGGCGATAACTTTTGAAGCCTTGGCTGTAATCGGTATTGCCGCTAAAGCCTTTCCAGTTGAGCTTGATACCGGAGAGCTCTTCATAGTCGAATGCGGGGATATTGAGGCTGAGTTTGCCGTCGCCGGAAAGGTAAACCGTATTGGTCATGGTCAACGGCGTTTGCTGGCCGAAGAAGCGGTCCAAAACTTTTTTGGTTTCCGGATGGTATTGGAACTCGGTTTCCACATGGGCGCGAGTGCCGAAACCGCCGGCAAACGGGCCGTGTGTCACGTGGTTGATGACCGTAATCGGCTCTTGCAGGACGGTTTTCAAATTGTCCGGCAGGTATTTTTGCGTATTTTGAAGCAGGGTCGGCTTGAGGCGGATGACGGTGGTCTCGGTTGAACTGAACCAGCCGCGATCGTATTGGTGGGACTCAACGGTCAAGAAACCGGATTCCTGCAACAGCTTTTGTTGCTCGGTCAGGCTTTCTTCCGCTTTGACACCAAGATAATAAGGCGTACCGAGCACAGCGGCGACAACGACGGCGGCAGTCGGGATAAGATACTTTTTCATCACTTCAAACAGATTAGGTTCAAAGCGTAAAGCATAGCATTTTTTAGCTGTTTTGTCTTATCCGCCTTTTCAGACGGCCTTTAGGTAAAGATTGTGATATTATGCAAACATAAACGATTTTTACACTTTTGGCAGGCCTTACCCTGACTGCCAAAATGTCATTAAAGGTTTGCAAATGCTTTTATTCATTGATAATTACGACAGCTTCACCTACAACATCGTCCAATACTTTGCCGAGTTGAGGCAGGAAGTTTTGGTTCGCTGCAACGATGAAATCACCATCGAAGAAATCGAAGCCCTAAAACCGCAATATTTGGTCATCGGTCCCGGCCCTTGTTCCCCTAAAGAAGCAGGCATTTCTGTTGCAGCCATGCAGCACTTTGCCGGCAGGCTCCCCGTCATGGGCGTGTGCCTCGGGCATCAAACCATGGGCGAAGCGTTCGGCGGCAATGTCGTGCGTGCGCAAACAATGATGCACGGTAAAGTCTCCCCCGTTTTCCATCACGGCACAGGCATGTTTAAAGACCTGCCCAATCCGGTCAACTGCACGCGCTACCACAGCCTGGCCATCGACCGCGCCACCCTGCCCGACTGCCTCGAAATTACCGCATGGACGGAAGACGGCGAAATCATGGGCGTACGCCACAAAGAATATGCCGTCGAAGGCGTACAGTTCCACCCCGAAGCCCTGCTGACCGAACACGGCCACGATATGCTGAAAAACTTCTTGGAAGAATTCAAAGACTATCGTCCGCAAAAATCTTAATGAAAGGCCGTCTGAAATGTGTTTGACAGTGTTCAAACCGCATTTTCAGACGGCCTGAATCACATCGGACACGAACAAAGGAAAAATCATGATTACCCCTCAACAAGCGATTGAACGCCTCATCAGCAACAACGAACTTTTCTACGATGAAATGACCGACCTCATGCGCCAAATCATGAGCGGCCAAGTTCCGCCCGAGCAAATCGCCGCCATCCTGACCGGCCTGCGGATTAAAGTTGAAACCGTTTCCGAGATTACCGCCGCAGCCAGCGTGATGCGTGAATTTGCCACCAAAGTGCCGCTGGAAAACGCCGATAACTTGGTCGATATTGTCGGCACGGGCGGCGACGGTGCCAAAACTTTCAATATTTCCACGACTTCCATGTTTGTCGCGGCTGCGGCAGGCGCGAAAGTCGCCAAACACGGCGGCCGCTCCGTTTCTTCATCCAGCGGCGCTGCCGATGTCATGGAACAAATGGGCACCAACCTCAACCTCAACCCCGAACAGGTCGCCCAAAGCATTCAGCAAACCGGCATCGGCTTTATGTTCGCACCCAACCATCACAGCGCCATGCGCTATGTTGCCCCCGTCCGCCGTTCGCTCGGCTTCCGCAGCATCTTCAATATCTTGGGCCCGCTGACCAATCCTGCCGGCGCGGCAAACCAACTCTTGGGCGTGTTCCACATCGACTTGTGCGGCATTCTTTCCCGCGTATTGCAACAGCTTGGCTCTAAACATGTTTTGGTTGTGTGCGGCGAAGGCGGTTTGGATGAAATCACGCTGACCGGCAAAACCCGCGTTGCTGAACTGAAAGACGGCAAAATCACCGAATACGACATCAGCCCAGCCGATTTCGGCATGGAAGTCCGCCGCAATTTAGACGAAATCAAAGTCGAAAACGCGCAAGAATCCCTGCAAAAAATGAACGAAGTGTTGGACGGCAAAGCCGGTGCCGCACGCGATATCGTCGTCCTAAATGCCGCCGCCGCGCTCTACGCAGGAAATGTGGTCGCTTCGCTGGCAGATGGTGTCAAAGCCGCTCAAGAAGCCATCGACTCCGGCAAAGCCAAAGCCAAAAAAGACGAATTTATCGAATTTGGCAAACAGTTTGCCTAAGCTTTAAAACCATAAACAAAGGCCGTCTGAAAATCTTTCAGACGGCCTTTTATTCTTTAAATATTAAAATTTGCTTTTAATATCATTAATCAAGCTTTCAGCTTTTTCTTTGGCTTCATCAACCAAATGCTCGGCTTCTTCTTTGCCTTTTTGCAAAACATCGCCGACTTTTTCTTCAATGTCGCCGACCACTTCTTTTACTTTGCCAATTCCTTGTTGAACCAAGCCCTCAGCTTCAAGTTTAGCATTGCCGGATACATCTCCAGCCACTTCTTTTACTTTACCGCTGATTTTATCTAATTCGCCGCTCATGGTCATACTCCTGGATTAAATGTTGATAAGAATTAGTGCTGCATTACCTTATATTGGGAACTTTGCTTTAGCTTTAAAGGCCGTCTGAAAGCCAAAACATGACAAAACGAGTTAAGTAGGGTTAGTCCATCTGTTTCAATATCGCTTCGGCTACTGCCTTGCCTATCATCTTACTGCCGAACTCATTGAAATGAAGCCCATCGCACAGCATCACATCAGTCAAGTCCTGCCCGAACATCAAACTGTATAAATCATTAACGGCAAAACCATATTGCCTTGCTAAATCCTCCGCCACACGGTTATAGGCCTTCAAGTCGGCCAGATAACGGCGCGAGGGTTTGACGATATTGTGTACGCTTTCCAAAAACGGCGTACTGCTCGCCCAAATAATTTTTGCCCCAGTCTGTTTCAGATAATCGAAAATTCGGGTCAGGTTGTTGCGGTAGGTTTCTATATCGGCCACCGGCTCATTACAGCCTTGATTGTGACGGATGTCGTGCAAACCGCAGTTGATGTGGATAATGTCTCCCACAGTCGCGCCCTCTGTCCATTGCCCGATATGCTCTAGCACATCATGCGACGAACGGCAGTTTTCCGATGGAGAAACAATATCCGCCTCAGGCAAAGCGGCGCGTGTGTAAGGCTCCGATGCAAGCCGAACGGAATCGCCGATTAAGTAAACGGTCATTTTTGTTCTCCTCCCTTTATTTGAACCAACAGCAAGGCCGTCTGAAATATTACTTATATTATTATAAGAGTGCTATTTCAGACGGCCTTAACTTCAGTCAAATTCTATCGTTAAATCATAAATTAATGCTGACTGTTTTTATAAAAATCAATTAATTACTTGGCCTGCAACATGGGTAGGCCAAAATGGTCGCTCACGACTTTCAAATCCTTCCAGTCCTGACCGGTCAGATTTTGCCCAACCCATTTGAGGTTTTCCGGATTGCTTTTGATTTTCTCAAAATACGCCTGCTTGCGTTTCCAGTTGCGCGACCACACCAGCAACATGGTAAAAATACATAAAACAATCAATACAATATTGGTCAACAACATCATGTCCATACGACATACTCCCGCTTGGGTCTCAAAATCAGAAAATATGGATTGAAGGCCGTCTGAAAAAACAGTCTTCAGACGGCCTTTATATTATCACTCAATATTCACCCGTTTCAGGCGCAAGGCATTGCTCAACACGGAAACCGAGCTTGCCGCCATTGCCGCGCCTGCGATGACGGGATTTAAAAAGCCGAGTGCGGCGAGTGGAATGCCCAAGATATTGTAGAAGAAGGCGAAAAACAGGTTTTGCTTGATGTTTTTCAAAGTCGCCTGCGACACCAGCAGGGCATCGGCGAGCTGGTTGACCGAATGCTGCATCAGCGTGGCGGATGCGGTGTGTTCGGCAACGTCTGCGCCGCCCTTCATGGCGAAGCTGACGTTGGCAGCGGCGAGTGCGGGCGCGTCGTTGATGCCGTCGCCGACCATCGCCACGGTTTTGCCGGCGGCTTTGAGTTTTTGCACTTCGGCGGCTTTGTCGCGCGGACTCATGTTGCCGAAGGCGTGTGCGATGCCCAGTTGTTTGGCGACATATTCGACCGTGCCTTGATTGTCGCCGCTCATGATGTAAACGTCGATGCCGTGTTTTTTCAGACGGCCTATGGCTTCGGCGGTATCGGCTTCCAATGCGTCGGCAAGTGCGAATGCGCCAATGGGTTTGCCGTTGGCGGAAACGGCAACGATGCTTGCGATGCGCCAGACGTCGTCTGAAAGGTTTTCAGGTAGCCTTAATTCGGCAAAATCAAGTTTGCCCGCTTTCACCAAGCCCACGCCTTCGACTTCGGCAGTAATGCCTGCGCCGACGACGGTTTGCGCGTTTTGTGCGGCAGGAATCTCCAAACCGCGCGCTTGGGCGGCGGAGACGATGGCGCGGGCGAGCGGGTGGGCGGCGTTTTGTTCGACGGCGGCGGCGAGGAGGTACAAAGTGTCTTCGTCAAAGCCGCTGTCGGGGACGCAATAAACGGCGGCAACCTGCGGCCTGCCTTCGGTCAGCGTGCCGGTTTTGTCCAACACGACGGCATCGACGTGGGCGGCTTCTTCCATCGCCGCCGCGTCTTTAAACCAAATACCGTGTTTCACCGCCTTGCCCATGCCGACCATAATCGCGGCGGGCGTCGCCAGACCGAGTGCACACGGGCAAGCAATCACCAAAACGGCAACGGCGTGCATCAGTGCCACCGTCCAATCGCCTTTCATCAGCCAAGTGGCGATAAAAGTCAACAGCGCGATGCTCACGACGGCAGGCACGAACACCGCCGCCGCCTTATCCGCCACACGCGCAATCGGCGCCTTGCCGCCTTGCGCTTCGGACAGCGCGTTCATCATGTCGCCGAGCAGGGTTTGGCTGCCGAGCTGCGTGGCGCGGTACACCACGCTGCCTTCGGTCATCAGCGCGCCCGCCAACACTTTGCCGCCCGCATTTTTCTCTTCGGGGTTGGATTCGCCGGTAAGATGACTCTCGTCCGCCCAACCGCTGCCGCTTTCGATAATGCCGTCGGCGGCAATACGTTCGCCGTGGTTGGCGCGGATAAGGTCGCCAATTTGCACTTGGTCGATGGGAAGCTGTTGCCATTCGCCATTGCGTTGCACGTTAACTTGAGTAGGCGTGAGTTTGAGCAGCAAGCCCAAGCTGTTCAGGCTGGATTTTTTGGTGCGGTGTTCCAAAAATTTGCCCAGCGACACAAAACCAATCACCATCACGCCTGCTTCAAAATACACATGATAATACGCATGCTCCATACCGTGCGCCGCGTGCGGGCTGAAAAAAAACGTATAAATGGGATAAAACAGCATATAAACGGAATACAGGTAAATCGAGACCGTGCCGATGGTAACGAGCACGTCCATATTCGCCAGTCCGCCTTTAATACTCGCCCACGCGCTTTTGTAAAACGGCACCGCCAGCCAAAGTTGCACCACACTTGCCAGCGCAAACTGCCACAACGGCGGAATCATCCAATCGTGCCGCCCGATCATCATGCCTGTCATGCCGACAAGGAACGGGATATTGATTGCCAGCAAAAGCCACAGCCGCCAGCCGATATGATTTTCCGCCTCAGGTTGCGGCAATGTATCTTCCGTTTTTTCCTTCGCGCCGTAACCGGTTTTCTCAATGATTTTGGCAATGTCGGCAGCGGAGGTTTGGCTGTCGTCAAACACCACCTGCGCCTCCTCGCTGGCGAAGTTCACCCCAGCCGATTCGACAAAGTCTTTTTTGTTCAACACTTTTTCAATGCGCGAAGCGCAGGCCTGACAGGTCATGCCTTCGATTTGGAAACGGACTTTTTGTTGCATGGCAAAGCCTCCTATTGATTGTTTGGTGCGTGTTTTTGTATTTATGTATTATCAAACGAAAACGACATAATGGCAAAAAGTAAGTGATCAAGAGACAAAGGCCGTCTGAAACGTTTCAGACGGCCTTATATTCAAAAATACGCTTATCGGTTACAAAGCCACGTCGTAGCCGCCGTCTTCTACGGCATCAATCAGCGCGTCGGCATCTGTCTTGCTCTCATCGAAAGTAATCACTGCATTTTTGTTTTCCAAGCTGACTTCTGCTTTTTCCACGCCTTCTACGCCTTCCAAAAGACAGGTTACGCTTTTCACGCAGCCGCCGCAGGTCATACCGTCGATGTTGAGGGTAACAGTTTGCATTTGTATTTCCTTTCATTCAAACAAATATGGTTGCCAAACACTTTACTCCTTACACAAACAGCTTGCAAATTCTTCATTAAAGGCCGTCTGAAAAATGCAGATAGGCGTACAATAACGCCCTTTGCTTCATCAAACGGACATAATAATGACTTCAACATTCAAACAATGGGTTAGCGTATGTGCGCTGGCGGTGGGAGCGTTTATTTTCAATACCACCGAATACATTCCGATTGCGCTTTTGAGCGACATCGGTCAGAGCTTTGGCAAACCGGCAACGGAAATGGGCATGATGGTTACGGTGTACGCGTGGATTGTTGCGCTCCTATCGCTGCCGCTGATGCTGATGACGAAAAACATCGAACGGCGCAAATTATTGCTGATGCTGTTTGCACTGTTTGCGCTGTTTCACGCGCTGTCGTTCTTTTCTTGGAACTTCAACATCCTCTTGGTCAGCCGTATCGGGATTGCGCTGACACACGCGGTATTTTGGTCGATTACGGCTTCTTTGGCGGTACGGCTTGCGCCCACCGGCAAAACCAATCAGGCTCTGGGCTTGCTCAGTACGGGTACGGTTTTGGCGATGGTTTTGGGCATTCCGCTGGGGCGAGTGATCGGGCAATACTTCGGCTGGCAGCTCAGCTTCCTGCTGATCGGCGTCTGCGCTGCCGGCGTAATGCTGGTGTTGGCCAAAAATCTGCCTGCTTTACCCAGCCAAAATACCGGCTCTTTAAGCAGCCTGCCGAGTTTGTTCAAGCGCCGCAATCTGATGCTGCTTTATGCCATAACGGTGTTGATTATTACGGCACACTTCACGGCATACAGCTATATCGAGCCTTTTGTGTTGCAAGTTGGCGGATTTAAGGCTGAACAAGTTACCATCGTTTTAAGCCTGTATGGTTTGGCAGGCTTCGCCGCTTCTTATCTGTTTGGTAAATGGTTTGCCAAATCGCAACGCCTGTTTATGCTTGGCGCAGTGGCGGTCATCCTGCTCTCTGCCCTGCTGCTTCTGCCGTTTGCCTCTTTCCCTTATGCGGTGTACGCGCTGGTGTTTATTTGGGGCGTGGCTATTGTCATCGTCAGCTTGGGCATGGTGTCGAAAGTCTTGGCATTTGCCTCGGATGCAACAGATGTGGCCAACTCGATTTATTCAGGTTTGTACAATGTCGGCATTGGCGGCGGTGCGCTTTTGGGACACTATGTAACCGTCTGGTTCAGCCTTTCCAATATCGGCATTGCCGGCGCCTTGCTGGCAGCGGCAGGTCTGGCCGTTTGCGGTTTGTTGTTTAGGGAACAAGACAATCTGACGCAAAACGTTTAAATCCATATAAATCAGGATAGTATGACTGACTCGGCCGTAATTTTAGCAGTTTTACCGATTTGTCCTGATTCTTACTAACTCACGATGGGTCTTTATTCCTCCGGATAAGCAGCTTTCTTGCTGCTTATCCGGTTTTCATTTCATTTTTAAAAAATAATTTACAATTTGTTTACACTACATTAAATTACAAATATACTGTTACCTATTAGGCCGTCTGAACGTACGGCTGAAAAGAAAAACCAATCATGTTTCAGAGGAATACATCATGGACTTAAACGCCAAGGATAAGACTCAGCATCCTGAGAACGTCGAGCTTCTCAGTGCGCAAAAGCCGATTACCGACTTTAAAGGACTGCTGACGACCATTATCTCTGCTGTTGTCTGCTTCGGCATTTATTACATCCTTCCCTACAGCATCGATGCCAACAAAGGTATCGCGCTGTTGCTTTTTGTTGCGGCACTTTGGTTTACCGAAGCCGTACACATTACCATTACCGCACTGATGATCCCTATCCTTGCCGTTGTACTCGGTTTCCCGGATATGGACATCAAAAAATCAATGGCCGGTTTCTCCGACCCGACGATTTACATCTTCTTCGGCGGCTTCGCGCTTGCCACCGCCCTGCACATGCAGCGTCTCGACCGTAAAATCGCCGTCAGCCTGTTGCGCCTGTCCCGCGGCAATATGAAAGTTGCCGTATTGATGCTGTTTGCCGTTACCGCCTTCCTGTCTATGTGGATCAGTAACACTGCGACTGCCGCGATGATGCTGCCTTTGGCAATGGGTATGATGAGCCACCTCGACCAAGAAAAAGAACGCAAAACCTACGTTTTCGTCCTGCTCGGTATTGCCTACTGCGCCAGTATCGGCGGCTTGGGTACCGTGGTCGGTTCTCCGCCGAACATGATTGCCGCCAAAGCGCTGAACTTGGACTTCGTCGGTTGGATGAAGCTCGGTCTGCCGATGATGCTGTTGATTCTGCCGCTGATGCTGTTCTCCATGTACGTCATCCTCAAGCCTAATTTGAACGAGCGCGTGGAAGTTAAAACCGAATCTATCCCTTGGACTTTGCACCGCGTTATCGCGCTGTTGATTTTCTTGGCCGCAGCCATCGCTTGGGTATTCAGCTCCAAAATCAAAGCTGCATTCGGTATTTCCAACCCTGATACCGTTATCGCCCTGATTGCCGCCGTTGCCGTCGTCGTATTCGGCGTGGCTCAATGGAAAGAAGTTGCCCGTAATACCGACTGGGGTGTATTGATGCTCTTCGGTGGCGGTATCAGCTTGAGCGCGTTGCTGCAGTCTTCCGGCGCATCTGAAGCATTGGGTCAGCAAGTTGCTTCCACGTTCTCCCATTCTCCTGCATTGCTGGTGATTTTCGTGGTTGCCACCTTCATCATCTTCCTGACCGAGTTCACCAGTAACACGGCTTCCGCCGCCCTGCTTGTGCCTATTTTCGCCAGCATCGCCTCGCAAATGGGCCTGCCCGAACAAGTCTTGGTATTCGTCATCGGTGTCGGCGCATCTTGTGCCTTCATGTTGCCGGTTGCCACGCCGCCTAACGCGATTGTGTTCGGTACAGGCTTAATCAAACAACGCGAAATGATGAATGTTGGCTTATTGCTGAACATCCTCTGCGTAGTACTGGTTGCTCTGTGGGCTTATGCTGTACTGATGTAAACCATCGACCTAAACAACAAGGCCGTCTGAAAGAATATTTTTCAGACGGCCTTGAAGTTTGTCGTTCAGACACAATTTAACGAATGATTCAAAACCGGATTCTAACGAAAGGAAACCCATGATTATCCTGCACACCAACAAAGGCGACATCACAATCGAACTCGATTTCGACAAAGCCCCCGTTACTGCTAAAAACTTCGAGCAATACGTTAAAGACGGCTTCTACGACGGCGTAATCTTCCACCGCGTCATCAAAGGCTTCATGATTCAAGGCGGCGGCATGGACGAGAACATGAACGAAAAAGAAACCCGCGATCCGATTCAAAACGAAGCATCCAACGGCCTGCCCAACGAAAAATACACCATCGCCATGGCGCGTACTTCCGACCCGCATTCCGCCAGCGCGCAATTCTTCATCAACACCGCCGACAACGCCTTCCTGAACTTCCGTTCTAAAGAGCTGTACGGCAAAACCGTCGTCCAAGACTGGGGCTATGCCGTATTCGGTAAAGTCGTTGACGGTTTTGACGTTGTCGATGCCATCGAAGGCGTTTCTACCAAACGTCACGGTTACCACGACGACGTACCGAGCGAACCTGTCATCATCACTAAAGCCGAAGTGATTTAATTGATTTGATTTCCCATAAAAACAGCCTGTCCGAATTAAAAACGGACAGGCTGTTTTTCAATAATGACGCATACCGTCACACATCATAAGTACCGACCACGCATGCAGAATCCAACACATGGCCCTGCATGGCAAAATGCAACTCATTAAAGCGGAAACCGCGCGGCAAATCCAAAACGGTGTCCAGCGCGTACACAATCAGTTCATAACGATGGCGGTTGTTCGGTGGCGCCATACCGCCGTAAAACGAGGCCTCTTCGATTTCAAATTTACCCAACGCGCTCGCCCAAGTATTCGCGCCCTGTGTGAAATCTGTTGCAGAAATACTCTCATTTTCTGCCACGGAAGTGCGTTTCAAATCCGAAATCAACCAATGCGTCCATACAAAACCCGATGCTGAAATAGCATCTTTGTCTTCCAATACCACGGCAAACGATTTTGTTCCTTCTGGCGCATCTTCAATCTCAAAAGGAATCGAATAAGAAGGCATACCGCTCGGGCTGAACTGGCTGCCGCGCTTGCCGTATTTGTCTTCAAATTCACCGTTGACAATAGCTTTACTGCTGACTTTCATCTTATATCTCCCAATAGTAGGTTTGTTCATTCTAACAAACACCAAGGCCGTCTGAAAGATACTGCCGTTTTCACTTTCCCGATGCTGCATTTTCAGACGGCCTCAAGCAATATTCGCAACTCGATCAAACACATTTGACATTCCATAGTATAATCCGCCGCATGAAAACCACACAGGATACACATTATGGATTGGAAAGGTCGTGAACAAAGCCAAAACGTCGAAGATCGCCGCGGAAGCCGTGGCGGCGGCGGTGGCGGCAAAACGCCGGGCATACTCGGCATTATCGTGGTTTTAGTCGGTGCATATTACGGCGTAGATTTAAGCGGTTTGGTTGGTGGCTCATCTTCGATGGGCATTCCTACCCAGCAAGCTACCCGACTCGACAGCCAACAAGAAGCCGAATTGAACGAACTGTCCCGTGTCGTCCTTGCCGATACGGAAAAAGCATGGGGCAAATATTTCCAACAACACGGCCAACGCTACACGCCGGCAACCATGGTATTGTATGAAGGCGGTACATCCACCGCCTGCGGTACGGGCCAATCTGCCATGGGTCCATTTTACTGCCCGGGCGACCAAAAAGTTTATTTGGATTTGAGTTTCTACGAAGACATGCGCACCAAGCTCGAATCCGCCAGCGATGCCGCGTTTGCATACGTTATTGCCCATGAAGTCGGCCATCACGTTCAAAACCTGCTCGGCATTCTGCCTAAAGTCCACAAAATGCAACAACAAGTCGGCAAGAAAGAGGCCAATGCCCTTTCCGTCAAACTCGAATTGCAGGCCGACTGTTTCGCCGGTATTTGGGGACACTACGCCGTCAACAACAATATCTTCAAAGCCGAAGACATTCAAAAAGCGATGCTTGCCGCCGAATCCGTCGGCGACGACCGCTTGCAGAAACAGGCTCAGGGCTATGTCGTTCCCGACAGCTTTACCCATGGCTCGTCCGAAGAACGCATGACTTGGCTCAAGCGCGGTTTGGAAAGCGGCGACATCAACCAATGCAACACTTTCGGTAACTGATTGAAACCGCAGTGAATGGTTATTTGATGTAACCCCCAAAGGTCGTCTGAAAGCCTTCAGACGACCTTTGCCTATGTTAGAATAAGCCCGTTTTCCATTCACAATCACAAAGGAAACCATCATGGCAAATATTGCCCGCGACATCTTCAAAGCCTACGACATCCGAGGCATTGTCGGCAAAACCCTGACCAACGAAGCCGCCTACCTTATCGGCAAAGCCATCGCCACCCGAGCCACCGAAAAAGGCATCACCCGCATCGCACTCGGACGCGACGGACGCTTGAGCGGTCCCGAACTGATGGAACACATCCAACGCGGCTTTACCGACAGCGGCATCGACGTCCTCAATGTCGGCATGGTCGCCACCCCCATGCTTTATTTCGCCGCCATCAACGAATGCGGCGGCAGCGGCGTAATGATTACCGGCAGCCACAATCCGCCCGATTACAACGGTTTCAAAATGATGCTCGGCGGAGACACGCTCGCAGGCGAAGCCATTCAAGAACTTTTAGCTATTGTTGAGAAAGACGGTTTTGTTACCGCCGACAAACAAGGCAGCGTAACCGAAAAAGACATCTCCGGCGAATACCACAACAACATCGTCGGCCACATCAAGCTCAAACGCCCGATGAAAATCGTGATTGACGCGGGCAACGGTGTCGGCGGCGCATTTGCAGGCAAACTCTACAAAGGTTTGGGCAATGAAGTGACCGAACTTTTCTGCGAAGTGGACGGCAATTTCCCTAATCACCACCCTGATCCGTCCAAACCGAAAAATCTGCAAGACCTCATCGTCGAGCTTAAAAACAGCGATGCCGAAATCGGCTTGGCATTTGACGGCGATGCCGACCGCTTGGGCGTGGTCACCAAAGACGGCAACATCATCTATCCAGACCGCCAACTGATGCTTTTTGCGCAAGACGTGTTGAGCCGCAATCCTAAAGCCAAAGTGATTTTCGACGTCAAATCCACCCGTCTGCTTGCCCCTTGGATTAAAGAACACGGCGGCGAACCTGTGATGGAAAAAACCGGCCACAGCTTCATCAAATCCACCATGAAAAAAACCGGCGCACTGGTTGCCGGCGAAATGAGCGGCCACGTTTTCTTTAAAGAACGCTGGTTCGGCTTCGACGACGGTATGTATGCCGGCGCACGCCTCTTGGAAATCCTGTCTGCCTTCGACAATCCGTCCGAAGTGTTGAACAAGCTGCCGCAAAGCATTTCCACTCCGGAACTCAACATCGACCTGCCGGAAGGCAGCAACGGCCACAAAGTGATTGAAGAGCTGGCTGCCAATGCCAAGTTTGAAGGTGCGACCGAAATCATCACCATCGATGGCTTGCGCGTTGAATTCCCTGACGGCTTCGGCCTGATGCGTGCTTCCAATACCACACCGATTTTGGTATTGCGTTTTGAAGCGGATACGCAAGAAGCAATTGAGCGCATTCAAAACCAATTCAAAGCAGTCATTGAAAGCAATCCTGCATTGAAATGGCCGCTGTAAGGGTTTAGGCTAAAAAAGGCCGTCTGAAAATCATTTCAGACGGCCTTTAATATTAAACATTGATGATTCAAAAGTTTGGAAACCAAGAATATCCCGGCTTAATTATCCGACTTGCGCCAACTGTTGATGCATTTCATCGATAACGGCTTTGTAATCCGGTTTGCCAAAAATCGCCGAACCGGCCACAAACGTATCCGCACCTGCCGCTGCAATTTCAGCAATATTGTCTGTCTTCACGCCGCCATCGACTTCCAATGCGATATGGCGGCCGTTTTGCCGTTCATACTCGTCCAACATCTCGCGCACTTTGCGGATTTTCACCAGCGTATTCGGGATAAAGCTTTGTCCGCCGAAGCCCGGGTTGACCGACATTAGCAACACCATATCCAGTTTGTCCAAAACGTTTTCCAGAATATTGACCGGCGTAGCAGGATTCAATACCAAACCTGCTTGACAGCCGTATTCTTTAATCAAACCCAAGCTGCGGTCGACATGGCGGCTGGCTTCCGGATGAAAAGTAATAATATTGGCACCGGCTTTGGCAAACGCATGAATCAAATCGTCAACCGGCTCAACCATCAAATGCACATCGACCGGCACGGTTGCATACGGTTTCAAAGCCGCGCAAACCATAGGGCCGAAGGTCAGATTCGGCACATAATGATTGTCCATCACATCAAAATGAATCAAATCCGCACCGGCGCGGATAACTTCGGCAACCTCTTCTCCCAAGCGGGCAAAATCGGCAGACAAAATACTGGGAGCGATACGGTAGTCGGTCATGTTTATTCTCCTAAAGTGTGTTCCTTTGTCATTATCGCATTTTTAACCCTATGTTGTATGCTGCCGACAACATCTCTGCCGTCATTTTTATGAATTTACATTTCATATACATTAATGAAACTTATAATCACATAGTAAGGCTTTGAAAATAAATTATTAGATTACACACATGTACAAAAAAATCTAACATCATTAACAAAAGTTAACTGCATTGATACTGCCTTTCACACGCTTATCGGTTATATTTCCAAACCTGATGAAACATTAGGAAAACACCGTGTCTGTTGCACTTTCCCGCTATCCGACTTTTATTTTCTTAGCACTCGCCCTACTTTGTTCCAGTCTGCCTGCACATGCCGGTCCGTTTCTGGCCACCTTGGACGATTTCCACCCGAATTGCGACATTCGACAGCTCAATTTATCCGCCGACCAACACGCCGCCTTGCGCCGTCTGCGTACCGACTTCAAACAAATCAACGATAAAGCCTACCGTAAAACCGTACGCTCCGACCGCAACCGCCGTCAAACCATCATCAAAATCCTCTCCGGCGACTCATTCGACTCAAACGCCGCTCGCGATTATGTTGAAAACCGCTACCTCTCCAGCATGGACTATGCGGTGGATGAAATGGAAATCCAATACCGCTTCTATCATCTGCTCAATCCACGCCAACGCCAGCAATGGTTGTCTTCATGCTTGCGCTAATAAATCAATAAAAATACAGAAAGGCCGTCTGAAACCATATTCAGACGGCCTTTGCTCTTTCAGCCTTAATCCAACACTCTTTCTTCCGGCAACCGTCCTGCCCAGTCGCAGGCAAACTGCCATGCCGAGCGGCCTGAACGGCTGCCGCGCATTTGCGCCCATTGCAACGCGGCTTGGCGCGCCGTATCGTCAAAAGGCACATTGAAATCGTCCAACCAGTTGGCTACTGCGGTCAAATAATCGTTTTGATCGAAAGGATAAAAACTCAGCCATAAGCCGAAGCGGTCGGAAAGGGAGATTTTCTCCTCGACGGCCTCTTTCTGATGGATTTCTCCTCGAGTGCCCGTAGTACCGCCGTTTTCATCCATGTATTCGGGAATCAGATGACGGCGGTTGGAAGTGGCATAAACCAAAACATTGGTGCAACGTTGCGACAGTCCGCCGTCTAAAGCCGTTTTTAAGGCTTTATAGGTTTCATCGCCGGTTTCAAACGACAAATCATCGCAGAAAACGATAAATTTCTCGGGACGTTCGGACAACAGCGTCAACAAAGCCGGCAAGCTGATCAAATCGCTTTTGTCCACCTCAATCAGTCGCAGGCCGCGTTCGGCGTATTCGTGCAACAACGCTTTAACCAAGGAGGATTTACCCGTACCGCGCGCGCCGGTCATCAAGACATTATTTGCAGGACGGCCTGCCAAAAATTGCTCGGTATTGCGTTTCAGCCTGTCGGTTTGCGAACCGACTGCCGCCAATCTGCTCAAAGGAAACGTATGCGGGCGCGGCAGGCTTTCCAAAATGCCTTTTTTGCCCACGCTGTGCCAACGGTAGGCCAAAGCGCGCCAGTCGGTTTTACCGGCTTCGTCAGGCAGGATTAAATCCAGACGGTTTAAAACGGAATTGGCTTTTTTCAAAAAATTGGATAATTTCATTTCGGCTTTCTTTTTTTCAGACGGCCTTTTGTGCCAATACACGCATCACGGTATCTACAACGGCTTGGGTTTGCGGATCGATTTCAATATTGATGAGGTCGCCTTCTTTGCGGCTACCAAACAGGGTACGCTCCAAAGTCTCCGGAATCAGGTGTACGCAAAATTCGCTGTCGCTGACTTCGCCTATGGTCAGACTGCAACCGTCCAAACCGACAAAGCCTTTAGTGAGAATATAGGGCTTGAGGTTTTCCGGCAGCTCAAACCAAACGGTACGGTTGAACTCACTGGATTCGATACGGGAAATTCGGGTAACCGCCATCACATGGCCGCTCATCACATGGCCGCCGATTTCGTCGCCAAACCGTGCCGCGCGTTCCAAATTGACACTGTCGCCGACTTTCAAGCTGCCGAGATTGGTTTTGCGTAAGGTTTCGTCCATCAAATCAAAGCTGACTTTGTTGCCGTCGATTCGGGTAATGGTCAGGCAGCAGCCATTGTTGGCGACAGAGGCGCCGGTTTGCAGATTGTCGGCGATTTCGGGGGGCAGCTCGACAGTGTGGGTACGAAAGTCGGGCGAAGGTTGGGCGATGTCTGTAATTTTGCCCATGCCTTGTACGATGCCTGTAAACATGATGTCTTCTTTCCGATGGTACGATAAGGCGGATATTGTAGCATTTTCCAGGCACAAAGGCCGTCTGAAAGCGGTGATGGCGATGGTTTGGGGTATAATCGGATTTTTATTTCCGCAGCCCGATCATGCTCAGCTACCGCCACGCCTTCCATGCCGGCAACCATGCCGATATGCTCAAGCACTTCACCCTCTTCCTCGTCCTTGAATATTTCAACCGCAAAGACAAGCCCTATTGGTATATCGATACGCACAGCGGTGCCGGTTTGTATGATTTGAGCGGCGATGAAGCGCAAAAAGTCGGCGAATACAAACAAGGCATTGCGCTCTTGGAACAAGCTGACAAGCTGCCTGCCGAATTGGCCGAATTTGTAGGCCGTCTGAAACAAATACTGCCGCAAGACAACCTTTACTGCGGCTCGCCTTGGCTGGCACAGGCGCTCACGCGCGACAGCGACAAAATGCGCCTCTTTGAGCTGCACCCTACCGATTTTGTCCATTTGCAAAACAATATGCGCGAAGTCCGTCCCGCGCGTAAAGCACAGGTCAGTCAAGTGGACGGTTATCAAGGTTTGATTTCACTCTTGCCTCCTCCGCCCCGCCGCGCTGCAGTCTTGATTGATCCGCCCTACGAAGAAAAACAAGACTACCGCCGTGTCGTCCAAGTTTTGAAAGATGCTTTGAAACGCTTTGAAACCGGCTGCTACATGGTTTGGTATCCCTGCCTGAGCCGCGAAGAAAGCCGCAAACTGCCGGACGAACTCAAAAAAATCGCTCCCGACAATTATCTGCACGCCGAGCTTCATGTCCATACGCCGCGCAGTGACGGCTTCGGTATGCACGGCAGCGGTATGTTCATCATCAACCCGCCCTATATGCTTGCCGAACAGCTGCAAAACAATCTGCCCGAACTTGCCAAAATTTTAGCGCAAGATGCCGGCGCGCATTATATATTGGAAAGCAAAACGAAATAAACGCCGCCGTCTGAATGCATACCCAAACGCTTCGATTTTTCCGCCATACCCGTTCAGACGGCCTTAACCCTTTATACTTAAGCCTTTTTCCACTACAATTCACAACATAACAATTAACGACCGTCCCTCATGAATATACGCACACCCCTAGCCTGCACGCTCCTGCTTTGCGCGTGCAGCGAATCAGTAAAAAACGAATTTAAAGAAGAATTTACCCAAAGTTTCCGCACCGAATTTGTCCGCTCGGCAACCGAAGCCTGCGTAGAAAAAGCTTCCGGAAAAAGCCCGTTTGATTCCGCGACCACTGAAAAAATCTGCCGCTGCATCGGTGAAAAAACAGTCGACCAAATCAATCCTGAAGAAGCAACCTCGCTTTTGGGCGGTAGCGACTCCATGAGCGACGAGCTGAAAAAACGCATCAAAGACACCAGCATCGCCTGCACTAAAGAAGTTTTAGACATGGCCGACAGCAAAACCAAATGAACACGCCGTTTTCAGACGGCCTGAAATTGAAAAATACCCGATTCAAACTTAGGAAAAGAGTGAAACCATGAATACACTGAACCAATTCTTAGCCCAACACCTGCCCGAACACAAACTGCCGCAAGAGCTGGCCAGCGTATTGGAATCCGTGGCTACCGCCTGTTTGGACATCAACGCCAAAGTCCGCCTCGGCGCGCTTTCCGGCGTTTTGGGCATGGCAGGTACCGGCAACATCCAAGGCGAAGACCAAAAGAAACTTGACGTCATCGCCAACAACATCATGATTGATGTTTTAAAAGCCAATGCTAACATCGCAGGCCTTGCCAGCGAAGAAGAAGACACCTATGTCGCCACACACGAAAACGGCGGCTATTTGGTATTGTTTGATCCGCTGGACGGCTCTTCCAATATCGACGTCAACATCTCCGTTGGCACCATCTTCTCCATTTTGGCGAAACCTGAAGGCGCATTGACTACCGAATCTTTCCTGCAAAAAGGCCGCGACCAAGTAGCCGCAGGTTATGTTTTATACGGTCCGCAAACCCAACTGGTACTGACTGTCGGTCACGGCGTATTTGTCTTCACTTTGGACGATGCCAACCAATTCCTGCTGACCAAAGAAAATCCGCGCATTCCGGAGTCCACTAAAGAATTCGCCATCAATATGTCCAACCAAAGACATTGGTTCGCCCCTGTTCAACAATACATTGACGAATTGCTGGCAGGCGAGACCGGCGTACGCGGAAAAAACTACAATATGCGCTGGGTAGCCAGCATGGTTGCCGAAATCCACCGCATCCTGATGCGCGGCGGCGTATTCATGTATCCACAAGACAAACGCGATCCATCCAAACCGGGCAAACTGCGCCTGATGTACGAAGCCAACCCGATGAGCCTGCTTATGGAACAAGCCGGCGGCGCATCAAACAACGCCATCGAAGCCATGCTCGACATCCAACCTACCGGCCTGCACCAACGTGTTGCCGTATTCATGGGCAGCCGCGAAGAAGTGGAATACGTTTATAATCTGCATCAAAAATAATCAGATGTATTGATTTCAAACCCAAAAAGGCCGTCTGAAATATGTGAACTGGCCCCCAAATCTTGGACACTCATAAAAGCCTATTCAGGCGCTCTGTGCAAGCTGGGTTCTGTATGCGACA
>NZ_JBQCVG010000005.1:0-198417 GCF_051958615.1 Neisseria sp. P0009.S008
CATGGCTTGTGCGGTTTATTGAAAGAAGGTGGTCATGGAAAATCCCCTAAATGTCTTGGTAGGAATTTAGGGGATTTTGGGGAATTTTGCAAAGGTCTCGGCCTTTTGTTCTTTAAACTCTTAGTCCAGATTTAACACGGCAGAAGTGTAAATGTCTTGTACGTCGTCCAAATCTTCCAATGCGTCAATCAGTTTTTGCATTTTAACCGCATCTTCGCCGCTCAACTCGGTTTCGTTTTGGGCGCGCATGGTAACGTCGCCGTCAACAGATTTGTAACCTGCCGCTTCCAAAGCCGATTTCACACCGGCCCAGTCGTTCGGCGCGGTAACCACTTCGATGGAACCGTCGTCGTTGGTGATGACGTCTTCCGCACCGGCTTCCAAAGCCGCTTCCATCAGCGCATCTTCGTCAACGCCCGGTTCAAACACCAAATAGCCTTGATGAACGAAGTTGAACGCTACGCAACCGTCGGTACCCAAATTACCGCCGTTTTTAGTGAACGCATGGCGCACATCGGCAACGGTACGGGTTTTGTTGTCGGTCAGACAGTCCACCATCAAAGCCGCGCCGCCAATGCCGTAGCCTTCGTAACGCAACTCGATATATTCCACGCCTTCCAGATTGCCCGTACCTTTATCGATGGCACGTTGCACGTTGTCTTTAGGCATATTGTTTTCAGCGGCTTTTTCCAAAGCCAGGCGCAGGCGCGGATTTGCACCGGGGTCGCCGCCACCCATACGGGCAGCAACGGTAATTTCTTTAATCAGACGGGTGAAGATTTTGCCGCGTTTGGCATCTTGTCGGGCTTTTTTGTGTTGGATATTTGCCCACTTACTATGGCCTGCCATATTGATTCCTTTCGTTTTTTCACGCGTTGAGGCGGAATTTGCTTCATTTGTAAGGCGTGCATTTTATCATAAGTTGCCTTTAGCCAAAATATTCAGACAGCCCGAATATTTGCAAAAACAGGCCGTCTGAAAACAAAGAAACCTTTTTTAAATAAAGAAGCACATTGGCGGCAAACCTTTGTCAGTTTTTCGTTTTAATTCACGAAGGTTTACGGTATGATGACAAAATCGGTCAAAATTGTTAACAACTTAACCGGTATCGAATGGCAAAACGGCCTGCTCGCCGATATTGCCAAACGCGAAAAATGAGTGGGAGTAGTTACCCGTATCATTTTATTTTTATTGTTTTTATTAAAGGTTTTATTATGGAAGAAATATTGTCTGCTCTGGTGGGTGCAGTCAATCTGGTTCTTTGGGACTACCTGCTGATTTATGCCTTAATCGGCATCGGCCTGTTTTTTACCCTGTACTTGGGTGCGCCGCAAATAACCAAATTGGGGACGGGTTTCAAATCCGTTTTCGGTGGCTTGTTCAGCAAAAAAGACAAAGACCACGAAGGCAAATCTCTGTCTCAATTTCAAGCCCTTGCCGTGGCGATTTCCGCGCAAATCGGTACCGGTAACGTAGCCGGTGTCGCCACTGCGATTACCGCTGGCGGCCCGGGTGCCATTTTTTGGATGTGGTTGTCTGCCATTTTGGGCATGTCTACCATTTTTGCAGAAGCCGTTTTGGCGCAAAAATACCGCGTGGTCAGCCATGGCAAATACATCGGCGGCCCTGCGTTTTACATTACGCACGGCCTGACTCCGAAAATCGGCCGTGGCGCGGCGCGTTTTCTGTCCGGCTTTTTCTCCATCGCCTTGATTATCGCGCTGGGTTTCATCGGTAACGCGACCCAATCCAACTCTATTGCCTCTGCCATGAATTTGGCTTTCGATGTTCCTCCGATGGCTGTCGGTATTACTTTGGCGGTATTCGCCGGCCTGATCATCATCGGCGGCATCAACCGCATTGCCGGTATCGCGCAATTTGTCGTGCCGTTTATGGCGGTAATTTACATCTTGTGTGCCGTGATTATTTTGTTCAAATTCTCCGACCACATCATCCCGATGTTCCACAATATTTTTGTCGCCGCCTTCAATCCGGAAGCGGTATTGGGTGGTGCGGCCGGTATCGGTATGCGCGAGGCAGTCCGCTTCGGTGTGGCACGCGGCCTGTTTTCCAATGAAGCCGGTATGGGTTCGACCCCGCACGCTCATGCGACCGCCAACGTCAAACACCCTGTGCAACAAGGTATGGCTGCATTTATCGGTATCTTTATCGATACGCTGATGGTCTGCACGGCAACCGCGCTGATTATCCTGCTGACCGACGCCGACCTTTCCGGCGAAACCGGCGCTGCGGTTACCCAACTGGCGTTTAACAAAGCCTTCCCGGGTTTCGGCTCGCAACTGCTCGCCGTCTGTCTGACCTTCTTCGCCTTTACCACCATCATCGGCTGGTACTACTTCGGCGAATCCAATATCCGCTTCCTGTTCCGCGGCAAACATTTGGGCATCTACCGCGCGCTGGTTTTGGTGGCCATCGTATTGGGTACATTGGGCAAAGTGGATTTGGTTTGGAGTATGTCCGATATGTTCAACGGCTTTATGGTCTTACCAAACTTAATCGCCCTCTTCCTGCTGCGTAAGGAAATCCGTGCGGTTTACGACGATTATCTGGCGCAAACCAAAGCCGGAAAAGAGCTGACCTACAACTATGAATTCCACGAATTCCACGACAAAAACCCAGTTTAACGACAAACAAAAACCTCTCAGTCAAACTGAGAGGTTTTTTATTCCAGGCCGTCTGAAACTACAACACATAAAAATAAATGCTGATAAATTGCGTCAAACTGCCTGCTAAGACAAACAAGTGCCAAATACCGTGGCCATGGCGGATTTTCGTATCGTTGATAAACCAATAAATCCCCGCGCTATACAATACGCCGCCCAACACCAGCCAAAACAACCCGCCGGCCGAAAGCGACTGTATCAGCGGCCATACCGCCACCACAATCAGCCAGCCCATCAACACATAAATCACCATCGACAGCAGCCGCTTCTCGCTTTTGCGCCCAATTGTCAGCTCTTGAACAATGCCCAACAAAGCCAGCCCCCATGACACGCCGAAAAGCGACCAGCCCCAACCGCCCTGCAGGGTAATCAGCGTAAACGGCGTATAACTGCCTGCAATCAAAAGATAAATCATGCAATGATCGACCTTTTGCAAAATCGCCTTGGCCTTCGGCTGCGGAATACTGTGGTATAAGGTTGAGCCCAAATACAGGAGCAGCAGGCAGACTCCGTAAGTCAGTGCACCGGCAATCCGATAGCCGTCCGCCGATTCTACCGCTTTCACCAGCATCAGCACCAAGGCTGCCACTGCCAACAAGAAACCGGCCAAATGGCTGTACGCATTAAATCTCTCGCCGTGATACATAAACCATTCTCATTTATAAAAGACCAAAGTGTACGCCAAGACAGGCGCTTCGTCAGAGAAATCGGGTTAAAAATAAGTTAAAGCGTAAAGGCCGTCTGAAAAACACGGCCTTGCAATATAACAAAAACATCTTTGCAACAAACAAACCATTCTTTCCCTTTTTCAGACGGCCCCTATATATTTCAAACCCGAACAACACGGCAACGCCATCCGCCCCTGCCGTGTTGTTTGCTTTATTATTCTTGCAAATATCATTTAACAACAAAAGCTTAATCAACCATCCTTACAAAGCGGCAAACAATAAAACATAAACAAACATGGTATAATAAACGCTTACAGGCAGAGATTTAGACAAAATCTCAGGCCGTCTGAAGGAGGAGAAACATGAATCGACGCGTTTATATCGTACATGGCTTTGAAGGCAATCCGCACGGCAACTGGTTTGACTGGCTTTGCGCCCAAGTCAAAAGCACCGGCGCACAAGCAATCTCCCTCGCCATGCCCAATCCCGACAAACCAAGCACGACCGCGTGGCAGTTTACCCTTGACCAGCACATCGGCAAGCCTGATGCCCATACCTTCCTAGTCGGCCACAGCCTCGGTTGCATTACACTCCTTCACTTCCTCAGCCGCCAACAGCCGCAAAAAATCGGCGGTCTGCTGCTTGCCGCCGGTTTTGCCGATACGTTGCCGCCCCTGCCCGCGCTCGATGCCTACATTAAAGCAGCGTCCCCCGATTTCGACATCCTGCGCAAAATCGATATGCCCAAACACTGCCTGGTTTCCGACAATGACACCCATGTTCCACCCGAACTGACTTTGGACATGGCGGCCAAACTCAAAAGCCCTGTTACCCATATTCCAGAAGGCGGCCATTTGATGGCTTCGGACGGTTTTACCCAACTGCCGCAGGCTTGGGAAGCACTGAAACCCATGTTGACCGAATAAATACACACTCTAATCCTATTTTCAGACGGCCTTGACTGTCTTCCCTCCCCATAACAGGCCGTCTGAACGACAATAAAAAACAACCTGCCCTTTCAAGCAGGTTGTTTCTTTTTATGCCTAATTGGCGGCAAATTTAATATTGTACCGTCCATTCAATCTCGCCGCCGGCCCTCATCGGTACAAGCTCGCCATCGCCGTAAGGCACACTGGCAGGTACGGTTTGCGTTTGTTTGACCAATGTAATGGTATCGGTATTTTCAGGCAGACCGTAGAAACGTGGGCCGTTTTTAGAAGCAAAGGCTTCCAGTTTGTCCAACGCGCCTGCTTTCTCAAACACTTCGGCATAAAGCTCGATAGCAGTCATTGCGCTGAACATACCGGCGCAACCGCAAGCATTTTCTTTGGCAGTTTTAGCATGTGGCGCAGAGTCCGTGCCGAGGAAGAATTTGTGCGCCTTATCGCCGGTAACGGCGGCAACCAAAGCCTGACGGTGGGTTTCGCGTTTGAGTACGGGCAGGCAGAAATGATGAGGGCGCACGCCGCCGACCAAAAGGTCGTTGCGATTGAGCAGCAAGTGTTGCGGCGTCACAGACGCGGCCACATTATCGCCTGCTTCCAATACCAGTCGTGCAGCCTCGACAGTGGTGATGTGTTCAAACACGACTTTGAGGTTGGGCACTTGCGCCAAAACCGGCTTCATCACGCGCTCGATAAAGGCGGCTTCGCGGTCGAAAATATCGATTTCAGGATCGGTTACTTCGCCGTGAACCAAGAACAAAATGCCCTGTTTCGCCATTTCTTCCAACACGGGGATCAGCTTAAACAAGTCGGTCACGCCGGAATCGGAATTGGTGGTCGCGCCTGCTGGATAGAGTTTGAAAGCCACAATACCGGCAGCCTTGGCTTCACGCACGAGTTCGGGAGTGGCGTTATCGGTCAAATAAAGCGTCATCAACGGCTGGAAGCTACTGCCTTCTGGCAGGGCGGCCATAATGCGCTCTTTGTATGCTTGGGCATCGGCAACGCTGACGACGGGCGGCTTCAGGTTGGGCATGATAACCGCGCGACCCATTTGTCGGGCGGTGTACGGGGCAACGGCTTTGAGCGCGTCGCCGTCGCGCAGGTGTAAGTGCATATCGTCGGGGCGGATGATGGTCAGGGTTTGCATAGCTTACTTTCGAGTGGTTTGGTTTGATAATGTTTCAGACGGCCTTTATTCGGCGGTAACGTTTCTATCGATTTGATGTTTCAATCGTCAACCGGCCTAAGGCAAAACGGGGGCCTTATTGTCGTAAGAATGATGGGTCAAATAAAAAGCAGCCTGTACCGGAAAATGCTCGGACGACGTTGTTTTGACGGTCAGCAAGGTTTCTTTCGGACTGCCGGACGCGCGCCATGCGTAGGAAATCTGACGCATAGGCAACGGGGTTTCCGCCAAATTATCGGCACGCAACTCAGCGTTCAAACCTTGCGGCGGATTTTCTGCCAAAGCCAAAAATTGTTTGAAAATCAGATGGTCGTCGGCTTTAGCCGTGCGCACGCTGCAACTGTCTTCAGTCAGGCTCAAATAATAATCTGCGCCGTTTACCGTTTTCTTCCAAATGCTTAATGCCTCCAAATCCATCATTCCGGCAGGCAAATCGGCAATATCTTTTTTCGACAATAAAATCAGCTTGTTGGCATTGGCAAACTCGCCAACAAGGGCGGCATCGCCGTCTGCGGCCACGCAGCTTTGGCGGAACAAGTCGGTTACATTTTGGGCATAATCGGCAGCGTTCTGCGGCGAAACGCCTTCATTGCCGCATGCACTCAGGCAGACAGCCAATACAGCGGCAGACAACGCGACGGCTTTAGACATTTCAGACGGCCTTTATTTGTGCTTCAACACCAGCTTGAACACGCCGTCGGCTTCGCTCGATTCCAACAAGACATGTCCGGTCTGACGGCAAAACGCTTCAAAATCGCCGGGCGCGCCGCCATCGGTGGCCAATACGGTCAGCACTTCTCCTTCCTGCATTTGCGCCAAAGCTTTTTTGGCACGCAAAATCGGCAACGGGCATTTCAAACCAATGACATCCAGAGTTTGTGTATTCATGATGAAAACTCGTCATATTAATCAGAATTAACGTCAATTATACCGCACTTACTTGCACCCCACCCTGCAAGCCCATAAAATAAAGCCGTTTTTCACTTTGGAGCTGTCTATGCGCCGTTTTGCCCTTCTTGCCCTCAGCCTTGCCGCGACTCAAGCATTTGCTTTGGGTTTCAGCCAAAAGGATACGCTGACCAACACGCGTTATCAGGAAAGCCCTGAAGAAGTTGCCGCACGCGAGTTTAAAGAACACAAAGCCGAGTTGCCGCCCCTGCCCGATACCCAATCGGGCGATTGGTTCGACCTCTATGTCAACGAAACCTACGGCAAGCAGCCTAAAATCCTGCTCAGCAGCCTGCAAATCATGCCTGCGCCTGACAACAGCATCCGCTACGTCTTGAACGTGCGCTCCGACAAAGGCTACGACAACCTCTCCGTCGAAGGCCTCTATTGCGCCCGCACATCCTTTACTTACAGCAACGATAAGCGTTCGTCTTACAAAGTATTCGCTTACGGCGACACAGTAAACCACCGCTGGATCGAGCCGCGTAAAGGCGATTGGAAGCTGATCGGCAATGCGTTCAGCCGCAACGACGCCCTGCACACCGCCCTGTATCAGGCATTCTGTATCGACGGTATGCCGACAACGATCGAAGGCTTGGTACAACGTTTGAAAGAACGCGGCGGCCGTCACGGTACAACGCTGACCAAACACGACAAATAAACCGCTTTAATCAACAAAAAGGCCGTCTGAAATTTTTCAGACGGCCTTGTCTTTCAAGACGGCTTAGAATTTGTGATACAGGCCCACAGAAGCGGCTTTTTGTTCAACGCCGCCTTTGTTGGCTGCAGTCAGACGGGTTTTGTTGCCGACTTTCAGATACGCCAGTTGGGCAACTACGCCGGTGCGTTTACTGAAGGTGTATTGGCCGCCGACAACAACTTGGTCGAATTTATCCACCAATTTCTCGCCGCTGTTCACGCCCTTGGCAGGCCAGCCGTGTGCGTAAGTAATGCGTGGGGTGACATTGCCCAATTTGTAGCCGACAGTTACCGCTGCATCAACCACTTTCACGGCTTCAGATTTGCCTGAATCGGCAGTGATGTCACTGCCCTTGTACTCATTAAAACCATCGGTGAAATAGCCTAAATATTCGTTGGCTGTCTCATGGCCTTTGGCATAGTGTACGCCGCCGCCGACAAAGAGATTGTCTTTGTCGTAATAAGTTTCGACTTTGGCGATTTGTGCCGCTTTGACCTTGCCGGAATTATCGGTGTACGCGCCGTTATAGTGGCCGTAAGCCGCATTGGCAGTAAAGCCGTTTTTAGAGAAGCTCACGCCGCCGGTGTATTGATCCTTAGCCGCTTGGGTGTGCGTGTATTTGTCTGAAGGATTGCGGTTGTCGCGCGGTGCGTAAGACACGTTGAATTTAAATCCGCCAAAATCCGGGCTGTCGTAGCGTACAGCAGCATTGCGGTTGCCGGTACGGGTAAAGATGCCCAAGCCTGCGGCATTGGTTTTGTACATCCATGGATCGATGGTATCCATTTCATTCAGCATATTGCTGAGTTTACCGGCACGGACTTTACCGAATTTACCTTGCAAACCAATAAAGGAATCGCGATTGGCAAAACCTTGAGAGCCGCCGGTAATGGCTGTTTTTTGTTCAACTTGCCAGATGGCTTTCAAATCGCCGCCGAGGTTTTCGCTGCCTTTAAAACCGATACGGGAGGTATTGTCATTGATGCTGGTTGCGGTAGAGCTGGTTTCAGAACCTGCGTCACCTTTGATTTTTACTTGACCAACGGTCACGCTGCTTTTGATTTGACCATAAAGAATCACTTCTGCAGAGGCAGCCAGCGGCAAACCGGCAATAACCAAAGCGATAATCGATTTTTTCATTATTCTCTCCAAAACAAAGTTAAAATCTCGTGAAAACACGTTTGGCAATATTAATGTTTTCCAACGCTACAAACAACTACTTTCATCTTGATAGACACTTTTATTCATTAGAGTTTAGACTTTTTACAACATTTTTAAATAAAACAGGCCGTCTGAAAACAATTGAACTGGCCCCCAAATCTTGGACACTCATAAAAGCCTATTCAGGCGCTCTGTGCAAGCTGGGTTCTGTATGCGACAGGACTCAGCTTTTTCAATTTCAAACTGCAACGCTCGCGGTTGTAGTAATCCATATAGTCATCTATCTGTTTCATCAATTCGTCCACCGTCAATTCCCCTGCGTTATAGAAACACTCCGTCTTCAACACCGCAAAGAAGCTTTCCATCGGCGCATTGTCCCAACAATTCGCCTTACGCGACATGCTTTGAATCATGGAATGCTCCGCAAGCAATTCCCTATACCCCGCCGTACGGTACAGCACACCCTGGTCGGAATGCAGCATCGTTCCCTTATCAGTCAGACGGGGGGCGGCTTTTTCGAGCATTTCCTTCACCATTTCGCTGTTAGCATTGCGGCTCATGGCATAGGCGACGATTTCGCGGTTGAACAGGTCCAATATCGGAGAGAGGTACAGTTTGCCGTCCTTCCTTTGAGTTCGGTCACGTCGGTCAGCCATTTTTCGTTGGGCTTTCGGGCTTTGAACCGGCGTTTGAGGAGGTGTTCCGATATTGCGCCCATGGCGGGATGGCGGTAGGCTTTTTTCGCCCGTATGAGGGCTTTCAGTCCTAGCTGCCTCATCAGCTGCGCTGCTTTTTTGCGGTTCCAATCCAATGCTGCGGCAATGCGCCTTTGCCCGTAGCATCCTTTATGCCGTTCGTAGATTTCGGCGATAAGGGCTTTGTCGGCTGCGTCGGGGTCGGGCCGGTCTTGATGGTGGTAGTAAAAGCTGCTTTTGGGCAGGTTTGTGATGTGCAGCAGGTATTTGAGCGGGTGTTGCGCCCTCAGTGTTTGGACGGTTTGGCTTTGTCCTTTTCTGTCTGCTTTTGGCTTTGTCCTTTTCTGTCTGCTTTTGGCTGAGGGCTTTTAACTCCTTTAGGTAGGCGACCTCTGCGCGCATATAGCACAACTCTTCGATAAGCTCTGCCTGTGTTTTTTCTTGATCGGGTTTGTCGGCGATGAAGGGGTTTTTGCGGTGTTGGGGCATGGTTTTGGATTGGGGATGTTCGAGTGCACCGATACCGCCTTCCTGATAGGCGCGTATCCATCGTCGCAGGTGGGTTCGGGAAATGCCGTAATGATCTGCGGTACGCTGTTGGCTGCGTATGTGCAGGTAGTGGAGTACGGCTTGGTATTTGAAGTGTAATGTATATTTGCTCATAAAAAAAACTGCACCTTGTGAGTTGGAGGGGATGTCCAACTTTTGGGGTGCAGTTCAAAGCTTTCAGACGGCCTTTCCTATTTAAAGTTGCGACAAAGACAATCATCCCTATTATTGTAATCATTTAATCAAAAATGATTGCTTGATAAATGTTTGCCATATATCAACCCAATATTCCCAAATTGCCACTATCATTAACTTTCTTATTATGAAAAAGCTTTTTTATATCGATAATTTATTTTGTATAAATTTTTCATTTTACCTAATATAAATAAATAGAAGCCCTTATGTTGAACAAACATCTCTTTTTATCTTTGCTAATGGCTGTCTCTACTGCAACGGTATCCGCCGAAACCCATCATGCACATTGGTCTTACACAGGTGAAAACGGTGCTGCACACTGGGGTGATTTGAGTGAAGACTTTGCTGTCTGCAAAACAGGCAAACAGCAATCTCCTGTGGACTTCTCCACGACAAAAGCAGTAAAAGGCAAACAACTGGCATACCGTTACAACGTTGCCGACTACAAAGTAGAAAATAACGGCCATACCCTTCAAGCCACGCCGCAAGGCAAGGCCCAAACCATCGTGATTAACGGTAAAACCTATACCTTCAAACAATTCCACTTCCATACGCCGAGCGAACATACTTTCAAAGGCAAACATTTCCCAATGGAAGCGCATTTCGTCCATCAAGCCGAAGACGGTACTTTGGCGGTCATCGGCTCTGTATTTAAACCAGGCAAAAACAATCCTGCCCTGTCCGCACTCACTGCCAAAAAACTGAAAGCGGGCGAATCCGTAACGTTGAAAAACTTGAATATCCAAGCCCTGCTGCCTAAAGATAGCAAGTCCTTTCAACTGAAAGGCTCTTTGACAACGCCGCCTTGCAGCGAAAACGTTACTTGGGTTGTCTTAAAAACTCCGGTTCAGGCAGATGCGGCGCAGTTTAAAGCCATGCGCGACATTATCGGCGGCGAAAACAACCGTCCCGTACAACCTTTGAACGACCGTGAAGTCAATGAAGACAAATAACTTCTAAGGCCGTCTGAAAACAAAAAAGCACCCGGATAACGGGTGCTTTTTCAATCAAATCAATCAGGCTTTTTTGTTACCCAACGCGGCTTTCACAAACGCGCTGAACAAAGGATGGCCTTTGCGCGGATTGGAAGTAAATTCCGGATGGAACTGACACGCGAAGAACCAAGGATGATTTGGCAATTCGATGGTTTCAACCAAACGCTCGCGGCCTGCGGATACGCCGCCGATGACCAAACCGGCTTTTTCCAACTGAGGAACATAGTTGTTGTTAACTTCGTAGCGGTGGCGATGGCGCTCGCGGATATGTTCGCTGCCGTAGATTTTTGCGGCAAGGCTGCCCGGTTTGAGATCAACTTCTTGCGCACCCAAACGCATGGTGCCGCCCAAATCGGCAGATTCGTCACGGGTTTCTACGCTGCCGTCGGCAGTTTGCCATTCGTCAATCAGGGCAACGACAGGCGTGGCGCATTTCAAGTCAAACTCGGTAGAGTTCGCACCCTTCAAGCCTGCAACATCGCGGGCGTATTCGATCAGGGCGATTTGCATGCCCAAGCAGATGCCCAAATATGGTACGTTGTTTTCACGCGCATAGCGTACGGCGGCAATTTTGCCTTCCACGCCGCGTGAACCGAAGCCGCCCGGCACCAAAATCGCGTCCATGCCTTTGAGCATGGAAACGTCGCCATTGCCCTTCTCGATGCTTTCGCTGTCGACAAAGGTAATTTGTACGTCGGTTTCAGTGTGAATACCCGCGTGCTTCAGGGCTTCGATCAATGATTTGTAGGACTCGGTCAAATCAACGTATTTGCCGACCATCGCGATTTTGACGGTATGTTTCGGATTTCGAATCGCGTGAACGATTTTCTTCCATTCGGTCAAATCGGCTTGTTTGACATTCAGTTGGAGCTGCTCGGTAATAATGCTGTCGATGCCTTGGTTATGCAGCATTTCAGGACATTCGTAAATGCTGTCCACATCGTAACTGCCCACGATGGCACGTTCTTCAACGTTACAGAACAAAGCAATCTTACGGCGCTCGTCCGCAGGCATTTCTCTGTCCATACGGCAGATCAGGATGTCCGGTTGCAAACCGATGCTCAACATTTCTTTAACGGTATGTTGGGTCGGTTTGGTTTTGATTTCACCGGCAGCGGCAATGTAAGGAACATAGCTTAGATGGGCAAACAATGTATTGTTGCGGCCGAGCTGGCTGCGCATTTGACGGATGGCTTCCAAGAAAGGCAACGATTCGATATCGCCGACTGTACCGCCGATTTCGACAATCGCTACATCATAACCGGCTGCGCCCTCATGGATACGGCGTTTGATTTCATCGGTAATGTGCGGAATCACTTGTACGGTACCGCCCAAATAGTCGCCGCGGCGCTCTTTGGCAATCACGTTTTCATAGACTTGGCCGGTACTGAAGCTGTTGCGGCGGGTCATGGTGGCGTTGATGAAGCGCTCATAGTGACCCAAATCAAGGTCGGTTTCCGCGCCGTCATCGGTCACGAATACTTCGCCGTGTTGAAACGGGCTCATGGTACCCGGGTCAACGTTGATATACGGGTCGAGCTTAAGCATGGTCACGTTCAAGCCGCGCGACTCAAGAATAGTAGCAATAGAAGCGGCGGCGATACCTTTACCCAAAGAAGATACAACGCCGCCGGTTACGAAAATAAATTTAGTCATGATGTGATACCCATGTTGGAATGTGTGATTTTAACTTGAAGCAGCATATTCTGGCAAACGGCAAAAGCCTCAGGCCGTCTGAAAATAGCGTTTTCAGACGGCCTTATCATACTGATTTTATGTATCAGCGCAGCTCACGGCGCAGGATTTTGCCAACGTTGGATTTTGGCAACTCGTCGCGGAACTCGATGTCTTTCGGCACTTTATAAGCAGTCAGTTCTTTGCGGCAGAAATCGATCAGCTCTTCCTTAGTCAAAGACGGATCTTTACGTACGACAAAAACCTTAATCGCTTCGCCGGTTTTTTCACTTTTCACGCCGATACAGGCGACTTCCAAGACTTTATCGTTTCCGGCCACCACTTCTTCAATTTCGTTCGGATACACATTGAAACCAGATACCACAATCAAATCTTTTTTGCGGTCCACCAGCTTCAGCCAGCCTTTTTCATCCATCACGGCAATGTCGCCGGTCTCCAAAAAGCCGCGTGCATCGATTGCTTTGGCGGTTTCTTCAGGACGATTCCAATAGCCTTTCATCACTTGCGGGCCGCGCACCCACAATTCGCCCGGTTGTCCGATAGGCACTTCTTTGCCGTCTGCATCGCGCAATTCTATCTCAGTTGAAGGAACAGGCAGGCCGATACCGCCGCTGTAAGCTTCGATATTCAAAGGATTGCAACATACGCCCGGACTGGCTTCGGTCAAGCCGTAGGCCTCCACAATCGGCGTACCGGTGATTTTTTTCCATTTTTCCGCCACGGCTCTTTGCGTTGCCATACCGCCGCCCAAAGTCAGCTTCAAACGGGAAAAATCGACTTCGGCAAAATCCGGACGGTTGACCATCGCATTAAACAGGGTATTCACACCGATGAATACGCTAATCGGCTCTTTTTTCAATTCACCGATAAATCCTTTCATGTCGCGCGGATTGGTAATCAGGATGATTTTAGAACCGGTATTCGCAAAGATCATCAGGTTCACCGTCAAGGCAAAGATATGATACAGCGGCAACGCGGCAATAACCGTTTCTTTGCCTTCGTGCAGGCTGTTTTTAATCCATTCTTTTGCCTGCAACATATTGGCGCAGATATTGCCGTGAGTGAGGACGGCGCCTTTCGCCAAACCGGTCGTACCGCCCGTATATTGCAGCAAAGCAGTATCGTCGCGCGTCAACTCGACTGGTTTGAACGAATTGGCCGCACCTTGCTTCAAGGCCGTCTGAAAAGTCACGGTATTGGGAATGCGGTATTCCGGCACCATTTTTTTCACTTTGCGGATGACGAAGTTCATCAACGCGCCTTTAATCATGCCGAACATCTCGCCGACCGACGCGACAATCACATGTTTGATTTGCGTACGCGGCAACACCAACTCCAACGTATTGGCAAAGTTCTCCAACACGACAATCGTTGTCGCGCCACTGTCTTTCAACTGATGCTCCAACTCGCGCGGCGTATAAAGCGGATTGGTATTCACTGCCACCAAGCCTGCCTGCAAAATACCGAAAAGCGCAATCGGATATTGCAAAACGTTCGGCATCATAATCGCCACACGCTCACCGCGCGGCAGTTTCAATACGTTTTGCAGGTAAGAAGCAAAGTCGGTAGCCAACTTGCCCACTTCGGCATAAGTCAGCGTTTTGCCCATGTTTTGAAAAGCAGGTTTATCCGCAAATTTCTCGACACTTTGACGGAATACGTCGCTGATGGAGCTGTATTGAGAAATATCGATTTCAGGGTTTACGCCTTGTTCATAGCTTTTGAGCCAGAGTTTTTCCATATTGATCAGTCTTTTATTTAGTCGTTTTTTGAAATCGAGGCCGTCTGAAAGGCTTTATTCAATCTCCGCTTCGTTTTCAGACGGCCCTTTTATTAAGCAGTAATGATGACAGGCTTGTCGGTGGACATGATGATACCGCCGCCCAAGCATACATCGCCGTCATACAGTACCGCAGATTGTCCGGGGGTTACCGCCCATTGCGGCTCGTCAAAGACAAGCTCGACGGTTTCATCATCCAAGTAACGCAACGTACAAGGTGCGTCAGCCATACGGTAGCGCGTTTTGCAGGTATAGCGTCCTTCTTTCGGGCGTTCGGGCAATGTGAAACTCAAATCGTTCATCACCAGGCTTTGCGTATAAAGCAAAGGATGGTCATGGCCTTGTACGACAATCAGTTCGTTCTGGGTCAAATCCTTGGCCGCGACAAACCATGGCTCGCCTGCGCCGCCGATACCCAAGCCTTTGCGTTGGCCCAGCGTGTAAAACATTAAGCCGACGTGTTCGCCGACTACTTTTCCTTCAGGGGTAACCATTTTGCCATTATTGGTCGGCAGGTATTTTTGCAGAAATTCGCGGAACGGACGTTCGCCGATAAAGCAAATACCGGTACTGTCTTTTTTGGTTGCAGTCGGTAATTTGAATTCTTCGGCAAGACGGCGGACTTCAGGCTTTTCTAACTCGCCCAATGGGAAAATCGCGCGCTCAAGTTGGAAAGGTTTGAGGCGGTACAAGAAATAGCTTTGGTCTTTGTTTTGATCCAAGCCTTTGAGCAAGTAATGCACGCCATTGCGAACTTCTTTGCGGGCATAGTGTCCGGTGGCAATGGTATCGGCGCCCTGCTCAATGGCATAATCCAAAAAGCATTTGAATTTGATTTCGGCATTGCACAAGACATCCGGATTTGGCGTGCGGCCTGCGCTGTATTCTTTGAGGAAATAGGCAAATACATTGTCTTTATATTGCGCGGCAAAATTGACGATGTCGATATCGATACCGATGATATCGGCAACGGCAATGGCATCAAAGGAGTCTTGTTTGATGCTGCAATATTCGTCGTTGTCGTCATCTTCCCAGTTCTGCATGAACACACCGCTGATTTGATGGCCTTGCTGTTTGAGCAGGGCCGCGGTAACGGATGAATCGACGCCGCCGGAAAGGCCGACGATGATGTTTGTTGGTGTGTTGGTAGTATTCATGAGGGGAATGTGGGTTTTAAATACATTTTTTAAAGCGTGATTTTAGCACATTTTGATTTAACGACAGAAAAGGCCGTCTGAAAGCCTAATGACTTTCAGACGGCCTTTATATGAAAATTCAAGCAATTAGTGTTGATGCGCGCCACCGTGACCATGACCGTGACCGTGATCCATGCCGGATTGCGGTGCGGTTTTCACTTCCAGTTGTACGGTTTGAGGTTTGGCATTTTTGAATTTCAGGGTAACAGGTACTTTTTCGCCTTCTTTCAGCGGTTTTTTCAGACCCATGAACATAACGTGGTAGCTGCCTGGTTTCAGCTCGGTTACGTCTTTTGCTTCCAGCGGGATGCCGCCTTTAACTTCGCGCATGCGCATTACGCCGTTGTCGTTTACATGGGTATGTACTTCGATACGCTCGGCTACCGGGCTGCTGCCGCCAACCAAGAAGTCTTTTTTAGCTTCATCGTTGTGGATTTTCATGAATGCGCCACCCATTTTCATACCTTCAACGGTAGAACGTGCCCAACCGTCTTCAATATGGATACCGGCTGCAGATACGGAAGTTGCCAAGCCTGCCAGAATCAGGGTTGCCATTAATTTTTTCATGTTTTGCTCCTTATGTTTGCCAAATGGCTGGGATATACAGCTTTCATCTTACAACCGAAGGCCGTCTGAAAACTTTGATATAGATTAAGTAATACTATCTAATCCTAATGAATTACCATATTACCACATTTCTAAGCAGTTAATGCAACAATCCAAACAATAAATAACATTAACAAAGCCATCAGTTGCGCGGCCGAACCGGCATCTTTGGCACGCTTGGCCAGCTCGTGTTTTTCAGTAGAGGTATGGTCAACAGCTGCCTCGATGGCGGTATTAAACAATTCGGTAATCAGTGAAATAAACGATGCGACAACAAGCACCATTTTGGTGACCGGGCCGAAATCAAGGAACAAAGCCAAGACAATTAAAATCAGGTTCAGCCAAAAAACTTGGCGAAATGCGCTTTCATAACGATACGCGGCAGCCAGTCCGTCTTTGGAATAACCAAACGCATTGATAATGCGCTTGATACCGCTTTTTCCTTTTTTCTCTGAAGCGTAGGAAGATGGTTTCATCATATACTCAACATAAAAAGGCCGTCTGAAAAAAACGGTCGGATCAATTTTCAGACGGCCTTTGGATTTATTGTTTTGCCCAAGATGCCACGGCATCTGCGAACATGGCGGCAACGTCGAAATCTTTTTGCTTCATGATTTCTTGGAAGCCGGTCGGGCTGGTTACGTTGACTTCGGTCAGGTTGCTGCCGATGACATCCAAACCAGCAAGCAAAATACCGCGGTGCTTCAATTCAGGCGCAAGGGTTTCTGCAATCTCACGGTCGCGCTCGCTCAACTCCTGCGCCACACCGCGGCCACCGGCAGCCAAGTTGCCGCGTGTTTCGCCATTTTGCGGAATGCGCGCCAAAGCATACGGAACAACTTCCCCGCCGATAATCAGAATGCGCTTGTCGCCATGTACGATTTCAGGAATATAACGTTGTGCCATGATGGTGCGTGAATCAAGCTGTATCAGGGTTTCCAAAATACTGCCGATATTGGGGTCGGATTCGGTCAGGCGGAAAATGCCCATACCACCCATGCCGTCCAAAGGTTTGATGATGATGTCGCCGTGTTCTTTCAAAAAGGCACGGACATCGGCGGAACGTGTGGTAACCAAAGTCGGCGCGGTAAACTGGCTGAAATTCAAAATCGCCAATTTTTCATTGAAATCGCGCATTGCTTGCCCGCTGTTAAACACTTTTGCGCCCTGCTGCTGCGCCAACGTCAAAAACTGGGTCGCATACAGATATTGCATATCAAACGGCGGATCAGTGCGCATAATGACCGCATCGAAATCTTTTAAGGCCGTCTGAACTTTTGCCTCTGCTTTAAACCATTCATGATCGTCATCGTTCTTCGCGCCGACAAACTCAAATGCCGCTGCCTGAGCCACCACCAAGCCTTCACGGACGGACAATTCTCCGCTCAAGGTATGAAAAAGCTGCCAACCGCGCTTTGCCATTTCACGCATCATGGCGTAAGTAGTGTCTTTATAGGTTTTAAAACTTGCCATCGGATCGGCGATAAACAGGACTTTCATCAAAATTTCCTAGTAAACAGACAATATAATCATACCTTGTATTCTGCCTGCCTGAAAAGGTGGCAAAATATAGAAAAGGCCGTCTGAATTCTATTTTCAGACGGCCTTGAGGCTTTTAGGCGGCTGCCAAATGCAAGAGTTCGGCGGCATGGCTGCGTGTGGTATCGGTAATGATTTCGCCACCCAACATACGCGCGATTTCCTCAATGCGCTGATGATGGTTCAAGACGCTGATTTCGCTGACGGTTTGTTCGCCTTCGCTATGCTTGCGCACCTGCCAATGGTTTTCACCGCAAGAGGCAACTTGAGGAAGATGGGTTACCGCCAAGACTTGATGTTTTTTACCTAAGGCACGCAAAGCTTTACCGACCATTTCAGCGACGCCGCCACCAATACCGGTATCCACTTCGTCAAAAATTAATGTCGGCACTTGCGTGTATTGGCTGGCAACCACTTGCAAAGCCAAGCTGATACGCGCCAATTCGCCGCCGGAAGCCACTTTGTTCAAAGGGCGGGACGGATTGCCTTTATTCGCCGCCACTTGGAATTGTACCTGCTCCAGACCATGTGCGGTCGGCGAAGACGGCAACAAGACGATATCAAAACGTGCGCCTTTCATGGCCAAATGCTGCATATGCTCGGTGGTCTCTTCGCCCAAACGGCCGGCCGCCTGATGGCGCATGGCGGAGAGAATATGCGTGGCTTCGTGGTATTCTGCAAGATTACGTGCGACTGTATTTTCCAAGGCTTCCAAATCGGCAGCCGCTTGCAGGTTTTGCAGGCGTTCGTCGATTTCTGCCAACTTTTGCGGCAACTCTTCCGGTTCAATGCGGTATTTGCGCGCCATGCTCATTAATTCGCCCATACGACTTTCTTGTGCGGCCAATTCATTAGGATCGATATCGCTGCGACCGGCCACATCGCGCATATTGGCACTGATTTCACCCAATTCTGCTTCAATACTTGCCAACATATTCAGGCTCTCGGCAAAGCGCGGCTCAATGTTTTGCAGATTGCCCAGTAATTTTTGGCATTGGTAGATTTGACGTTGGATGCCGTTGTCCCCGTCTATACTGTCGCCTACTTGTTCGGCGGTTTGCAGCAACTCGGCCGAATGCGCCAGGCTGTCGTGGCTTTGGCTTAAGGTTTCCCATTCGTTGGGTTTGAGCTCCAATTGGTTCAATTCATTAAACTGCCATTCCAAACGCTCGCGCTCGATGGCCATGGTTTCTGCCTGCTCTTGCGCTTCTTGTAATGCCTTTTTCGCATTGACCCAATTTTGATAAAGCTGCTTGACTGTTTCTGCCTGCTCTTTGCTGCCGGCAAACGCATCCAACAACTCGCGTTGCGCAGATTCTTGATTCAATGAGTGATGGGCATTTTGGCCGTGAATATCGATTAGCTGCTCGCCGATGGCTTTCAGTTGCGCCAATGTTGCTGCCTGATTATTGATATAACTGCGGCTTTTGCCCTTGGCATCGATAATACGGCGGATGCTGAGCTCTTCGGCATCTTCTTCCAAAAGGCCTTGTTCCTGCAGCTGCGCTTTCAGTTCGGGCAAACCGCTGATGTCGAACAAAGCCGACAACTGCGCTTCTTTGGCGCCGCTGCGCACTTGGCTGTAATCGGCCTTATCGCCCAACAACAAGCCAATCGCATCCAGAGTAATCGATTTGCCTGCACCGGTCTCACCCGTCAATACGGTAAAGCCGTTTTGAAAATCAAGATTTAGGTTTTCAACAATGACAAAATCACGCAAAGAAAGTGCCAACAGCATTGTAGTATTCCTTAGTAAATTACCCGCACCTATGCGGAATAGCTTTAGATAATCTGATTATAACTAAGATTTTTTATAGTTTGAATCAGATTTTTCTTATAATTTATCTAAGATATTTATTTTAAACAAATTATTTTTAAAGCAGTCAATAAAAAGGCCGTCTGAATATTGCTACATGTTCAGATGGCCTAAATTTATTTTACTCTGCCAGTTCTACTTGTTCATGCCCCATCAATTTCTGCCCCACTCCGGCAAGCAGGTTCAGATAACGCTCATACTGCTTGAGCATATCGGCAATCAATTCTTTTTGCGTCATATATTGCACATCGTATCTATCGCGCCCATCTGAGAAATACGTCAACGGTATGAACGTTGCCGCATATTTGAAATGAGGCAGACCGTCTTCGCGAATCAACTGGTCGGTAATTTCCCGCTTTACGGATTTAATCCCATAGACAAAATCCCTTACCGTCCCTTTATGTACCACCAGCTCCACCGACGGCTCATCCTGTTGCAACAGGCAACGAATTTCTACGTCCATATTGTATTTTTCGGTCAATTCGTCTTTCAATTCCTGCATTGCCGGAAGCGCCGTATTTTTCATAAATTTGATGATATCGACTTCCTGCGTCTGATTCATCATTTGCCAAGGCGTTCCCTCCAATGATCGCCCGACCAGAAAATACTGCCCGGATTGACGGCGGTTGCAAAATATTTGGCATCGTTGTTCAGGGCTTTCCACAAAGAAACCATCATAAAAATCATCAACACAACAAACGGCAGAGACGCAATCAGAGTCATGGTTTGCAAGATGAGCAAACTGCCGGCACCCAGCAACACAATGGCCACAGCCGAAATCAACAAGCCCCACATAACATCATGATGTTATACAACAATAAAGGCCGTCTGAAACACGATTGTTTCAGACGGCCTTTACATTCAAATCAGTTAATCAGTCTATTTCCTGATTCAACTGCTTCTTCAGCTTCCTCATCGCCTGTCGGCGGCGTTTCCATCAAATCAGGCAACACCAGCTCGCCCAATTCAGTCAGCGGCGGCAATTCTTCCAAACTTTCCAAACGCAAATCGCTTAAGAATGTTGCCGTCGTCGCCCACAAAGCCGGACGGCCGACAGAATCACGGTGGCCGATGACTTCAATCCAGCCTCTATCCTGCAAGATTTGCATGACATTTTGCGACACCGCCACGCCGCGTATACCTTCGATATCGCCACGCGTTACCGGTTGCTGATAGGCAATAATCGCCAGCGTTTCCATCACGGCGCGGGAATAACGCGGCGCGCGCTGCTCTTGCAGGCTGCCCAGTCGTTCAAATGCGGCTTGGGCGATTTGGAAGCGCCAGCCCTCATGGGTATGCACCAGTTGCAAAGCCCTGCCCTGCCAGCGAGCCTTCAGTTGCGCCAACACATCAATCAGCTTGTCTTGCGACAACGGCGGCACGCACAATTCGCGCATGGTTTTTTCGTTTAAGGGTTCGACTTGCGTCAACAGCGCCGCTTCAATCAGCGCATCGGGAGAAAGTTTTTCAGTCATAATAAAATCAATGTTCAGACGGCATGAACAACCAAAGGCCGTCTGAAAGATAATATGGTCAACGGTTTGTTACGCGCTCAAATGCGCTTTCAGTTTTTCTTCGTCCAAAAACCAATGGCAGATTTCGGTATCGCCATCCAGTAAAACAGGCACCAGCTCATTGTACTTTTCTTCTAAAACCGGATCTTCATCAACATCGACAATATCCAGCTCAAATCCAAACTGCTCCTGATAAGGCTTTAATTGTTCGCGCATTTTGTGGCACAGGCTGCAATATTCCCGAAACATCAAGGTCAGTTTCATGGCGGTTACTCTCGGAGTGACAAAAGCGGCCATTGTATAGCAAAATGCTTCCAAACCATACAGGCATAACAAAGGCCGTCTGAACAGGCGCGAAACGAAATCAAGGATTTCTGTCACGCCTTCAGACGGCCTTTGTGTACATTCTAAAATTAAGACTGAACGTTGATACCGGCAGTCACAGTATTTTGGGCACTGCTTGCAGTCAAAAATGACGCTGCCAATTCGCCACAACAACCGCAACAAGTCGCCACACCTAATTGAGCCTGCAAATCGCTCATGGTGGTTGCACCAGCGGCGATAGTCTCTTTGATGTCGTGGTCAGTAATGGCATTGCAGATGCATACGAACATGATGTGCTCCAATTATTTTGTTACTCTCTATAATTGAGAGTAGGATTTATTCTTAAACGTAAATATAAATAAAAACGGTTTGCATTGCAATATTGACACAGCCCTTTTACTTTGAAATTTTTCTATGAAATTTTATATTTTGATTGATATTTTATAATTCTGAAGTTTGATAACCTTTCAGACGGCCTTAATAACAAAAAGTGGCATCTTCGAGATGCCGCCTTTATTTATGAACGGGAATGGTGTTCATCGACCATGTTTTTCAAACGGATATTGGCAACATGGGTATAAATCTGCGTGGTGTTGATATCGGAATGTCCCAACATCATCTGGACTGAGCGCAAATCGACGCCGTGATTGACCAAATGCGTAGCAAAAGCATGGCGCAAACCGTGCGGGCTGAGCGAAGTAATACCGGCCGCTTCGGCATATTCTTTGACTATCATCCATGCAAGCTGACGGCTGATGCCGCTGCGTTTTTGGCTGACAAACACTTCGTCGCAGATTTTGTTTTTCAGCAACAACGGGCGCGATTCGTTGCAATAGCGTTCCACCCAATATGCCGCTTCCTGTCCCAATGGAACCAGACGCAATTTGTCGCCCTTGCCTATGGTGCGGATACTGCCGCGATGTAAATCGATATCACTGAGCGTCAATTTGACGGCTTCGGTCACGCGCAAGCCTGTTGCATACATGACTTCGAGCAAGGCTTTGTCGCGCAGTCCGTGCGGCGTTTCCACATCCGGCGCAGCCAGCAGCGCGTCGATTTGGACTTCGGTAATCAGCGTGGGCAGTTTGCGTTCCGATTTCGGCGCTTTGAGAAAACGGGTGGGATTGTCTGCTCTTTGGCCCGTTTCTTCCAGCCAGCCGTACATGCGCTTGCAAGCCGACAATGCCCGCGCTTGGGACGTGCTTTTTTCCCCCTCCGCATACACGGAATCAGACAGGGCAAATTCATCGGCACTCAACCAATCCTGCCCGCACTCGGCCAAACGCGCTGCGATTTTAACCAAATCACGGCGGTAACTTTGCAGCGTATTGTGGCTGAGCCTGTCTTGCAACCAAAGGGATTCAAGCAGCTTGTCTATTAAATCGTCCATATTCATCAAACTGTATTGAAAGGCCGTCTGAACGGCATGACTTTACATCCATTCAGACGGCCTTAGGTTTTCAAAGCCCTATTTAAGAGGCTTGAGAAATGGTATCCAACACTTCCTGCGCGTGTCCGGCCACTTTGACTTTGCGCCATTCATGGGCGATTTCACCGTTTTCGTCCAACACAAATGTGCTGCGCTCGATGCCGAGGGATTCTTTGCCATAAAGCTTTTTCAGCTTGATCACGTCAAACAGTTTGCAGACGGTTTCTTCTTTGTCGCTCAACAATTCAAACTGAAAGCCTTGTTTGGCGCAGAAATTCTGATGCGATTTGACACCGTCGCGCGAAATACCGACAACGGTATAGCCCAATGCTTTGAATTGTTCCAATCGGGCATTGAAATCCAAGCCTTCAGTGGTACAGCCGGGCGTGCTGTCTTTAGGATAAAAATAGACAACCAACGGCAAATGTTCGGCGGAGTTAAAATCACTGCCGGAAGAAGATGGGAGTGTGAATTGATATTTTGACATATTATTCCTTTCAGACGGCCTAAACCTAGCCTGCATTTATTTTTCGCTTAAATTCAAATAACTTCGCGTACCTTGAAAATCTTCTAATGCGCGCAACAAAAGCTGGAAATGATCGTCATTGCCGGCTAAATCTAACTCATCGGCATTGACGGTCAGCAAAGGCGCACTTTGATACAAATGGAAGAAATGGCTGTATTCGTCATGCACCCGTCCCAAATAACCTTCGGGAAACAAGCTGATGATGCCTTCGTGACGTTTTTGCAGGCGTTTGCGGTTGTTTTCGACGGCGGTTTGCAGATAAATCACCACATCGGGCTCCGCGTATTGCGGCAGAATGCGTTGCTTCATATCGGCAAAAAGCTGCTGCTCGTCATCATTCAAAACGATAGGTGTAAAAATACGGTCTTTTTCCGGCAGAAAATCAGCCACAACCATTCCGCCTTGCGCGCATTGGTCTTCAATAATATTCACGCTTTCAGCGCGGCGCGTTAGGAAGAAAAGCTCGGCAGCCAAGCCATTATTGGAAACATTGCTGTAAAACTTCATGAGAAACGGATTGTGATCCGGATTCTCCGACAACAGCAACGCGCTGAAATGCTCTGCCAAACGGCGGCTCAAAGCGGTTTTGCCGCTACCGATGGCGCCTTCGACAACAATATAACGAGGATTCATAGTAACTCTTTGTAATGTGTTTCCCAACAATATTTTATAGCAAAAAAGGCGTGTCCAACACGCCCTTTCTTGTTTTAGTCCGTTTTCAGACGGCCTTTATTCTTTCAACAGGCGAATCCCCTGCCCGCCCAAAGCCTGAGCCAAATCAGCCGCACGGCCATGCTCGCCCAACTCAAAATCCGGCAGAATTTCAGCCAGCGGCAACATCACGAAACTGCGCTCATGCGCGCGCGGATGCGGCAAAGTCAGATGCGGGTCATCGCTACGGATACCGTCAAAATCGATGATGTCTAAATCCAAAGTACGCGGCGCATTACGGAAGGTACGTTCGCGCCCAAATTCGGCCTCGATGCGGTTTAACTCCGCCAACAGCGCCACGCCGTCCAATGAAGTTTTCACGGTACAAACGGCGTTCACAAAATCGGGCTGATCGTCATAGCCGACTGGTGCAGTCAGATACAGGGAAGAAGCCTTTTCGAGCCGGATATGCGGATGCGCGTCCAATTCGGCCAATGCAGCGCAAACCTGTTCGGCAGGATTGGCGAGATTACTGCCCAAAGCGATAACGGCAAAATGCGGATACATTTCAGACAGCCTCGTTTAAAACGGCAGCGTTTTGGTTTTAGCAAGGAAAACAATCGTGGCAACACACGACATGGCCAAAACGTAAACAATATAGAATTTCGGCGAACGCGGACGCGAACGCATCATAATCATGCCCAACACAATATAAACCAGCAACAGCAGGATTTTCATGCCGAGCCACGGCGCATTGAACGGCGAAAAATGGGTAATCTTCATCAGCCACAAGCCGGTAAACAGCAACATGGTGTCGTTCAAATGCGGCATGGCCTTCCAAATGCCTGCCAACGGCTTCTCAGGATGACGCCAGAGCAGGAAAAAACGGATGTTGAACAACAGGATGGTAATGGCAACGAAAATCTGATGGCTGTATTTTACAAACAGATATTGCATGGCAGTTTCTTATGTTGAGGGTTGAAAAACAAAGCAGCTATTTTACCGCAAACATCTATTTTTGACGCAACTTTTCAATCGCCAGCAGATAGGGCGGCGCATTGCGGCGGTTGACAAAGCCATAGCGTAACACGGCAAAGGCTTCCTGCGGCAAAGTTTCCGCCCATTGCACAATCGCTTCAGCCTCTATTCGGCCGGCTTCATGCCCCGGGTACAATACCGCCACGGTAAGGCCGCCCTCTTTCAGCAAACCCAAAGTATCCGTCAGCGCACGGATGCTGCTTTCCGCTTCAGTCGTACAGCTTTTATCGCCACCCGGCAGCCAACCGAAATTAAATACCGCGGCATCTAAAGGCTCGTCGATATAAGATAAAAGGTTTTCATGGCCGTCATGTATCAGGACTACCCAACCATCTACGCCGTTTTCTTTCAGACGGCCTTGGGTCTGCATTAATGCTTTAGATTGCACATCAAACGCCCACACCCTACCCGTCTCGCCAACCAACTGTGCCAACAGCAAAGTATCATGCCCGTTTCCGGCCGTCGCATCCAAAGCGCGGCCACCTAATTTTAAGGCTTGTCGTAACAGGGAGTGTGCAAAGGTAAGAATGTTTTCAAGCAGCATGATAAAGGTCGTCTGAAAATAAAAATACCCTACCGCAAAAGCGGTAAGGTATTGAAAAACAGGAATGCGTTACATCATTTATTCGGCAGGTTGTTGCGCAGTCTCAACTTGAACCGGAGCAGCTGCGACAGCGGCTTGAGGTTGTTTATTCTCGTGTTGCAGGCTGACTGCGCGTGCAGGAACGATTGTTGAGATAGCGTGTTTGTAAACCATTTGAGTGACGGAAGTATTACGCAGCAGAACAACGTACTGGTCGAATGATTCCACTTGACCTTGCAGCTTGATGCCGTTTACCAAGTAGATTGAAACCGGAACGTGCTCTTTACGCAACGCATTCAAAAAAGGATCTTGTAACATTTGTCCTTTAGCTGTCATATTCTTGAGCTCCATTATTATGATTGTAAAGACGCCAAAATCGGCGTTTGATGGGATTGTAGCCCCGAATAGGATAAATTACCAACTATTTTTTTCTATCACACCGTTTAGGAATCCAGCAATAAGGGAACTTTCAGTCAAACCGACTGTTTCATTTCCATATTCACAACAATCCCAAATTCAAATTGGATGATTTTTTAAAATTCGGCAAACCCTATCGAAAATATGCCATAAAGCTCTAACAATCTGTTTTTCATTATAAAAAGGCCGTCTGAAATTGTTCAGACGGCCTTTGTGTTTATTTGCTGAATTGTTTTTTCACGCTGACTTTGGTTTTCTTCTTGAAGCGGTTTTTCTCTTCCTTGCGGCCTTCGCGTTTCTCAATACGGTTGCTCAAGCTGACACGGCGCAGTGGTTTTTTCTTCGGTTTGTCTTCCGCATTTTCATACGGGTTTTCCGAAACATTGTATTGAATTCTGAGCGGCGTACCTTGCAGATTGAAGGCTTTGCGGAAGGTTTGGGTCAGATAGCGTGTGTAGCTGTCAGAAATGGCGTGCAACGAATTACCGTGTACCACAATCACCGGCGGATTCATGCCGCCTTGGTGGGCATAACGCATTTTCGGACGCACCAAGCCAGCACGCGGCGGCTGTTGACGCTCAATCGCGCTTTGCAATACGCGCGTGATTTTCGGCGTCGGCATCTTAATCATCGCCGCATTATAGGCAGCCTGAATGCTTTCAAACAAACCGTCTATACCGCGCTCTTTCAACGCAGAAATAAAGTGAAACTTAGCAAAATCAAGGAAATACAGTTTACGGTTGATATCGCGTTTCACTTGCTCGCGCCGCTCTTCGCTGATGCCGTCCCATTTATTGACTGCCACCACCAAGGCACGGCCTGCTTCCAAAGCGAAACCCGCAATCGTCGCATCTTGATCGGCGATATCTTGTTGCGCGTCCAACACCAAAACAGCAACGTTTGCCGCTTCAACCGCCTGCATGGCTTTAATAACGGAGAATTTTTCCACCGCTTCATCCACTTTGCCGCGACGGCGTACACCTGCGGTATCGATGATGGTAAACGGTTTGCCTTCACGTTCAAAATCAATATGGATACTGTCGCGCGTCGTACCTGCCATATTAAAGGCAATCACGCGCTCTTCGCCGAGGATGGCATTTACCAAGGTCGATTTACCGACATTTGGGCGGCCGATTACAGCAAAAACAGGATGTTTCGCTTCTTCCTCTTCCTTTTCAGGCTCAGGGAAGGTTTCCAAAATATCTTCAATCAGATAATACACGCCATCGCCGTGCGCACCTGAAATCACATAAGGGTCGCCCAAGGCAAGTTCGTAGAACTCGGCGGCAAGTACGGCCCTATTGCCACCCTCGCCTTTATTCACGGCCAAATAAACGGGGCGTGGGCTTTGGCGCAGGCGGTCGGCGATGATTTTGTCTTGCGGGGTCAAGCCGGTGCGGCCGTCCACCAAGAACACGACGGCGTCGGCCTCATCGACAGCCTGCAAAGTCTGCTTCGCCATTTCGTGCAAAATCCCGCTGTCCACAACCGGCTCAAAACCGCCGGTATCGATGACGAGATAAGGTTTGCTGCCGATTTTGCCGTGTCCGTAATGGCGGTCGCGGGTCAGGCCGGGCAGGTCGTGCACAAGCGCGTCTTTGGTGCGCGTCAAACGGTTGAATAAAGTAGATTTGCCGACATTGGGGCGGCCGACAAGCGCGATGGTTGGTTTCATGATTGAGTCTTTCTGTGTCAAGTGCCGCCTAAAAACGTGAGCGGAACACAAGCAGGTGTTTTAAAAACACGGTTGATAAGGATAAGTGTAGGCCGTCTGAAAAGTCATTGCAACTTCAGACGGCCTTGATTTCAAACAAACTTATTTCAAGCTGTCGATTTTCATTTGCAGCAATTCGCGGCCTACTGCGGTTTGCGGCATTTTGCTCAAAGCAGCTTCGTAACTTTGTACGGCTTCTTTGGTTTTATTTTGGGCAACGTAAACATCGCCTTTGGTTTCCAGCATCAAAGGCTCGAAGTCAGCCTCAACCTGAGCATTCAGGGCATTGATGGCGGCATCGTATTTTTTCTGCTGCAACAGGACAACGCCCAAACGTTGCGCTGCCAAAACTTGAACCAGCGGTGCGTTTTGATTTTTCAGCACCCAATTCAAATGACCTTCCGCCACATCATAACGGCCGGCATCAAACTCGGTCGCCGCTACCATCAACGTAGCTTGAGCTGTCGAAATAGAATCAGGATAGTTTTTTTGCAATTCGGCCAAATCGGCGTTGATGGCTTTTTGATCGGTTTTTTGCTGCGCCTTTTCCACCATTTGCGCCAATACAGCGGCGGCTTCCTGATCTTTTGAAGCTTTTTGGCCTTGGTAAATGGTGTAACCCAAATACCCCAAAGACGCCACGATCAGCAAGGCAAAGATCCAACGACCGGTGCGTTTCCAAAAATATTTAAAGTTGTCTAACTCTTGTTGTTCTTCCAAATGGGCTGCCATTTATGCGTTCTTCCATTGTTGTAAAGTGTCTGTCAAATCAGCAGCGGCAACGGTTTGTTGTTCGTGTTTGCCCTGCATATCTTTCAGGGTAACCGTACCGTTTGCCAGCTCATCCTGAGCCACAATCAGGGCAAAGCGTGCGCCACTGTTGTCTGCTTTTTTCATTTGCGCTTTCAGGCTCTGATAGCCGGAATGCTGCATTACATTGAAACCTTGGGCGCGCAAGGCTTGCGCGTATTTCATCACCTGCAAGTCCGCACCTTCGCCTTGGTGCATTGTATAGACATCAGGCGCGGCGTTCACTTCCAGCGAGCCGTATTCGTTCACCAAAAGCAGCAGGCGCTCAATACCCATTGCAAAGCCGATAGACGGCGCAGGCTTACCGCCAAGCTCTTCAATCAAACCATCGTAACGGCCGCCTCCGCACACAGTCGCCTGCGCACCGAGTTTGTCGGTCGTCCACTCAAAAACTGTCTGATTATAATAATCTAAACCACGGACCAAGCGCGGATTTTCAATATATTGAATACCCAAACCGTCCAACATCGCCTTGAAGCGTGCATAGTGGTTTTGCGAAACCTCGCCTAAGTAATCCACTAAACGCGGCGCCGCGTTGCAGATTTCCTGCAAATCAGGGTTTTTTGTATCCAAAACGCGCAAAGGATTGGTTTTCAGACGGCGTTTGCTGTCTTCATCCAGTTGCGCCTCATAGCGGGTCAAATATTCAACCAATGCCGCACGGTGTGCCGCACGCTCCTCACGGTTGCCCAAGCTGTTGATTTCCAAAGTCAGGTATTCGCGAATACCCAATTTTTCCCACAAGTCGGCCGACATCGCGATGATTTCCGCATCAATATCCGGCCCCTCAAAACCCAAAGCCTCGATACCGACCTGATGGAACTGACGATAACGGCCTTTTTGCGGACGCTCGCGGCGGAACATCGGGCCCATATACCACAGCTTTTGCGGGCTGTTATACAGAAGGTTGTGTTCGACTACTGCACGCAGACAAGAAGCCGTACCTTCAGGACGCAGGCTCAAACTCAAAGAATCGTTTGAATCTGAGAAGGTGTACATTTCCTTGCCGACCACATCGGTTTCCTCGCCGATGGAGCGGACAAACAAACCGGTTTGCTCGACAATCGGCGTACGGATTTGCTGATAGCCGTAAGCGCGTGTCCAACGGCCGACCGTATCTTCAAACGCCTGCCAAAACGCAGCCGTCAGTTTGAAATCTTTTTGTTCGACAGGTAAAAGGTCGTTCATACCTTTTACAGATTGAATTTTTTGTGCCATTTCAATATGGGATAAGCAAAAATCAAATAGTTGGGCATTATAGCTGATTTTTAAGGGTTTGTGAGGTTGGGAACAAATCAAAAGGCCGTCTGAAAATCGGTTTTCGCATTCAGACGGCCTTCGGTTTTAAACGGGTTTACCTTGCTATTACCGTTTTGGTGGCGGCGATTTTTTCATCGGCATAGTGCACCACATCTTTGATGACTTGTTTTTGTACGGCGGAAATCAGGGTTTGCATATAGCCATAGTCGGGCTTGCCGTTTTTAGATGGCAGGAAAACGGTATCTGTTTGAATTTTCTTATTGCTGATACTGTCTCCCCAAGAATATTTATGACCTAAATTCCGTTCAATACAGGAAATGATGCACAATTGATTTAGCTTGCTGGCTTCTTCCTTTTCCTTCAAATATAAACATAAATTATGACTGTCGTTAGAATAAAAATCTTCTGCCTGATAGGTAACAACAAATGTCTTTCCACCAATAAAAATACAGTTACCCTTATCTATCAGATTTTCTCTGTGGGAAATATAAGAGCTAACTGCGTTATTTTCTCGGCTTGCTGACAAATAAGGCGTATTACCACTGTTTGGTGTTACATCGCGAGAAAGGATATTGTTTGTATTTTTCACCGTAAATAAATCCACAACCTTATATTCGATGAACGTGATTTCTCTATTTTCCAACGCTGCTAATGCTCGCTCTTCTTCCGTCGTCAGCGTGTAGTCTTTCAGCCCTGCGGCTGAAAGGTAGGCTTCCAGCTCGGCGGAACGCCGAGCTTCCAGCTCGGCGGAACGCCGAGCTTCCAGCTCGGCCACGAAATTTTCCATAAAGTCAAGATTTATTTGACCACTTTTGATAGGAAGATGAATTTTTGTGGAACGCATCTCCTTTCTGTTGAATTTCGCTCCGTAATCATATTTTTTGGTTGTCGCAATTCTACTTGCCGTAATGATTATATGTGCAATTGCCCTGTTGAATCTCGCCATTATAGGCTTGGGGACAAAATGTTGAATATGCGAATAACCGATAAAGGCCTTCTCTTGATAAAACATTGTATCCGCACCAATCGTTGTATCAGAACAAGTTATCGTATTTCCTATATTATTTGCCGGAAGCTTGGAAAATCCCATTACTCCGTTATCTATGGAAGAATTTGAAACCAAAGGTACAGTACCATTTACTGAAATAATTTCTTCATTACTCAGCCGATAATATTTTGTCGGATTGATTTCAAATAAATCTCCTAGTTTAAACTCTCCCCACTCAACTTCATTCAACATCTCAGTCAAGTGGATATCTACTTTCCCAGCGTGTCATCTTCCTTATTTTGGCGTTTTAACAGATTGGAAACTTCCCAGGCGAGATAGTCGCTGACGGTTTTTTTGAAATCATCAAGCGTCGGCTTTGTGTCAATTGGAGCAGATTGGTTCCAGTCTGCGCCGTTTTTCGGGTCGATGGTGCCTTCGTAGTATTCTTTTTCACTAAATATGTTGAGTTTCTTTTTGCCGAAACGCACTAGTTGCACCAGTTCTTCATAGCGTCCGCGCGCATTACCCGTGTCTTTCAAATTGTTGCTGGCTTTTTTGCGGTTGGTGCGGGTGTAGCCGTCATTTGAAAAATCGATAAATTTAACAGTTTCGTCTTTCTCATGCGGTTCACCTACTTTGAAAACATAAATATTGGTTTGCACGCTGGATTTACCAATAAATAAATCAAGAGGCATTTTTATGCTAGCAAGCAGAGTATTGTTTTGCAGAATCCGCCTGTTAATTTCTCGGGCTTTTCCTGAACCTGCGGAATTTTGAATAATGATGGCGGCGTAGCCTTTTTCCATCATGTTCAATGCACGTTCAACAAAGTTCATGCCGTTGCCGTTGGCAGAATACGGAGGATTAAGGATAAAGGCATCAGCGGGGAATTTATGGTCGGTTTTACCGAAGCCGTATTTGCCGTCAAAATCGGTCAGTGAGTCTTTGTTTAAGATATTGGAGCTGCCGTCGCCCATCAGAATCATATTCAAAATGGCAAGCATATAGACGCTGGAAAGCAACTCTAAACCCAAAAGCTGTTCAGCTTTGATTTGGGCTTCTTTTTCTCGTAGTTCTTGTGGAGAATCTATGCTGTTTTTAGCATCTATCAGCATTTCATTCATGGCAGCAACCAACAGCCCGGCTGAACCTGTGGCGAAGTCCCAAACATAGGAATCTTTATTAACGCGTGCAAGTTTGGCAAGTAATGTGGCGACATAAGACGGGGTCAGCACCACGTCGTTGAGCTTATCTTGAGTAAAGCCCAGCCATGAGTACATTTCGTTAAAGAGCTTACCGGTAAAATCGGTAGTCAGCCCGATTTTGTAGTAGATGCCCAAGTCATCGACAATTTTGGTAAAGACACGTTTTAATTGGGTTTCGCCGCTGTGAACTTTGTTGATGTTTTCGGTCAGAAGGGTATTGGATAATGTGCGTAAAATCATCTCTTTCTTTTCTTTGGGTAGAGCTTTTTCTTCCAAGAAAGACTCGATTTTGCGCACAAGGATATCGCCGTCTCTCCAGCCGCGTTCGTTTGATGATTTGAGGTCGGATTTTTCCAGAGGCGCAACTTTTCCGGGTATGCCGATGGTGGCGATGATAGCGGCGGCGACGAGATAGACGCGGTCGTTTTCACCTAGGCCTTTTTCGTTTTGGTAGATGTCGTTGTTGAGCTTGGTTAGGCTGGCATCAATTTCTTTTTCACGCTTTTCTTTGAGCCTGTCCAATTCTTCGGGCGTGAGCGAGAGTTCTTCGACTTGGCTGATGAAATCTTCAAAGTGTTCTGCCGCCAAAAATGAAAAGTCATTAAAATCGCCGACGCGCTGTCCTACGCCTAAATTGCTTTTAGACACATAATACACGCCGATTTCATAACGAATTTCTCCCTGCTCGTCTTTGTAGCCCGTCATGCCGACGGCGATGATGTCAGTGTAACTGGTATGGTGCAGTACGGCGTTGGCGTAATGTACCGCGCCGTTTACGGCATAGCCGTTGATGTTTTTGAAAATTGGCTCGTTTTTAGCGTTGCGGTTTTCGACATTACCATCAGCATCAAGTTTTTCCAGTTTGTCTTTATGACCTTTATATTCGATAAGCACGGGGTAGTAACGCCCGTTTTTACTACTTTGTAGCAATAGCTTCACATCGGGACGGTTTCCGCCAATGCCGCCATTTTTGGAATAATAGTCGTCTAAGGCTTTGTCGATTTCAGTATTTAGACTTGCTTGTTCAAGTCTGTAATCGAGCTTATAGGATTTCAGCCAGCCGTTGGCAAGGTCAGCGATATTGGGTTCAATGGATTTGTTGGATTTGTTGGATTTGTTGGATTTTTTGCTTGCTTGGGTCATTGGTTTTATCCGACATATGAGATGTGTAAACAACCGCTATGATAATATACTCGCCCCTTTCATGCTTGATTTATTCCTACTAAAGTCGTTTGAAAACCATCCTCAAAATTTTCAAACAACCTTTAACTTGAATAGTTAATCTGTTTGCAATATCAAATCCGGAAAAGATGTCGTTCCTATTCTTCCTGAAAAAATACAGTTTTCCTACTTTACAACAGGTTGTCCTTTATAAAAGATAGATTTCCATCTACAACGAAAATCATGATAAAAAGTGCAATATCGCGTCAATAGCAATCACAAGGCCGTCTGAAAAAATCCTAAAAACCGAGTACAATCCGCCGCATGAAAAAACGTACCAATCCCCTACCCCTTTTAGACGGTGTCAAACCCAGCTACTTGGTTTTGCCGCACGAAAAGCAGTTTTACGGCTTGCCGCTGCTGCATTTTCTATGCGCTCATTTTCCCTTTGTCGGCGAAGAAAACTGGCGGCGGCGGCTGAACAGCGGTTTTGTGGTGGGCGCGGATGGCGTGCCGTTTGATGAGAATACCTTGTTCGAGCCCGGCAAGACGATGTTTTATTACCGTGAAACCAGCCGTGAGAGCGAGCCGCGTATTCCGTTTGAAGAAAAGATTTTGCATATTGATGAGCATTTGATTGTGGTGGACAAACCGCATTTTCTACCCGTCATCCCCAGCGGCAGGTTTTTGCGGGAAACCTTGCTCACGCGCCTGCGTTTACGGCCTGAATTGCAGCATTTGAATGTTGAAGACATTACGCCGATTCATCGCTTGGATAAAGATACGGCAGGCGTTATGTTACTCTCGCTCAACCCTGCCACGCGTCGCGATTATCAGACCATGTTCCAAGAAAAAACCGTCCGAAAAACCTATGAGGCAGTTGCACCGACGCGGACGGATTTGGACTATCCGCTGGATATTTCATCCCGAATGGAACGCGGCGAAAAATTCTTTCTCACACGGGAAACGGAAGGCGAACCCAATGCCCACACGACCATCGAACTTATCGAAAACCGCGGTGCATTCAGCCTCTACCGCCTCACGCCGCATACCGGAAAGAAACACCAGCTCCGCGTGCATATGATGAGTTTGAATATGCCGCTGATGAACGATGCGCTTTACCCTACCCCCTTGGCGGCCGGTGATGAAGACTACGACAGACCTTTAAAACTTCTGGCCAAAAGAATAGAGTTTACCGATCCTGTCAGCGGAGAAATCCGCGTATTTGAAAGCGGCTTTACGCTTTAAGTTATCCAATCCAATGAAAAAGGCCGTCTGAAATTGTTCAGACGGCCTTTTTATCACGGAATCATTTGATTAGTGATGAATACAGCTGCACTCTTTATTCATATCAATCACCATACGGCCGGTAATTTTACCTTCCCGCATTTCTTGGAAGATGGCAGGCGCTTCATCCAAAGCACGCAATTCGACTTTAGGCACAACCAAACCTTCTGCGCCGAATTGGAATGCTTCTTCCAAATCTTTGCGGGTACCGACCAGAGAGCCGACCACTTCGATGCCGTCCAAGACCAGACGCGGGATGGACAGGTCCATAGATTCGGGCGGCAGACCAATGGCAACGACGCGGCCGCCTGCACGAACGCAGTCCACAGCGGAGTTGAACGCGGCGGCGGATACGGCTGTTACCACGGCTGCGTGTGCGCCGCCGGTTTTCTCTTGAATCACTTTGGCTGCGTCTTCTTTGGCGGCGTTGATGACTAAATCTGCGCCGCTTTCTTTAGCGAATGCCAGTTTTTCATCGTTGATGTCGATGGCGACGACGTGTGCGCCGAATACTTTTTTCGCGTATTGGACGCCCAAGTTGCCCAAACCGCCTGCACCGTAAATCGCAATCCATTGACCCGGACGAACACCGGAAACTTTAATCGCTTTATAAGTGGTCACACCGGCACAAGTAATGCTCGAAGCTTGCGCGGGGTCAAGACCGTCGGGTACTTTAACGGCGTAGTCCGCATCGACGATACAGTGGGTCGCCATGCCGCCGTCGGCAGTATAGCCTGCGTTCAATACAGAGCGGCACAAGGTTTCGCGGCCGGTATTGCAGTATTCGCAAGAACCGCAGCTTTGGAATAGCCATGCGATGCTGACACGATCGCCAACTTTCAGATTTTTCACACCGTCGGCAACTTCTTTAACCAAACCGATGCCTTCGTGTCCCAACACACGACCCGGTTTGTCGCCGTAATCGCCTGCCGCAACGTGCAAGTCGGTGTGGCACACGCCGCAATACTCGACTTCCACCAACGCCTCGCCGTATTCCAGCGGACGTAATTCGCGTTCAACAACTTCTACATCACCTGCTACATCTTTATTTACTACCACAGCATGCATTTTCATGAGAAAGTCTCCTAGGGTGTTGAAAAACTGTTTAGCTATGAATGAGAATACTCCCCATATCCGAAGACGTCAACCCATAATCTTTTTTAAAACAATAAGTTATGATGTTATACCATAACAAAATCTATTTAATCCCTATAAATCTTTAAATATATTAACAAATATACTTTCATTTCAATTAAATCCTTTATTTTTCAGACGGCCTGCTACATGAAACAACATTGCAAATGTAAATTTTGAGAATATTCTCATTTTTAATACTTGAACTTAAAAAGAAAAAAGCATAAGCTGTTTTCATGGTGTTGAAACACCTATTCCCATTCATTAAGGAGACAGCATTATGGCAAAAGATTTAAATGTGTTTGATAAAGAATACGGCCTTTTGATCAACGGCGAATGGACAAAAGGTAGCGAAGGCAAACTTTTATCCTCTTACAACCCTGCCAATGGCGATGAGTTGGCCAAGTTCACAGACGCAACCGATGCCGATGTCGATGCTGCCGTAGCCGCTGCGCAAGAAGCGTTCAAAACATGGCGTAAAACCACGACTGCCGAACGCGCGGCCATTTTGAACAAAATCGCCGATGTGATTGACGAAAACGCCGAATTGTTCGCCCTGCAAGAAACCTTGGACAACGGCAAACCCATCCGCGAAACCCGCGCTGCCGACGTGCCTTTGGCCTCCGATCATTTCCGCTATTTCGCCAGCGTGATCCGCGGCGAAGAAGGTACTGCGACACAACTTGATGCCGAAGACCTGTCCATCGTTCTGCGCGAACCGATCGGCGTTGTCGGCCAAATCATTCCTTGGAACTTCCCATTCTTGATGGCCGCATGGAAAATCGCTCCGGCATTGGCCGCAGGTTGTACCATCGTCATCCACCCTTCTTCCAGCACTTCATTGAGCCTGTTGTCCCTCGCTCAAAAAATCAACCACTTGCTGCCTAAAGGCGTGTTGAACGTGATTACCGGCCGCGGTTCTAAATCCGGCGAATACATGCTGCACCACAAAGGCTTCAACAAACTGGCCTTTACCGGCTCAACCGAAGTCGGCCGCCGCGTCGGTATCGCCGCCGCCGAATTGCTGATTCCGTCCACTTTGGAATTGGGCGGCAAATCTGCCAACATCTTCTTCGACGATATGCCTTTCGATAAAGCCCTCGAAGGCGCGCAAAAAGGTATTTTGTTCAACCAAGGCCAAGTGTGCTGCGCCGGTTCGCGCATTTTTGTACAAGAAGGCATTTACGACAAATTCGTCAATGCTTTGGCTGAAGAATTCAAAAAAATTAAAATCGGCCTGCCTTGGGAAGACGACACCCAAATGGGTTCGCAAGTCAATGCCGGTCAACTCGAGACTATTTTGAAATACGTCAAAATCGGTGAACAGGAAGGCTGCCGCATTATTACCGGCGGTAAGAAAATCGAAGGCGAATTGGGCAAAGGCGAATTTGTCGAGCCTACTTTGATTGAAGCCAGCAGCAACGAAGCCCGTGTTGCCCAAGAAGAAATCTTCGGCCCGGTTGCCACCGTGATTAAATTCAAAACCGAAGAAGACGTCATCAAAATGGCCAACGACAGCGAATACGGCTTGGGCGGCGCAGTGTGGAGTACCGACATCAACCGCTGCCTGCGCGTTTCCAACGCATTGGAAACCGGTCGCGTTTGGGTAAACTGCTACAACCGCCTGCCTGCCGGTGCGCCGTTTGGCGGCTACAAAACTTCAGGCATCGGCCGCGAAACCCACAAAATGATGCTTGCCGCCTACACCCAAGTGAAAAACATCTACATCAGCACCCGTGAAGAACGCGAAGGCTTCTATTGATTCGGCGATTCACATTAATCTGATTTAGAAAATATAAAGGCCGTCTGAAACCTGTTTCAGACGGCCTTGCTTTATTCTGTTTTGCAATAAATGCTTCATATCTTTCTCAAAAAAAGCCCCATTACTTTCTCTCCGGCCACAGCCAGCAAGGCTCCGACCACAACCACCATGGCACCCACATAGCTGACGATATTCATATCCGAAGCAGCAAAATAATCGGGGGCGAGATGATGGCCGATGGTGGAAAATATCATGGTGAATACAGGAATCAGCGTGGTGACGATACTGACTTTTGAAGCGTCCCAATGATTGAGCGCTTCGCCGAATGAACCGTAGCCGATCAGCGTGTTCAGGCAGCAATAAATAAAGCAGCCCCATAAAAACGGATTGCCGATATGGGCAATTTGCGACGGTTCGGCAAACGGCAGGAAAACAAAGCTGCTACAAAAATAAATCATGAGCAGGATTTGTTGCGAATTGAAATGTTTGGACAAAAGTTTTTGCGCCACGCCGTAGCACACCCAAATCATGCTGCCCAAAGCCGCCATCATCACGCCGACTGCGTAGCTGCCCAAGCTGAAAAGTTCGCCGAATTTGTCGTTGAAAAACATGGCCAAACCCGTCAGCAAAAGCATCAAGCCGATTTTTTGCCAGTGCGTAAAAGCTTCTTTAAACACTCCTACTCCGACCAAAATCATGGTAAAGGGCGAGAGCTGCCACAACACCTGCGTGGTTGTCGGCGAAATATAGTGTAAACCCATGGCAACGAGAACGAAGTTGGCGGAAATACCAATAATGCCCAGCACCAATAAAAACAAGGTTTGCCTGGAAAATTCAGACGGCCTCGGCAGCTTGCCGGTCAGCCCCAACAACGCAAACAACACCAGCGAAGCCACTAAAAAGCGTACCCACACTAAAGTGGGTGCATCAACGGCTTTTAAGGCCTGTTGGGCGATGACCGGCAGCGAGCCCCAAGTCATGGTGGCAAGCAGCGCCAATGAAAAGCCGAGCCAAGGTTTTTGTTTCTTCATTTTTCAGACGGCCTTTGCTTACGCGGCTTCCCAGTAGTCGATATAAAGCTGCAATTCGAGATTATTCCGCCATTCGTTGGCAACGGGGCGGTACACCGTGCGGATGTATTCGGGAATGTCTTCGCTGCAACGCCAAAACATGGCTTCAAATTCGTAGCCGTCTTTTTGCAGCCAGACTTTTTTGTGTTTGCCCTCCGCGCCCAAAGGCTGCTGGCGGATGACGTGAAATTCATCGGTAAAACTCGGCGGCGCGAAGCCCTGCCCCCAAACGTGCCGGGCAAGGTTCTGCGCCTGTTCCAGCGTAATGTCACGGGCAGGCAGGCTGCCGTCGGTGATGAAGGTTTGCGACAAATCGTCTTCGCACACCATCTCGCGCACTGCTTCTTCAAAGGCGGTCTGAAACGCGGGAATATTGTGTTCGAGTATGCTCAAACCCGCCGCCATCGCGTGTCCGCCGAATTTCAAAATCAAATCGGGATGGCGTTTTGACACCAAGTCCAAAGCATCGCGCAGGTGTAAATTGGGAATGGAGCGTCCCGAACCGCGCACTTCGCCGTTGTCGGCAGGCGCAAACACGATGGCCGGACGATAAAAACGGTCTTTGAGGCGGCTGGCAACGATGCCGACCACGCCTTGATGGAAGTCGTCGCGATACGCCACCAAAGTCGCCTGACCTGGAGGCAGGGTTTCGGGAAAGGCGTTCAGCGCGTCTTGTAGCATGGATTGCTCGATTTCGCGGCGCTCGATATTGAGGTCGTTTAACTGCGCCGCCAGTTCCTGCGCTTCGGCATCATCTTGCGCCAACAGACAGGCAATGCCGACCGACATATCGTCCAGCCGTCCGGCCGCATTGATGCGCGGTCCCAACGCAAAGCCCATATCAAACGGCTGAGCCTTGCGCCAATCCCGTCGCGCCACTTCAAACAAGGCGCGGATACCGGGGCGCATTTTGCCCAAACGCATCCGTTTCAAACCTTGAGACACGAGGATACGGTTGTTGTGGTCTAGAGTGACAACATCGGCGACGGTACCGAGTGCGACCAAATCCAAAAGATCGCCCAGATTCGGCTCTTTCAGGCCGTCTGAAAAATAATGGCGGCGGCGCAGTTCGGCACGCAAAGCCATCAATACATAAAAAATCACGCCCACGCCCGCCAAGCTTTTGCTTTGGAAACCGCAGCCTTTTTGGTTCGGATTGACGATGATGCAGTCAGGCACGGTCTCGGCAGGCAGATGGTGGTCGGTAACAATCACATCCAAACCCAACTCCTGAGCACGCGCCACGCCTGCAATGCTGGCAATACCGTTATCCACCGTCACCAACAAATCCACACCTTGCTCGGCAGCGATTTCAGCCAGCTCGGGCGTTAAGCCATAGCCGTGTTCAAAGCGGTTGGGCACAAGGAAATCCACTTTTGCCCCCATTACCGCCAAACCGCTCATACCGACGGAACACGCCGTCGCACCGTCGGCATCGTAGTCGGCGACAATCAAGATTTTTTCCTGACGCTCAATCGCATCCGCCAGACGGCCGGCGGCGGCTTCGCAGTTTGTCAGCGTTTGATACGGCAAAAGCGCAGCAAGCTTGTCGTCCAATTCGGCCGGACTTTGCACATCACGCGCAGCACACAGCCGTGCAATCAAAGGATCGGCACCGGCAGTAAGCAAGTCGTTAAAAACAGCCGGATTAATGGAACGTGTTTGGATTTTGACGGACATGGTGTGTGGGATTAAATAGAGAGAAAATTAATTTTTTTAAGCATTTATTTTAAGGAGGAGGCCGTCTGAAACCTGCAATCCGTTTTCAGACGGCCTTGGATATTATTTGCGTGAAGCATCGACAATTTCACCAATCACGACAAAGGGGACTGCTATCACTGCGCCGACTGCATCCAAAGCCAATGTGAATGGCGTTTGCAGGATATTCTCCGTCAACTTCTGAACATCGGTGCTTTTTTTGGTTTCCGTATAATAAATTCTGACCGGGACGGCAGTATCAAAACGGCGGTCTTCGGCAACATTTTTGGGCGTTGCATAATAATGACCTTCAGTAGAAATACACCGCGTGTAGACAGTTTTGTTATCGAGTTCGACCGGCTTGAACGCCAGCTGTTTCAACTTGGCAATCTCGGCAGCTTTTTGAGTATCGTAACGCAGGCAGAATTTTGAGCGGAAAGTTTGCGCTTCAGGGGATTTCAATTCGACCGGCAAAGCCTCATACGCATATCTTGGGTTTTGCTGAACCATTTGAAACTGTTTGTCCAATTTAACATCCAAGACCGCCTTCAATTTGGCCGAATCTTTAGGATTAACGACAAACCAATATTTTTTGCCCATCATGACCAAGCTGCCTGTTTCCAGTTGCGTATTGTCTTTGGCAACCACGCCAAATGCGTGAATATTGTCTTTGGCAACGGTTTTCTCGGTTGTGGTTTGATGGAACGGGTTGTTCTCTCCCCAAAGAAAGGCAGTACATCCATTGAGGGTCAATACACTAATCAGCAAGGTGGTTGTAGAGCGGCAAAATTTCATGGTCATCCTCCTTCAGTATTACGATACAGGCCGTCTGAAAACCGCAATCCGTTTTCAGACGGCCCTAAGGTTTATTCTTCCCAATCCTGCCCTTCTTCTGAAGCCTCGGATTGACCGGCCTCCATCACTGCTTTAATTTCTTGGAACAGCGCGCGGAAGTTTTTCGGCGGTTTGTTTTGTTCCTGCTCTTTTTTGGTATTGCGAATCAAGGTGCGCAATTTGCCGGCATCGGCTTGCGGAAAATCTGCCATAAATTGGGTAATCGCGCCATCGTCTGCCAACAGTCGGGTACGCGCCTGCTCGACGCGTTGCAAAAAGGCATTGTGCGCCGTATTGTCGCCGCGCAGTTTGGCTAAATAGGCTTCGATGGGCGCAGGGTCTGTATCGCGCATCAGGCGGCCGATAAATTGGGCTTGGCGTTTGAGCGCGCTGTTGGACGTGATTTTTTTATAGGTAACGATAGCCTCGAACAGCTCTTCGTCCAAGCCGATTTTTTTCAGCGTATCGCTGGAGAGCTTGGTCAATTCCATACCCAAAGCCTGCAAATCGTTCATCTGCTTTTTCATTTGGGTTTTGCTGACCCATTCGTCTTCTTGTTCAAACATTGTGTTTCCCTGATTTTCTGAATCTGCCTATTTTATCAGTTTTCAGACGGCCTTTCCGTGCGATTTTTGCAGAGGCCGTCTGAAACGGTTAAAATGCCGCAAAACCCTGTCAGGAAACCTTTTTATGCTGTTTAACCACACACCGGACGAGCTGTTGCGCTTGTGCGGACACACGCTGGATTTGGCCAAACAATCCGGCGCCACCTCGGCCGAAGCCGATTTCAGCGAGTCGCTCGGTCAAAGCGTCAGCGTACGCTTGGGCGAAATCGAACAAATCGAGTTCCAACAAGATAAATCTTTAGACATTACTGTCTATGTCGGCCAACGCAAAGGCCGCGCCAGCACTGCCGACTTCTCCGAACGCGCCTTGCAAGATACGGTTAAAGCCGCCATCGATATTGCACGCTATACCGCCGAAGATGATTGCGCCGGCCTTGCCGATGCTGCCTTGATGGCAACCTATATCGGCGACCTCGACCGCTACCACGAATGGGATTTGAGTACCGAATCCGCCATTGATTTGGCCAAACAATGCGAACAGGCCGCGCTGTCAACGGACAAACGCATTGAAAATTCCGAAGGCGCATCGGTTCATACCGGCCATTACCAATACGTCTACGGCAACACCCACGGCTTTGCCGCACACCAGCAAAGCACGCACCACAGCATTTCTTGCAGCGTGGTCGCCAGCGACGAACACGGCATGCAGCGCGACTATTGGTACAATTCTTCCTGCCGTCACGAAGACATGGACGCGCCCGAACTCATCGGTAAAACCGCGGCCGAACGGACTTTACGCCGTCTGAACAGCCGCAGTGTTCCGACCGGCAGCTATCCCGTACTGTTTGACACCACCGTCGCCGTCGGTTTAATCGGCCACCTTATCGGCGCACTCAGCGGCGGCGCGCTTTACCGTCAAAGCAGCTTCCTGATTGACAGCATCGGCAAACAGGTGCTGCCCGAGTTTCTCAGCCTGCGTGAAGAACCGCATATCCTGCGCTCGTTCCGCAGCACTTATTTCGATGCCGAAGGCGTGGCCACGCAGCCACGTTTTGTGGTGAAAGACGGTATCGTCGAAGGCTATTTCCTCAGCAGTTACAGCGCGAAAAAGCTCGGTATGCAGACAACGGGCAACGCCGGCGGCGCGCACAATCTGTATCTGAACCACACCCACGCCACGCAGGCCGACCTGTTGAAAGAAATGGGAACAGGTTTGCTGGTTACCGAATTGATGGGACAAGGCGTCAACGGCATTACCGGCGACTACTCGCGCGGCGCGGCCGGTTTTTGGGTGGAAAACGGCGTCATTGCCTATCCGGTTCAGGAAATCACCATTGCCGGACGTTTGCAGGACATGTACCGCGACATCATCGGCGTGGCAGACGACGCATTACGCCGTTCGTCCAACCAAATCGGCTCCATCTTGGTTTCAAAAATGACGGTTGCCGGCAACTGATTGAACTAAATATACAAAAGGCCGTCTGAAAGATATCTTTTCTTTTCAGACGGCCTCGCCGTTATCTATTTCCATAAAAAACACATCATGCATATTGTCGTTATCCCCTCTTGGTATCCTTCTTCCGAAACCGACGTGGACGGAATCTTTTTCCGTCTCCAAGCCCAAGCCCTGCAACGCGAAGGCATGAAAATCGGCATGGTCGTGCCCATGTTCCGCTACTTGAGAAGCCAGCCGAAAACCATCTTCTCACGCTTCTACGGCCTGCGCCGCCATCAGCAAGGCGGACTCAACACTTACGCCTACGACAGCATGTATTTCTTCCCGCGCTGTCCGGTTGTCGATATCGACCGCATCCGCTGGGTCAACGCAGGCATGAAAGCTTTTGAAGCCTATATCGCCGACAACGGCAAACCCGACGTAATTCACGCCCACTGCGTCAACTACGCCGGCATTTTGGCCTGCGCCATCTTCAAAAAATACGGCATTCCCTATGTGATTACCGAACACAGCAGCGCCATTTCACGCGGCCTTGTCCGCAAAAACCAATGGCCGTCCATGCACGAAGCCGTGCGCCACAGCGCGGCACGGTTCGCCGTCAGCCGTGATTTCTGCCGTATTCTCGAAAAAACCTACGCCGGTACAGACTGGCAATACCTGCCCAATATGCTGGGCGGCAATTTTGAACAGGATTTCGAGTTCCCCGAAAAAAACAATCAAGACTTTACCTTCTGCAGCGTCTCCCACCTGCGCCACCTCAAAGGCCACGACCTGCTCCTACCTGCTTTTGCCGAAGCACTCAAAACCCATCCGCAGCTCAAACTCAAAATCGGTGGCGGCGGCGCAGAAGAAGGCCGTCTGAAACAACTGGCAAGCGACTTGTGCATCAACCACGCCGTTACCTTTACCGGCGCATTGACCACCGACCAAACCTTAGACCTCATGCACCACAGCAACGCATTCGTCCTCGCCAGCCGTACCGAGACCTTCGGCGTCGTCTATATCGAAGCTCTGTCGCAAGGTTTGCCCGTTATCGCCACACGCTGCGGCGGCCCCGAATCCATCGTCACTTCCGACAACGGCCTGCTGGTACCAATCGAAAACATACCGGAGCTGACCAAAGCATTGCTCACCCTCTACGAAAACCATGCACAATACGATCCCGTCCGTTTGCGCCAAGATTGCCTGCAACAATTCGGCAGCCGTGCCATTGCGCAACACCTGATCAACACCTTCCAAAAAGTGCTTAATAAGTAGGCATAAACCATACAGGCCGTCTGAAACCCTTCAGACGGCCTGTCTGCTTCCAAAAAGACAAATCTAGTGTAAAATTAAGACAATAACTAAACTTTTTGATTTAAAATCAGTCCAAAGAAAAACTGTTACCTATAATAATATCCCCACATACATTATGCGCTATTACGGAACGATTACTCGCTGGAACAGCAAGCGCGGCTTCGGCGCCGCTACCATAGAAGACACAGGCCAAGAAATCTTTCTTGCCCTTGCCGCCTTCACCACCCTTACCCGCCTTCCGGCCGAAGGGCAACACATCTCCTTCAACATTACAGAAGGCCGGCGCGGCCGCAAAGAGGCCGAAAACGTCTGCTTCGCCCTCGATTGCGCCGACTGCTTTGATGTCCTCGTCCCTCCCCCTGAAAAACCCCTCGCCGGCAAACAAGCCATCATCGGCCTGATTGCCGTTATCTTCGTCTGCAGCATTTTCTCCGCCTTGTGGTACGGCCTCCACTTTTCCGATAACACACCGAAAGAGCCAGCCGTCAAAAAACAAGAAACCATGGTTCACGAAGTAGCCGCCAAAATCGAAGCCGAACGCAAAGCATGGCGTGATGCCGTCAACCGCAGCAACCAACGCTCGGGACAGCCTCAACGCGCCAAAGATAATACTTCAAAACAATAACGCTGTATCCAATACAAAAAAGGCCGTCTGAAAAAATGGGAAGATGAAATTATAGATTTCTTCCTCATTCTTTCAGACGGCCTTTATTCTTACCTCAATTCGGCTCCGCCATTTCCAACGCCTGCTTGATGTCCACGGCAACGACGCGCGAGACACCTTTTTCCTGCATGGTTACGCCGACCAGCTGCTCCGCCATTTCCATGGTCAGGCGGTTGTGGGAGATGTAGAGGAACTGGGTTTGCGCCGACATTTCTTTGACCAGGTTGCAGAAACGCGATGTGTTGGCGTCGTCCAGCGGGGCGTCGACTTCGTCCAGAAGGCAGAAGGGGGCGGGGTTGAGGCTGAACAGGGCGAACACGAGGCTCATGGCGGTGAGGGCTTTTTCGCCGCCGGAGAGAAGGTGGATGGTGCTGTTTTTCTTGCCGGGCGGGCGCGCCATGATGGATACGCCGGCAGTCAGGAGGTCGTCGCCTATCATTTTGAGGGTGGCTTCGCCGCCGCCGAACAGGGTGGGGAAGAAGGTTTGGACTTTTCCGTTGACGGCGTCGAAGGTTTCTTTGAAACGCGCTTTGGTTTTGTCGTCGATTTGGGCGATGGCTTCTTCCAAAAGGGTGATGGCCGCCTGCACGTCTTCGCTTTGGCTGCGGTAGTAGCCGTCGCGTTCGCGCGCTTCTTCGAGTTCTTGCAGGGCGGCGAGGTTGACGGCGCCGAGTGCTTCGATTTGCTGGGTAAGGCTGCCGATGCTGCTGTTCAATACTTTCGGCGATTCTTTCGCCAACGCTTCGAGCGCGTCCAAATCGGCAGCGCGTTCGGTCAGGTTTTGATGGTAGCGTTTGGCGTTAATCAGGGCTTCCTGCTGCTGCAACAGGGCGGTTTGGGTAGCGGCCTGAAGCTGCGGCAGCTTGGTTTGCAGGGTTTGTACGCGGGCGTATTGCTCCCTGCCCTGTTCCTGAATCTGCGCGAGTTTTTCCTGCACGGCGATGTATTCTTCGTCCAGCGTGTGCACGGCTTCGGTCAGCTCGTCGAGCTTGATGTGCTGCTCGTCGTTTTGGAACTCGGTTTCATAGGCGAGGGCAAGCTCTTGCTGGCGTTCCTGCCAGTCGAGGGTTTGCTGTTCGAGTCGGGCAATTTGCTGTTGGTAGTTTTGTTTTTGCTGATTGAGTTTGTGAACGGCGACTTCGGCCAGTCCGTATTGGCGGTTGGCTTCCAACAGGGCAAGCTGCGCCTGTTTCAGACGACCTTGCTGATCTTGGCGGCTGTGCGCGGTAGTTTGCTGTTGGTGTTCGAGTTCGGCGGCGGCTTCCTGCAAAGTAACGATGTCGTCTGAAAGCCCGTCGGACGTGTGTTGCAACACGGTCTGTTCTTCTGCCAACTGCGCAAGTTCGCGCTCGATGTGTTCACGGCGGATTTGCCCTTGGTTGGTGCGCGCCAGAAGTTCGGCGGCGCGTTGCTGCGCTTGGCTGTATTGGCGCGTGTGCTGCTGTTGCTGCTGTATCAGATTTTTGTGCTGAGTTTCAGACGAGCGCACGGCGGCCTCCGCCTGTTTGAACGCGGCTTCGGCGGCGGAAAGTTCGGGGGCGAGGTTTTCCAGTTCGGACGCGATGCCGTCGAGACGGGCTTTTTGGGCAATCAGGCTTTCCTGCGCGGGTTTGGCATAGAGCAGGACGCTGACTTTGTCGACCTGATGGCCTTCGGGCGTAAGCCAGATTTGATGTGCGCCCAAATCGCTTTGATGCGCGAGGGCGTAACTCAAATCGGGTGCGCACAATACGCCGTCGAGCCAGTGGTGCAATGCCGTCTGAAACGGCGGCTGCGCTTGGATTTGGTTAAGCAATGCCTGTACGGGCAGGGATTTTTTGATGCCGCCGGAGAGGTCGTCTGAAAGCCATGCCGCCTGCCCTTGCGGCAAAGGCGCGGGGGGAACGAAACCAGACGGCACGGCGCGGGCGTGCAGGCGTTCGGCAAGGATGACGGACAAGGCGTGCTGCCACTCGGCGGGCGCGGTGATGTGTTGCCACAGCTGCGGCGCGGCGGCGTGGTCGGTTGCCTGCCAGAAGTCGGCAGCTTCCTGCTGCTGCGACAGGATTTGCGACAACGCCTGCTGCTGCGCCTGCAAGGTGATGTGTTGCTGCTTCAGGCTTTGGAAGCGGTTTGAGGCCGTCTGAAACGCTTCGCGGGCGGCGTGCAAGGCTTCTTCGGCGGCAATGATTTGTTCTTCGTAATGCTCTTGCTGGCTTTGCAACAAGACGGCGGCTTCCTGCGCGGCGGCGGTTTCGGCTTCGTCGGGCAGGTTCAGGGCTTGGTTTTCCTGTTTCAGACGACCTTTGCGCTCTTCGTGCTTGGCAACGGTTTGTTCGGCATGGGCAAGCTGCTGCTGCTTCAACGCCAGTTCGCGGCGGATGCGGTTTGCCTCGTCCTGCTGGGTTTGGAAGGCGGCGTTGAGCGTGGCTTGGGCTTCTTCCAATTCAGGCAGACGCTCTTCGTATTCGGCAACCTGCATCGCCCATTCCGCCAATTCGGTTTGCTTTTCTTCCGCCTGCAACTCGTTTTCTTCAAGCTGCACACGGATTTGCTGCTGCTCCTGATGGATGCGCTGCATCTGCGCCTGCGCCGCCTGCTTGTCGCGTTCGATGCGTTGGTGCAGGTTTTGCTGATGGCGGATTTGTTCTTCCAAACGGGCAATCTGCTCGCGCAACACGCCGCGTTTGTTGCTCAGTTCATGTACCGTCTGCTGCTGCGACTGTTCGGCAGTCTGCAAGGCGTGTACTTCGTCGTTCAACGCCTGAACCTGCGCGGCGGTTTCGTCCTGCTGCGCCTGCAAAGACTGATGCTGCGCGGTCGCCTTATCTGCGGCAGCAAGCGATTGCTGCCATTGGGCGTAATCGAGCAAATCCTGTTGTTGGTTCAACTGCGCGGTCAGGTATTTGTAGCGTTCGGCAGTTTCCGCCTGTTTTTCCAGCTTTTCCACCTGACGCGCCAACTCATTCTGCAAATCGCCCAAACGCTGCAAATGCTCGCGCGTGTCTTTCAGACGACCTTCCGTCTCCTTGCGGCGTTCCTTATATTTGGACACGCCCGCCGCCTCTTCGATATAGGCGCGCAACTCCTCCGGCCGCGCCTCGATGATGCGCGAAATCATCCCCTGCTCGATGACGGCATAACCGCGCGCGCCCACGCCCGTACCCAAGAACAAATCGGTAATGTCGCGGCGGCGCACGGTCTGATTGTTGATGAAATAAGTCGATTCGCCCTGACGCGTCAGCTGCCGCTTGATGCTCACCTCGGCATACTGCCCCCATGCACCCTGCAAACTGTGGTCGCTGTTGTCAAACACCAGCTCCACCGAAGCCCTCGGTGCAGGACGGCGCGTTGCCGCACCATTAAAAATCACGTCCTGCATACTCTCGCCGCGAAGCTGCTTCGCCGAAGCCTCACCCAGCACCCAGCGCACCGCGTCAATCACATTCGACTTGCCGCAGCCGTTCGGCCCGATAACCGCAACAAGCTGCCCCGGAACATGAATCGTGGTCGGGTCGGTAAAAGATTTGAAGCCGGAGAGTTTGATGTGGGTCAGGCGCATGGCAATGTTTCGAATCGGAAAAGAAGGCGTATTTTAACGGAAATACGCTTATCCGTTGAGAGAAAATCTGACAACTCAAATCAAATAAAAAGGCCGTCTGAAGTTTCAGACGGCCTTTTTATTTTTAATTTGAATTACACCGATACGGCTGCTTTGATGTGCGGATACGGATCATAGCCTTCCAACTCGAAGTCTTCAAATTTGAAGGCAAATAAGTCTTTGACTTCAGGGTTGATTTTCATGGTCGGCAGGCTTCGGAAATCGCGGCTTAATTGCAGTTGGGCCTGCTCGATATGGTTGCTGTACAAATGCGCATCGCCAAACGTATGGATAAACTCACCTGCTCCCAAGCCGCATACTTGCGCCATCATCATGGTCAACAATGCGTAGCTGGCGATGTTAAACGGTACGCCAAGGAAAATATCGGCGCTGCGTTGGTAAAGCTGGCAGGACAGTTTGCCGTTGGCAACGTAAAACTGAAACAGCGCGTGGCAAGGCGGCAAGGCCATTTCGTCGACCAAAGCCGGATTCCATGCCGATACAATCAGACGGCGCGAGTCGGGATTTTTCTTGATTTGTTCCACCACATTGGCAATTTGGTCGATATGGCGGCCGTCAGGTGCAGGCCAGCTGCGCCATTGGTAGCCGTAAACCGGGCCCAAATCGCCGTTTTCATCCGCCCATTCGTCCCAAATGGAAACGTTGTTATCTTTCAGGTATTTGATGTTGGTATCGCCTTTGAGAAACCAAAGCAGCTCATGAATAATCGAGCGCAGATGCAGTTTTTTGGTGGTCAACAGCGGAAAGCCTTCACTCAAATCAAAACGCATTTGGTAACCGAACACGGAACGCGTGCCGGTGCCGGTACGGTCGGATTTATCGATACCATTGTCGAGAACATGGCGCATAAGGTCGTGATAGGCTTTCATGTGTTTCCTTAATGTATGTGTTGTGGGAATTTCGTGTGTATTGTACCGAATTTTCAGACGGCCTGCCTCTCTGTCTTCAATGAGGCAATCTTCCCTATATTCGCGTAGTACACTCATTAACAATTTTGACAATTCCGCACTAATTTACAGAAATTTTTGAGCTGAATTAAATTTTTACAAAAAAATTTTTCAGTATTCTCCAATTTAAATGATTAGAATTTTATTTTTTATAAAATCTATTTTACAAAATATATTTGAATATTTTTAGTTAAATTTAAAATATAATTCCATTTTTACAAATTAGTAAAAAAATAATGTCAACAATCTAGGCAAAATTTTTCTTGGCAAGTAAAATTTTTACGGCTATATTTCAAAACATAAATATTGAAATATCTCACTCAATAGGAGTAGAAAAATGACCGACCTGAACACTCTATTTACCAATCTCAAACAACGCAACCCCAACCAAGAACCCTTTCATCAAGCCGTTGAAGAAGTGTTTATGAGTTTGGATCCGTTTTTGGCGAAAAACCCGAAATACACCCAACAAAGCCTGCTTGAGCGTATTGTTGAGCCGGAGCGCGTGATTATGTTCCGCGTCACTTGGATGGACGACAAAGGCCAAGTCCAAGTCAACCGCGGCTACCGCATTCAAATGAGCTCCGCCATCGGCCCTTACAAAGGCGGCTTGCGCTTCCACCCGACCGTCGATTTGGGCGTATTGAAATTCCTCGCTTTTGAACAAGTCTTCAAAAACGCGCTGACCACCCTGCCTATGGGCGGCGGCAAAGGCGGTTCCGACTTTGATCCTAAAGGCAAATCCGATGCCGAAGTAATGCGCTTCTGCCAAGCCTTTATGACCGAACTCTACCGCCACATCGGTGCCGACACCGACGTCCCTGCCGGCGACATCGGCGTAGGCGGCCGCGAAATCGGCTATCTGTTCGGCCAGTACAAAAAAATCCGCAATGAATTTGCTTCCGTCCTGACCGGCAAAGGCCTCGAATGGGGCGGCAGCCTGATTCGCCCTGAAGCCACCGGCTACGGCTGCGTGTATTTTGCCCAAGCCATGTTGGAAACCCGCAACGACAGCATTGAAGGCAAACGCGTGTTGATTTCCGGCTCCGGCAACGTGGCGCAATACGCTGCCGAAAAAGCCATCCAACTGGGTGCAAAAGTATTGACCGTTTCCGACTCCAACGGCTTTGTCCTCTTCCCTGACAGCGGTATGACCGAAGCGCAACTGGCCGCTTTGATCGAGCTGAAAGAAGTACGCCGCGAACGCGTAGCCACTTACGCCAAAGAACAAGGCCTACAATACTTTGAAAACCAAAAACCGTGGAACATCGCGGCCGAAGTTGCCCTGCCTTGCGCCACCCAAAACGAATTGGACGCAGACGCTGCCAAAATCCTGCTGGCCAACGGTTGCTATGTGGTTGCCGAAGGTGCCAACATGCCGTCAACTTTGGGCGCAGTCGAACAATTTATCAAAGCCGGCATCCTCTACGCTCCGGGCAAAGCCTCCAACGCCGGCGGCGTAGCGACTTCAGGTTTGGAAATGAGCCAAAACGCCATCCGCCTGTCTTGGACACGCGAAGAAGTGGACAGCCGCCTGTTTGACATCATGCACAACATCCACGAATCCTGCCTGAAATACGGTAAAGTCGGCGACAAAGTAAACTACGTCAATGGTGCGAACATTGCCGGTTTCGTCAAAGTAGCCGACGCCATGTTGGCGCAAGGTTTCTAAAAGCTGCATCAACGCAAATCATAAGGCCGTCTGAAATATTTCAGACGGCCTTTTTCTTTATAAAGCAAATTTTATACACCCAAATAACCTTCCCTGCTGGAAAGCCATCTTGCCAAATGCGCTTCGACGATTTCAGGGTTTTGTTCAATCAGCATCGGGGCGATTTCGCGCGCTTGTTCTAAAAGGTGCAGGTCTTCTTCAAGGTTGGCAAAGCGTAGCATGGGGACGCCGCTTTGGCGCGCGCCGAGAAATTCGCCGGGGCCGCGGATGTTGAGGTCTTGGCGGGCGATTTCGAAGCCGTCGGTGTGTTCGTAGATGACTTTTAACCGCGCTTTGGCGAGTTCGCTCAAGGGTTCGGCAAACAGGAGGACGCACACGCTTTCTGCCGCGCCGCGCCCTACCCGTCCGCGTAATTGGTGTAGCTGCGCCAAGCCCATGCGCTCGGCGTGTTCGATCACCATCAGGGCGGCGTTGGGCACATCTACGCCGACTTCGATGACGGTGGTGGCAACCAAGACGTTCAGATGGCCTGCGGCAAACTCCGCCATGACTTCGGCTTTTTCGGCGGCCTTCATGCGCCCGTGTACCAAGCCGATGTTGAGTTCGGGCAATGCCGCCTGAAGCTGCTCGAGGGTTTCGGTAGCGGTTTGCAGTTGCAGGGTTTCGCTTTCTTCAATCAGCGGGCAGACCCAGTATGCCTGCTGCCCTTTGCGGCAGATGTTGAGGACGAAGCCTTCGACTTCGGCGCGGCGGACGTTGTTGACGAGACGGGTTTTAATCGGGGTGCGCCCGGGCGGCAATTCATCGATGACGGACACGTCCAAGTCGGCGAAGAAACTCATGGCGAGCGTGCGCGGGATGGGCGTGGCGGACATCATCAACTGGTGGACGTCGCGCCCTTTGTTTTTGAGGGCGAGGCGTTGGGCGACGCCGAAGCGGTGTTGCTCGTCCACAATCACCAAGCCCAGATTTTGGAACTCGACGTCGTCTGAAAACAGGGCGTGCGTGCCGACAGCGATTTTAACGGTGCCGTCGGCAAGTTTGGCTTTGGCTTCGTCTTTGGCTTTTTTGCGCTGGCTGCCGGAAAGCCAGACGACTTCGAGTCCTAAAGGTTCAAGCCATTGTTTGAACTTGATGAAATGCTGTTCGGCAAGGATTTCAGTCGGCGCCATCACAGCCGCCTGCGCGCCGGATTCGATGGCGGTCAGCGCGGACAAGGCGGCGACGATGGTTTTGCCACTGCCGACATCGCCTTGCAGCAGGCGGTGCATCGGGTGGGTTTGCGCCATGTCGCGGCGGATTTCGGACACGACTCTTTCTTGGGCATCGGTCAGGGCAAACGGCAAAGCGTGGCGCAGGGCTTGGGTCAACGTACCGTCGCCGCCCAATGCCGCCGCCGTGCCGCTGACGCGCTTCTGCCGCGCCAGCCGCATGGAAAGCTGTTGCGCCAAAAGTTCGTCAAATTTGAGCCGTTGCCATGCAGGTAGCGTGCCGTCTGAAAGTTGATGAATAGTGAAACTCGGTGGCGGCGAATGCAAAAGGCGCAGGCTTTCGGCAAGGTGCGGCAGTTTCAGACGGCCTAATAAAGCATCAGGCAAGGTGTCGTGCAACGGCGTAACGTCCAAGGCTGTCTGAATGATGCGGCGCAAAGTGGGTTGATTTAAACCGTTTACGGTCGGATAAATCGGCGTGAGGCTTTCCGCCAAACCGCTGCTCTCGGCATCACGGATTTTGGGATGAATCATCTCGTCGCCGTAAAACCCGTGTTTGATTTCGCCCACGGCGCGGATGCGTTTGCCGGCCGCCATCTGCTTCTGATGGCTGGCGTAAAAGTGGATGAAGCGCAGAAAAAGGACGCTGCCGGAATCGTCGGCGATTTGGACAATCAGCTGCTTGCGCGGTTTGAACGTGACTTCCTGATGGATGACCTCGCCCTCGACCTGACACGGCACGCCGATCGGCGCGTCCTTAATCGGCATGATGTGCGTCTCATCCTCGTAACGCAACGGCAGGTGCAACACCAAATCCCATGCGGTATGGAGGTTGAGTTTGTCGAGTTTCTTGGCGGAAACATCGGTAATTTTGAGCTGTTTTTGGGTTTCGGGCGTCATCTTAAAAGGCAGCTGATTGAAAGTTTGCTGTATTTTATCCGAAAACAAAAAGGCCGTCTGAACGTAATGTTTCAGGCGGCCTTCAAAGCTGAATACTTGAAACAAATTAATATTTGAAAATACGCCGGCTATCGAATCAACTTCAGCCATTGTTAGAAAACAGCTTTCAAAAAAGAAGGATGTTCAATCCATACTTTTATCAGGAATTTGGCCAATAATGTTCACATACCCAATCATCACCCATTCACTCTAGAAATGCCAATCCAATTTCAATTTGACTGTCCGCGGTTCGCCATAGAAATTGTTTTGACCTCGCGTACGGTTGTAGTTATTTTCAAAATACGTCCTGTCAGCCAGGTTCGTTCCTATCAGGCTGATTCTACCGTGTTTGTGAAAATCATATTGAACAAAGCCATCTATAAGTCCGTAGCCTCCTTGGCGAATATTGTAAAGGCTACTTGTGCGACTTTGCGCGGATATTCTGCCGCCCAAGGTCAATTTAGTTTGAGGCAAGCGGTAGCTTGTACCGAGGCGGAACATATGTACCGGCGTGAAGTTACTGAAGTTATACGGATCGGCAGTCGTGTTTTTCTCCAACCGCTCCGCATTGACTTCTGCAGCATTTTTATACTTACTTTTGTTATATGTGTAGCCAACAAAAATACGCCAGTTTTCCGACAATTCGCCAGCCAATTCAAGTTCTGCGCCACTGCTCTTAACCTTACCCACAGGTTTAGCGATGGTTTGGAATGAACCTCCGTTACGACCGGTATCAGGAACAAATCCGAAATCGACAACGGTACGGTTTTTCTGCTGTAAGACAAACAAGGCAAGCGAAGCATTCAGACGGCCTTGCAAGAACGACCCTTTCCAACCTATTTCATAGTTAGTACCGATGAGTGGTGGAAGAACGGATTTGCTGGTTACATCAACGTTATCCTGTTGTTTAAAAATCTTAGTATAGCTGGCATACAAGCTTTGTTGCGGCGTCAGGTCGTAGGTAATACCTGCATATGGCGTGAATCTATGACTTTGCATTTTTGAGGTGTAGTGTTCTTTGTCGATTTTGTTACTACTCTCAGTTTGAAATGCCGTAGCAGGCTGGCCGTAGCGTACAGGCATTTCTTTGGCTTGTGTGGTTTCATAGCGCGTATAGTGCATACCACCCAAGAGATGCAGACGGTTGGTTGCATTAAAGCGGGTGCTGAAAGTCAAAGAATGTGTTTTATTCGTGTTAAGGTATTTCGAATAATTGTATAACGCCGGAACATGATCATCTGCAACCTGAACAGTTTTCCACAACGGCGTTTTCAGATATTGGTTTGCCCATTTCAAATTTCCCTCTTCATCCCGCTCCTGTATTTTGTTTCCATTTGCATCCAATTCGTAAACAGGATCTTGCACCATTACGCGCTCACCATTGTCGTTGACTGTCCAGACAGGCTTACCCTCCGCATCCAATCGGGGAGTATATTTGGTAATATGCGCGCCACTACATTCCGGCACATAGATCTTGTTATTACCTTTTTCGTTATAAATATGCCAATCTGGTTCGACAATGCCTTTTTCTAAAGGATTACGCTCCGGACCATCGGGATGAATGCCGCAACTGCCTGCACCTGCATAACCTTGAGGACGGACAAAATAACGGTTTTGATATATTTCCGTATAGGCAGAACGGATTTTTTCATTGTTATACGCATAACCGACAAAGAAATCATGTTCACGTCCAAGCAGGCGGTAGTTACCTGTCAGATCCAGCTTAAAGCCCCATTGCACATCATGTTTGGTATAGTGCAACGGCATGAAATTGTAACGGCGGTTGTATGTATGGCGAAGATTGTATGCTGAGTCGTATAGACGGTTGGGAAACAGGCCTTCTGCATTGTTAATAATGCCTTGCTTTGCAAGCTCCTTATCAACAAACTCTTTTTTATCTACTTCTACACCCGGATCCTGCCAGTCGTTGCACAGGAAATCCAAACCAATGTCCTGCATACATTGATCAAAACCTGCCCGACGTGCTGCTGCCCTTTGAGAGCGATATTGTTCAAAAGCAGATGCATCGAAACGATGGGCAACGTAATCTGCTTTTTTCTCTTCATATGTTTTAGTGACGCCATCACGATATTCTTTTAATTTTGCCAACGCCTTGTCTTTAGGCTCAAAAGGGATCACCTCTCCCTTCTCGGTTAAGAAACCCGTTGCCGCAGATGCTGAAATACCTGCCGCGTGTTCGTTTTTCAGAAAAAATTGTCCGACTTTGGCATCTGAATCATTACGCGTATAAGAAATTTCGGCATTGAGTTGCCATCCATTGTCAAAAACATGTTTGAAACCGGAAAAAATATTGTATTTATCAGCATTCAGGCGTGACCATGAGGTTTCACCCAAATAAGTATTACGTGGCAATTTCAAAGGATTGTTACAGGCCGGACTGGAGCTGAAGGCCGCAGTTTTTTGATCCTCACAAGGTAAAATCACGCCGGCAAAATCGGGAATATCTTTATTTTTCTGATAAGTACCACCCAAAGTCAGCATACTGTTATCACTCAAATCCGTATCAATCACACCATAAACCATGTCTTTCTTGTTCCATACACCCTCTTTAAAAGAACGGTGGTCCTCATGAACACCAACCAGCCTACCGCGTACCGTATGTTCATTATTCAAGCTTCCAGATACATCCAAAGCCAAACGCTTGCTGCCCCTATGGTCAGTGCTGATTTCACCTGTATGCTTAAACAGAGCTGTTGGCCGCTTACGGATTAAATTAATGGTTCCACCCGGTTCAGAATTGGACTGAGTAAGACCGGTCGCACCTCTGACAACCTCAATGTGATCATAAACAGCAAGATCTGTACTTGGTGAGACATCGATTTTTGCCGTATAGCCCGAACGTCCAGACACATTAGTGGTAATACCGTCTTCACCAATTTGATCAACATAGAAACCACGAGACAAAAAACGAGTTTGTAGGCCCGAATCGCGAACCACGTTGATTCCCGTAGTGTTTTTCATTGCATCTTCTAAAGAATATATTGCTTTATCATCTAGCTGCCGACGCGTCATTACGCTCACCGACTGCGGTGTATCCTTGCCTGAAATACGTAACCCGGTCGCCGTTGTCATCGTTCCGATTGTATAAGACTGACTGCGCTCGGTATTCCTTTGTGCCTGCCGTTTGCCACTGACCTTGACCGTATCCATATCTACATGTTCAACTTCTTGATGTCCCGTATCTGCAAAAACAGCTTGGCAAGGCAGCACCAATAACAAACAAATTGTTTTCATTTGAAAATCAGGTTTCACAACTATTTCCTTAATTAATAGAATCTACTTGCTGGATAAAATTCTAACTTGTTGATTTTAAATGGTATATAAACTTATAAAAATTAAAAATGTTATCGTAATGATAAACGATATCATTATATACTTATTACATTAATATATGAACTTTTTATTATAGATTTTTCTTATGCCCTAATTTTCAAATAAAAAAGGCCGTCTGAACGTAATGTTTCAGACGGCCTTAATTTAGGTATAACGCGATTAAGCGTTAGCTCCCTGTTGTTCTTCGTAGATTGCTTCGAAGTTGATCGGAGCAAGCAGTACAGGTGGGAAGCCGGCGCGGGTTACGCTGTTGGAAATGGCTTCGCGTGCGTAAGGGAACAGGATGTTTGGACAAGCAACGCCCAGCAGCAGTTGTACGTCTTCTTCAGGAATGTTTTCCAGACGGAAGATGCCGCTTTGGGTTACTTCGTTCAAGAACATGGTGCGCTCTTCGTTCAGTTTGGCAGTCACGGTCACGGTAACGTCAACGCTGTAGAAGCCGTCTTCCAGTTTGGTGCTGCCGGTAGAAACGCGCATATCCACTTCAGGCTCGCCTTGTTCCAAGAAGATTTGTGGTGCGTGAGGCACTTCCAAAGACAAGTCTTTTACATACAGACGCTCAATGCTGAATACGGGTTGCAATTCTTCGCTCATTTTATTTTCCTAAGTTAAGGGTTAAGGATTCAGTAATTCGTCCAACTTGCCTTCCTGCTGCAAGCGGTACAAATCGGTAAAGCCACCGACATGGGTGTCGCCGATAAAAATCTGCGGCACGCTGCGCTGGCCGGAAAGCTGCTGCATTTCGGCAAAAACTTCCGGATTGCCGTCGATGCGGATTTCGTTGATTTCTTTCACACCCACCGCCTGCAACAGTCTTTTCGCCATGGTGCAGTACGGGCAATATGGACCGGTATAAACAGTAACGGTTTGCATGATTTCTTCCAAAATACCAATGTTCATGACTATATGGGCATAGGTGCTATTTTACAAGTGTTCCCGCCGTACGGTCGTAAAAAACATTCAGACGGCCTCTTGGCCATAAACATTTGTGCAGATGCGGAAAAACCATAATTAAAGTATGATAAGCGCTTTCGCAGAATGACTTTTGCCATTTGTTTTTTGGAGAAGAACACATCGCAAAAGTTTTTCTATTCAAAATCAGGTATCCCCATGCTTTCAGGAATTCCCATCCCCAAGGACGCCGTGCGTCCGTCCGAAACCGTCCTCGTCAACATTACGCCGCAAGAAACGCGTGTGGCCGTTTTAGAAGAGAACAATATCTGCGAGCTGCACATCGAGCGTAACAGCGGCCATAGCTTAGTCGGCAATATTTATTTGGGCGTCGTCAAACGCGTCCTTCCCGGCATGCAAAGCGCGTTTATCGATATCGGCTTGGAACGCGCCGCGTTTTTGCATATCGTCGACGTCCTTGAACAACGCCGCAATCCGGACGAAACCCAACGCATCGAACACATGCTCTTTGAAGGTCAGTCCGTCTTGGTTCAGGTCATCAAAGACCCCATCAACACCAAAGGCGCGCGCCTATCCACCCAAATCTCGCTGGCCGGCCGTTTCCTCGTCCATCTTCCGCAAGAAGACCACATCGGCATTTCACAACGCATTGAAGACGATGCCGAACGCAGCAATTTAAGGGAGCGCCTCAACAACCTGCTGCCCGAAAACGCCTGCCACGGCTACATCATCCGCACCAACGCCGAAAACGCTTCCGATGCCCAACTGCAATCAGACATCAACTATCTGACCAAAGTGTGGGAACACATTCAAAAACAAGCAAAAATTCAGCCGCCCGAAACCCTGCTGTATCAAGATTTGCCTTTGAGCCTGCGCGTATTACGCGATATGTTCAGCCTTGATACGCACAAAATCCTGGTCGATTCCACTGAAAACCACCGCCGCATGACCCAGTTTGCCGAACAATACGTTCAAGGTGCATTGGGCAGGATCGAATTGTTTAAAGGCGAACGCCCCCTATTTGAGACCCACAACATCGAGCAGGAAATCGCCCGCGCACTGCAACCGCGCGTCAATCTCAACTTCGGCAGCTACCTCATCATCGAGTCCACCGAAGCCATGACCACCATCGATGTCAACACCGGCGGCTTTGTCGGCGCGCGCAATTTTGATGAAACCATCTTCCGCACCAACCTCGAAGCCTGCCACACCATCGCCCGCGAACTTCGCCTGCGCAATCTCGGCGGCATCATCATCATCGACTTCATCGATATGGCGCAGGAAGTCCACCGCGAAGCCGTCCTGCAAGAACTTGCCAAAGCCCTCAGTTTCGACCGCACCCGCGTCACCCTCAACGGCTTTACCAGTCTGGGCCTTGTCGAACTGACCCGCAAACGCTCGCGTGAAAACTTAAGCCAAATCCTCTGCGAACCCTGCCCTTCCTGCCAAGGCCGGGGCCGTCTGAAAACGCCGCAAACCGTGTGCTACGAAATCCAACGCGAAATCGTCCGCGAAGCGCGCCGCTACGATGTCCAAGCCTTCCGTATTTTGGCCGCTCCGAATGTCATCGACTTGTTCCTAGACGAAGAATCGCAATCGCTGGCAATGTTGATAGACTTTATCGGCAAACCGATTTCGCTGGCAGTCGAAACCGCCTACACGCAGGAACAATACGATATTGTGTTGCTGTAAAAATAAAAGGCTGTCTGAAAACTTTTCAGACGGCCTTCTTGTTTGAGCAAATAGAGATTACGGTTTCACTACTTTACCGTTGATTTTGACGGAAGTCAGTTTCAGGTTGTAGGTTTTGCCGTCATCGGTATAGCTGATTTGCGCAGGGATATTGTCGATATCGGAAGCAAAAGAGTAAGTAACGGTATCGTCGCCACGGCGGACGCGATATTTGCTCACAGGCGTTGTACCACCGTTCAGTTTATAGCTTTCGCTACCGATTTTGTTCATGCTGCCGACGGTGTACAGTTTTTTACCGTTGGTAATTTTCAAACCTGACGGCAGGCGCACGTCATTGGCGGCCAGTTGCCATGCCAAAGTGAACAAGTCCATGGCCGGGCCGGATTTTTCGGTTTTCAAATCACCTGCTTTGCCGTAAGTGATGTTGCCGCCGGAGAATTTGGCCTCGGCATACAATTTACCGCCGCGTACATCTTTGTAGTAAGACGGATTCAAGGTTGTGCCGTTGATGCTGCCGCCGGATTCAAAGCGGATATTGTAAAGCGGTACTTTGATGGTAGAGACGATTTTGTATTGGCTGCCGCTGCGGGTGAAGGTCATGGTCGCAGGAATACCGTAGCTGCCTGAGTATTGCAAAACGGCAGATTGCGGCAATTCAGCGGCTTGTGCGCCGATAGAGGCAGTGAGCAGGGAAAGTGTCAGCAGGGTTGTTTTAATCGGATTCATGATGTTTTCCTTGTGTGTATGGTATTTTAATTAAGCCAACAGGCTTTGACCGGCGGCATTGCGTTGTGCATTCAAAACGCGGTTGCCTTCGATTTTCAGACGACCTGCAACAAAGTCGGCAACGGCTTGCGGAAAAAGCTGGTGTTCAACCGTCAGCACGCGTGCGGCAACGTCATCAGCGGTATCACCGTCCAAAATAGGAACAATGCCTTGAGAAATAATCGGGCCGCAATCCAGCTCGGGCGTCACGAAATGGATGGTGCAGCCTGCCACTCGGCAACCTGCTTCCAATGCGCGTTCGTGGGTGTGCAAACCGGTAAAGGAAGGCAGGATGGACGGATGGATGTTTATCAGGCGGTTTTCATAATGGGCGCAGAATTCCGGGGTCAAAATGCGCATAAAGCCCGCCAACACAACCAAATCCGGCTGATAGGTATCGATTTTTTCCATCATGGCCTGATCAAATGCCAGACGCGAGTCGAAGTTTTTATGGTTCAAACTGTCGGTGGCAATACCGCGTTCTGCCGCCCATGCCAATCCGGCTGCGGTCTCGCTGTTGCTCAATACGGCTGCAATGTTAGCATCAGGAATATCGGCATTCACAATCGCCTGCATATTGCTGCCGCGTCCGGAAATAAGGATGACGATATTTTTCATCATAATTCCTTGCTTGTTTGGAACAAAGGCCGTCTGAAACGGAATTTTTCAGACGGCCTTTTATCCGTTGTTTAAGGGCGTAAGCCTTGATTCGGATTATTGAACTTTTTGTACGTCAACTTGTACAGGTTGTTGTGCAGCGGCATCAGGCGCGCCGACTTTAACCAGTTTCACGTCGAATACCAAAGTAGCGTTCGGGCCGATTTTATCGCCAGCACCAACTTCACGATATGCCAATTTGGCAGGGATGTAGAATGTTGCTTCGCCGCCTTCTTTCAAGAGCTGGATACCTTCAGTCCAACCTGGAATCACTTGGCTTACAGGGAAGCTTACAGGTTCGCCGCTGTTTTTGCTGCTGTCAAATACAGTACCATCAATCAGACGGCCTTCGTATTCAACGGTAACGATGTCGTCTTTAGTCGGTTTTTTGCCTTCGCCTTCTTTGATGATTTTGTATTGCAGACCGGAAGCGCTGGTTTTCACGCCTTCTTTAGTCGCGTTTTCTTTCAAGAACGCTTCGCCTTTTTCCAAGTTTACTTTGGCATCTTCAGCACGTTTGGCAGTGGCTTTTTCTTGTTGCTCTTGCAGGAATTTCATCATCACTTCCTGAGCTTGGGCTTCAGTCATTTTGACTTCTTTACCTTCAAACATGGCTTCCATGGCTTCGGTGAAAACTTTCAAATCGATTTCCGTACCTTGGTCTTTCATTTGTTTCAATGAACGGCCGATGTCCACACCCATTGCGTAGCTGGCTTGTTGGGCAGTAGAGCCGATGGCAGAAGCATCTGCAGTCGCATTTGAAGCTGCGGAAGCAGCAGGGGCGTCTTTAGCGGCAGTGTCTTTTTGGTTGCAAGCAGTCAGTGCCAACAAAGCAGACAAAGCCAATGCGCTGAATTTGAAAGTTTTGTTCATGATTATGTCTTTTCCGGAAAGGTCAAAAAAGGGGATTATAGCTGAGTTTGAATGAAATGGAATCAAGGTGGATAAAAATTTGTAAAGGCGCTTATCAAAAACATTAAGGCCGTCTGAAAACAGGTTTCAGACGGCCTACTCTTAGCTATCGGTCAAACGATTAATACCAGCCGCGCAGTTTCATTGCTTTTTCAACACGACGGATACTCATCATGTAGGAAGCGGTACGCAGGTCGACATCGTATTCTTGAGCCAAGTTCCAAATATCGCGGAACGCACGGCGCAGGACAACGGTTTCTTTCTCTTGAACTTCGTCAAACTCCCAGTAGTAGCCTTGCAGGTTTTGTACCCATTCAAAATAGGATACCACCACGCCGCCGCAGTTTGCCAAAATATCAGGAACAACCAGTACGCCGTTTTGACGCAGGATAACGTCGGCTTCTGGAGTGGTCGGGCCGTTTGCGCCTTCAACCACGATTTTCGCGCGGACTTTACCGGCGTTTTCAGAAGTCAGTTGGTTTTCCAGCGCGCAAGGGGCGAGTACGTCCACGTCCAGAGCCAAAAGTTCGGCGTTGCTGATTTCTTTGCCGTAGCCGGCTTCGTTGGTGATGAAACCTTTTTCTTGGAATTCTTTGATGATTGCTTCCATATCCAAGCCGTTTTCGTTGTAGATGGCAACGTCAACAGTAGATACGGCAACGATTTTCGCACCGGCTTTGTGTGCATAGTAACCGGTGTGGTAGCCCACGTTACCGAAACCTTGAATGGCGTAAGTGGCACCCTTCACGTCTTTGCCCAGTTTTTCCAAAGCTTGGACGGCGGCGAAGTTTACGCCGTAACCGGTGGCTTCGGTACGCGCCAAGGAGCCGCCAAACTCAACCGGTTTGCCGGTGAACACGCCCGGTGCAGAATGTTTCACTACGTTTTCATAGGCATCAACCATCCAAGACATGATTTTGCCGTTGGTGTTCACATCAGGGGCAGGAATATCGATTTTCTCGCCGATCAGCGGAGAAATAGCTTCGGAATAAGCACGGGCGATGCGTTCCAATTCCGCTTCGGAATAGTTACGCGGATCCAAAGTAATACCGCCTTTACCGCCGCCGTAAGGAATACCGGCCACGCAGCATTTGATGGTCATCCAGATAGACAGGGCTTTAACCTCGTCCATATTCACATTAGGATGGAAACGCACGCCGCCTTTGTAAGGGCCGACGGCATTATTGTGTTGTGAACGGTAGCCGGTGAAGTTTTCTACTGTACCGTTATCGAGTTTGACAGGGAAGTTGACTTCCAAAACACGTTGCGGCTTTTTCAAGATTTCAAATACTGCTGGGTCGGCATTCAGACGGTCGCAGGCAGTTTTCACTTGTTTTTGCGCAATTTCAAACGGATTCAGCGTTTCTTTTACAGCAGATGCGGACATGTATTTTTCCTTTTCATACATATGATTAGACGAGAGCCATACACGTTACTATATACAAAAACGGACAAAAATGTAATAGCGTGTAGTCGATAAAAAGCGAATCTATTCATTTATATATGAATTTAGTTTGAGGTCGTCTGAAAATATCGGCACACCAACCAAAAAATTTTCAGACGGCCTAGTATAAATGCTTATCAAACCATTCAAAAAAACACACAAACCCTTTGTTTTTTAATACCTACCAAACCACCCTTTTTGTTGACAAAATCCCTTTCACATTCCCAATAGGCTGACAGCCTTACACCAGCAAAAATTGTTAACAATTTAAACAAACATCTTTTTAAAGAATCGGCAAAACATCGGCAAATCAGGCAAACAATGTTAAAATAACCGCTTAAATAATATGACAGAAAGCTACTCAATGACCACTGCTGCTTTAGAACACGTCCAAGCCGTTGCCTTTGATTTGGACGGTACCTTATGTGATTCCGTTCCCGATTTGGCCGCAGCAGCCCAAGCCATGTGTGCGCACTTGGGTTTACCTGTTTTACCCACCCAAACGGTTGAAAGTTATGTCGGCGACGGCATCAGCAAGTTGGTTCATCGCGTCATTACCAATGATCGTGAAAAAGAAGCCGATCCTGAAATCTGGGAAAAAGGCTTTGTGTTCTTTATGAAATATTATCGCGAGCATTTGAGCGACTTTACCCGCCCCTACCCTGAAACCGAAGCCGGCCTCGGCCTGCTCAAGTCCTTGGGTATTCCATTGGTTGTCATTACCAACAAAAATGAAATTCTGGCTGCCGAGTTGCTGAAACAGCTTAATCTCGATGGCTACTTCAGCCTGGTTCTTGGCGGCGACAGCCTGACTGAGAAAAAACCCAGCCCATTGCCGCTTCAACATGCGGCCGAAGTTTTGGGCATCGACGTTGCCAATATGCTGATGGTGGGCGACTCTAAAAATGACATTATTGCCGCCAAAGCGGCCGGTTGCTTCAGCGTCGGCGTAACATTCGGCTACGGCGACATGACCTTGCTCTCCCAAGACAAAGCGACCAAACCTGATTTGTTGATTCGCGCCCTGCCTGAAATCTACGAAAATCTGCAACCGCAAAAAAACAAAGACGAAGAATAATTCGGCTTTATTTTCAGACGGCCTTTTCGGTTCTTTCACCTAATCAGGCCGTCTAAAAATGTAATTCAATGTAGTTAAATCCCTACCCTTCCATATCCCCATGAAACCTCCCAAAACCTTACGCGTCCGCGCCTTGGATATTCTTTCCCGTCAGGAAGTCAGCCGTGTTAGCTTGAAACGCAAACTGGCTCCACACGCTGAAAGCGAAGAAGAATTGGAAAAGGTTTTGGACGAATTCACCGAACGGAATTGGCAATCCGACCAGCGTTATGCAGAAGCCTATATTCACAGCAAGAGCAACCGTTACGGCACGCTCCGCCTCAAGCAAGCCTTGGCGCAACAAGGTATCGATGCAGACGACTGTCGGGAGTTCCTACCCGACAGGGAGGACGAGCTGCAAACCGCCATTTCCGTCTTACGTAAAAAATTCAAGCAAGAAGCTCAAGATTTGAAAGAAAAACAAAAACAAGCGCGTTTCCTTGCCTATCGCGGCTTTGGCGCCGACACCATTCAGACGGCCTTAAAAACCGCGTGGAATGAAGACGAAGACTTCTATCAATAATCATTCCCACTTGAATCTTTGCTTCTATCGGCGTACCCTTACGCTTTTATTCAATAATTCAATCAGAGCTTCATCATGTCCAACAAACCGCACAATACACCTAATCCCCTACTCGAAGACGAACGCAAAAATCCTGTTTACCGCTTGGGTCAGGCAGTAGCCGGATTCATGTTGCTGGTTTGGGCCGGCGTTTTGGCCTTGGTTTTCTTCTTGGTTTTCCGTTTTTGGTTGAGTTAAACCCAATCCAATTACAAAAAAGCCATAAACCCTCTTAAAAAGAAGCCAACAGCTTTTATTTGTAAACATCAAAAAGGCCGTCTGAAAACACTTTCAGACGGCCTTTGCTTATAACGAGATCATCCTCGAATCACTTTGCGGATATTCGGATTGGCATGCATTGCATGAATAATCTGATTAACCTGATCCAAGTCTTTGACTTTAATTGTGAATTTAAATTCTACAAAACCTTCCGTTCCTGCTTGCGCTTTGGTTGGCGTATCGACAGATTCGATATCCGCACCGGAATTGGAAATCGCTTGCGCCATTGAAGCCAACAAACCATGCGCATCTTCGGATTTGACGTTGAGGATAGTGCGGTACGTTTGATTGCGCAAACTGTCCCAACCCGCATCGAGTTGCTCTTCCGGATCAGCTTTGACCAAAGTTTGACAGGTATCACGGTGGATAATCATACCCTTGTCTTTGACCAATAAGGCGCGGATCGCATCGCCGGGAATCGGATGGCAACATTCGGCAAAATGAATCCGGCCGGTTTCCTGATCGTTGACTTTGATCGGACTGAGTTTGACCGCACTGCCAAAATGTTGGCCTGCCAACTCGGCAATGTGCATGGCAACGTGTACCGGCAAAGTATGCCCCATCCCGACATTGTAGAGGACCTCTTCAAACGAGGTTTGTTTGGTATTCAAATCGGCAAGGTATTTTTCTTTGAGGTCGTCTGAAAGCAGGATATCTTTAGGCAACAGGCTGGATAAAGCTTTTTGCAGCAAGTTTTCACCCAAAACAACGGCATCGTGACGATTCAGATTTTTAATGTATTGACGGATGGCGCTGCGCGCACGGCTGGAAACGGCAAAGTTCAGCCATGCTACATTAGGCTTGGCGTGCTCGGAAGTAATGATTTCTACCGTATCGCCGGTTTTCAGCTTGGTGCGCAACGGCATCATGACGTTATTGATACGCGCGGCAACGGTTTTATGACCGATATTGGTGTGAACGGCATAGGCAAAGTCAATCGGCGTTGCACCTTTAGGCAAGGTAAGGATATCGCCTTTCGGGGTAACGATATAGACTTCGTTGGGGAACAAATCGACTTTGACATGCTCCAGAAACTCGATGGCATTTGAGCTGCTGGCTTGCAAGTCAAGAATATTTTTCATCCATCGGTTCATATGGAGGACGGCTTGGTCCGGAGTGTTTTCACCGGATTTGTAAATCCAATGGCCGGCAATACCGCCCTCAGCCACAGCGTCCATTTCACGCGTACGGATTTGCACTTCGATCGGCAAACCGTAAGGGCCGACCAAGGTCGTGTGCAGGCTTTGATAACCGTTGCTTTTCGGAATGGCGATATAGTCTTTGAAACGGCCGGGCTTGGGGTGGTATAAATTATGCAATGCGCCCAACGCGGCGTAACAGGCAGGAATGTTGTTTACGATGACCCGAAAGCCATAGATATCCATCACTTCTGCAAAACGCAGCTTTTTAGCCAGCATTTTTTGATGGATGCTGTATAAGTTTTTCTCGCGGCCTTTGATTTTGGCTTCAATATTGACACCGACCAAACGCTGACCGAATGCACGCAACACTTTGCCGACAACATCGCGGCGATTTTTGCGGCTGTTGTCCATGGCTTTTTTCAGGGTTTCGTAGCGTCTTGGGTGGAGATTTTGGAACGATAAGTCTTGAAGCTCTTGATACGCATTGTTCAGGCCAATGCGGTTGGCGATTTGAGCATAGATTTCGAGGGTTTCTTTGGCGATGCGGCGGCGTTTTTCCGGACGCATAGAGCCAAGGGTGCGCATATTGTGCAATCGGTCGGCAAGTTTGACGACGATGACGCGCACATCTTTAGTCATGGCGAGGATAAGTTTGCGGAAACTTTCCGCCTGATGCTCGGCATGATCTTCAAATTTGAGCTTTTCCAGCTTAGAGAGGCCGTCTACCATTTCGGCAATGGTATCGCCGAATTCTGCCGCCATTTCGACTTTGGTTACACCCGTATCTTCCAATACATCGTGCATAACGCCCGCGCAGAGGCCTTGAACATCCATGTGCCAAATCGCAAGCTGCGTGGCAACGGCAAGGGGATGGGTGATGTAGGGTTCGCCGCTTTTACGGGTTTGTCCGTCATGGGCGTGGAAAGCGTAGGCAACGGCTCTTTCAAGCTCGGCCTGCTCGTTGGTATTGAGATAGGATGCGGTGCGAAACAAAAGCTCGCGCGCTTCCGCTGTCAACGGATCATAGGGGGCGGTAGGCAGTGGGGCTGGCATTTTCAGACGGCCTTTTATGGCTATTTTTAAGCCGTCAGACTGTATCGGTTGTGATATCGCACCGATACAGTCCGCGCGGCGGTTTTATCGGTTTGCCGGTTGGTTTATTTGTTGCGGGTCAGCAGCTCGGTTCCGATTTGTCCGGCTGCGATTTCGCGCAGGGCGGTAACGGTTGGTTTGTTGTTGCGGATGTCGTCAACCAAAGGCGTGTTGCCGTTTTCTAATTGGCGTGCGCGACGGGCGGCAACAAGTGTAAGGTCGAAGTGGTTAGGGATTTTACCTGTGCAATCTTCAGTAGTAATACGGGCCATGTTTGCTTGCTTTCTTTCTATGTTTCAAATAAAACGGTTATTTTCGCTGTTTTTTACGAATTTTCCAACAGGTTTGAGATAAATCCCTGTTGAGAGGATTTTTTCAGACGGCCTGCTTTAATAATGTGGAACAAATCGGCTTCGGCACGATCCAAATCGTCATTCACGACGACGTAATCGAACAAAACGGATTGCTCAATCTCATGACGGGCTTTTGAAAGGCGTGTTTGAATAACTTCTTCGCTGTCTGTACCACGGCCGATCAAACGTTGCGCCAATACTTCAAAGGAAGGCGGCAGAATAAAAATGCTGCTGGCTTCAGGCAACGATTTACGCACTTGCGCCGCACCTTGCACATCAATTTCCAAAATTACGTCATAGCCCTCTTCGCTCAACGAATTCACGCCGGCAATGCTGGTGCCGTAATAATTGCCGAACACATTGGCGTGTTCCAAAAAGGCTCTTTGCTCAATCAGCGATTCAAATTCTTCTTTGGGAACAAAGTGATAATGCACACCATGTGCCTCACCTTCACGCGGCTGGCGTGTAGTATGAGAAATGGAAACACGGATATCGTCATGATTTTTCAACAGGCGCGACACCAAGGTCGTTTTACCTGTGCCGGAAGCGGCAGAAATGATGTAAATATTGCCTTTTTTATGATTTTGCATGGTGGTTCAGCCGATGGTATGTATCTGTAAATTATAACACAACACAATATTTCTCGGAATTTCAGACGGCATGTTGCAAAATTTGGCTATTGTATCGATTAATTTGGCAAGTCCGCATATGACCGCTACAATATCGTGTTAAAAACTTTTTGATTTCGGAATGTCGAGATGTTGATTCATCCTGAAGTAATAGGCGTAGAGGCTTTGGCGGACAAAATCCGTAAAATTGAAAACTGGCCGCAAAAAGGGATTTTGTTTCATGACATTACTCCCGTTTTGCAAAGCGCAGAATATTTCCGCCTGCTGGTTGATTTACTGGTTTACCGCTATATGGGGCAGAAAATTGATGTCGTGGCAGGCTTGGATGCGCGTGGCTTCATCATTGGTGCAGCTTTGGCCTATCAGCTGAATGTCGGCTTTGTCCCCATCCGCAAAAAAGGCAAACTGCCGTTTGATACGGTTTCTCAAAGTTATGCTTTGGAATATGGCGAAGCAACGGTAGAAATCCATACCGACGCCATCAAGCCGGGCGCACGCGTTTTGTTGGTAGATGATTTAGTGGCAACCGGCGGCACAATGCTGGCAGGTGTCGAGCTGATCCGAAAACTGGGCGGCGAAGTAATCGAAGCGGCTGCCATTTTGGAATTTACCGACTTGGACGGTGGCAAAAAAATCCGTGAAAGCGGCGCTCCGTTATTTACCCTATGTCAAAACAAAGGCTGTATGTAATAAAAAACCGCAAGCTGCTCAGCCTGCGGTTTTTTATGATCAAAATTATTCAAGGACGTATCCGTCCGTATCCCAAAAAGTTTTTTTCACCAACTGGTCGTCTTTATAAACCAACTCGGATTTCTTCGCACCATCATCATACCAATCCAAAATGATGCCGCTGCGTTTACCGTTGCGAATACTCAATTCAGACACGATGCGGCCATTTTCATCCCAACTGATAATCTCCGTCGGTTTGTCATTGCTCATCATCATTTCGGTTTTCGGGCTGCCGTCTGAATACCACTGTTTCCAATGGCCATTGGCTTTATCGTGCTTAAATTGGATTTCGCTTTCTTTCACACCATTTCGGTAATAGCGGGAACCCACGCCCTCACTCAGGCCATTTTGATAAGGCATTACCGCAGATTTTTTGCCGTTTGGATACCAGTTGACCCATTCGCCATGCGGTTTGCCGTTGCGATAGCTGCCAACCATCTTTTTCTGACCGTTGAAATGCCACAGGGTCAGCGTACCATTATCCAACGCCGGCACAAAAACCTTAATCTGACCGGCGGGTACTTCATAAGGATCAGAATATTTCTTCATCGATGGATAGTAAAAATCCTGCACCTGCGCCTTTCCTGCCTCAATCTTGTATTGGCGGACATAAGCAACCGAAGGCATGGTCGCCGTCAGTTTACCGTTTTGATTGAAATAAACGGTATGTTGCTGGGCAAAGGCGGCAACGGGCATACTGAACAAGGCAGCAGCCAACAGGCCTGATTTTAAATAATTATTCATAATATGGAGTTTGGCAGTATATGTTCTACAAAAAGTCAGCAATAAAAATTCACTGACATTAGAAACTATGACGAATATTATAAGCCATAGTTTCAAAGCCTGCTTGGATTTCATATTCGGCATACCATAGGCATTTGTATTTTCTTAAAATATTAAAATTTTTATAAAACAAAGGCCGTCTGAAACTTTTTCAGACGGCCTTTGTTTTATTTATATCAAAATAAACTATTCTTCACCCAGTAATTGCTCGCGGGTCAACAAGAATACAAACCCATCTCCACCGCTGGTTTCCAACCAAGTAAACGGTAATTCAGGATAAGCCGCTTCCAATACCTCACGGTTGTGACCGATTTCAACCAGCAATACACCTTTCGGATTCAAATATTTCGCCGCTTGCAGAATGATTTGACGTGTAGCGTCCAAACCATCTTCGCCACTGCCCAAAGCCAATTCCGGCTCGTGCAGGTATTCATCAGGCAATGCTTCCACAGATTCCGCGTCGACATAAGGAGGATTGGAAACAATTAAGTCGTATGTTTCATCCAAACCTTCAAACAAATCGGTATGCACCAAGCTGATGCGGTCTTCCAAGCCATAATCTTCGATATTGATGGCGGCCACTTCCAGCGCATCCAAGCTTAAATCAACGGCATCGATTTGTGCGTCGGGATAGTGATGCGCCATTTGAATGGCCAAACAGCCGCTACCGGTACACAAATCTAAAGCTCGATGCACCAACTCATCATGTTCAATCCAAGGACGGATACCATCACCAAGCAATTCGTAAATAAAAGAACGAGGCACAATAACGCGCTCATCGACATAAAAATCAAACTCGCCCTGCCATGCCTGATGCGTCAGATATGCGGCAGGAATATGCTCAACTGCGCGACGTTCGATAATCGACAACACTTCCTCCTTCTCACTTTGCAACAATTTGGCATCCAAATAAGGCTCCAACGTATCCAAAGGCAGGTTCAAAGTGTGCAAAATCAGATAGGCCGCCTCGTCATGGGCATTATCACTTCCGTGTCCGAAAAACAGTCCGGCATCATTAAAACGGCTGACGGCGAAACGCAATAAATCGCGAACAGTGGTCAGCTCTTGAGCAGCTTGGTTGAACATAATGTTTTGTCTTGTCAATTTAAGAATGTTGAAATTATAACAGAAAGGCCGTCTGAAAACTTTTCAGACGGCCTTCGATTTAATTCAGCTTAAGATTATTTATCGCGGCTGAATACAATTTTGGTAGCTTGGATAGCAACGCAGACAGCACCACCGATGAAGATCAAGTCAGCAGCGGTACGAACCCAACGCAGGGTATCCAGGATTTCCATTTGCAGGAACTCTTCGCTACGTGCATACCACAGACCATGAGTGATAGAAGCGTAAGCTTGAATCACGCCGACCGGCAACAGGCTGATGGCAATCATACCCACCAGACCGCCGTTCAGCAGCCAGAAACCCCAAGTCATCAGTTTGTCGTCAAATTGAACATTAGGTTTCAGGTAGCGTGCAACCAGCAATACGAAGCCCAGAGCCAAGAAACCATACACACCGAACAGAGCCGCGTGAGCGTGAACTGCAGTAGTGTTCAGACCTTGGATGTAGAACAGGGAAATCGGCGGGTTAATCAAGAAGCCGAATACGCCGGCACCGATCATGTTCCAGAAGGCAACTGCTACGAAGCACATCAGAGGCCAACGCAGACGTTTCGCCCAGTCGGACAGGTGTTGGTAAGACCAGTGTTCGTAAGCTTCTCGACCCAGCAGAACCAAAGGTACAACTTCCAAAGCGGAGAAACATGCACCGATTGCCATAGAAGCAGAGGTAGAGCCGGAGAAGTACAAGTGGTGCAATGTACCTGGAATACCACCCAACATGAAGATTGCAGCAGCTGCCAGAGTAGAAGCAGTAGCAGTACTACGGCGGACAAAGCCCATGTTGTAGAAGATGAATGCGAAGGCGGCAGTAGCGAACACTTCGAAGAAGCCTTCTACCCACAGGTGAACCACCCACCAACGCCAGTATTCCATCACAGCGATTGGAGATTTCTCACCGTAGAACAGGCCAGGAGCGTAGAACACACCCACACCGACCATAGAAGCTACGAAGATAGCCAACAGGTTTTTATCTGTACCTTTTTCTTTAAAGGCAGAGATAGTACAACGCAGCATCAGGAACAGCCACAACAGCAGGCCGACCATCAGCAGAAGTTGCCAGAAGCGACCCAAATCCAAGTATTCGTAACCTTGGTGGCCAAACCAGAAGTTCAGTTCAGGTGGAATGATGTGAGTCAAAGCAAAGAAGTTACCTGCGTAAGAACCGCCAACTACGATGAACAGGGCGATGTATAGGAAGTTCACACCGGCACGTTGGAATTTAGGATCTTTACCGCCGTTCACAATCGGAGCTAAGAACAGACCTGCTGTCAGGAAGCCGGTTGCAATCCAGAAAATAGCGGATTGGATGTGCCAAGTACGGGTCAACGCATATGGGAACCAGTCGGCCATTTCAAAGCCCAGTGCAGTATCGATACCGTAGAAGCCTTGACCTTCGACAGTATAGTGAGCGGTCAAACCACCCAACAGTACTTGTACGACAAACAGCGCAACAGTCAGGAATACATATTTGCCCAACGCTTTTTGAGAAGGAGTCAGTTGTACTTTAGAGATAGGATCTTCAGTAGGTACTTCAACCTCTTCATGCTTGGTCAAGAAAGAGTAACCCCACATCAACAAGCCGATACCCATCAGCAACAATACCACGCTGGTGAAAGACCACATGTAGTTTTCAGTAGTCGGTACATTGTTGATCAAAGGCTCGTGAGGCCAGTTGTTGGTGTAAGTGAAAGTCTCGTCAGGACGGTTGGTCGAAGCAGACCAAGAAGTCCAGAAGAAGAAGTTGAACAGTTTTTCACGCGCTTCTGGGCTTGGCAATGTGTTGTTTTTCATTGCAAAGTGTTCGCGAGTGGTTTGGAACTTAGGATCGTCACTGTACACACCGTGGTAGTAAGGCAGGATGCTTTCGATCGCTTTCACACGAGTTTCACTGACAACGACAGAACCATCTTCCTTAACACGGCTTTGGTTGCGGTATTCGTCAGCCAAACGGGTTTTCAGAACAGCTTGTTCTTCAGGAGAAACTTCGTCAAATTTTTTGCCGTAAGTTTCTTGCGCAGTCAGATCCAACCATGCAACCAGCTCGCGGTGCAGCCAGTCGGCAGTCCAGTCCGGAGCTTGGTATGCACCGTGCCCCAATACAGAGCCGACTTCCATACCGCCGATAGTTTGCCATGCAGATTGACCTGCCAAAATATCGTCTTTGGTCATCAGGACTTTGCCGGATGCAGAAACGACTTGTTCAGGGTATGGCGGAGCCTTTTTATAGACTTCGCTACCCATATAACCAAGAATGGTAAAGCATACTGCCAGCACGGCAAACAGCAAGTACCAAAGCTTCTTGTACTGTCCCATTTTAAGTACTCCTTAATTTTGGTAAAAAGTGGTTGGGTGGTATTAATTCATCAAATATGAATGTTAAAGATTGTATCACGGTTTAATAAGTAAAGAAATATTTTGTCAATAATATTCCTTTAAAACCATTAACTTATATGATATTGATTCCCATTTTCCTATACAAACCCTCCTTTATCGTATTTGTGTTAAGTTTTCGCTAACATTTTCACACAAAAATAAACTTTTCGATGTATTTTTTTATACTTCTAAAGGAGTATTTAGGGATTAAAAGATTCATATTCCCTGAACAATTTGATTTACATCAAAATATGACCAAACAAGCGCCTACATAATCATACAAAATTTCAAACCATCCTATCAGGATTCTTACTTTTCTTACTATAAGGAAACTTTAAACATGAAACGCCAAACCTTAGCCGCACTTATCGCTTCTGTATTTGCACTGGCCGCATGCGGCGAGCAAGCTGCTAAACCTGCTGAAACTCCAGCTGCTACCGCTTCTGCTGAAGCTCCTGCTGCTTCCGACTCACAAGCTGCTGCCGAGACTCCTTCTTCAGAACTGCCTGTAATCGATGCTATCGTAACTCACGCTCCGGAAGTTCCACCTCCAACTGATCGCGATCATCCGGCTAAAGTACGCGTTAAAATGGAAACCGTTGAAAAAACCATGACCATGGAAGACGGTGTTGAGTACCACTACTGGACATTCAACGGCGACGTTCCAGGTCAAATGATCCGTGTACGTGAAGGCGATACTGTTGAAGTTGAATTCTCTAACAATCCTTCTTCTACCGTTCCTCATAACGTTGACTTCCACGCTGCAACCGGCCCAGGCGGTGGTGCAGAAGCTACCTTTACTGCCCCAGGCCACACTTCTACCTTCAGCTTCAAAGCACTGCAAGCTGGTTTGTACATCTACCACTGTGCCGTTGCTCCTGTAGGTATGCACATCGCCAACGGTATGTACGGTTTGATCTTGGTTGAACCTAAAGAAGGTCTGCCTAAAGTGGACAAAGAGTTCTACATCGTACAAGGCGACTTCTATACTAAAGGTAAAAAAGGTGCTCAAGGCCTGCAGCCTTTCGATATGGATAAAGCGATTGCTGAACAACCTGAATACGTTGTATTCAACGGTCACGTAGGCTCTATCGCCGGCGACAACGCTCTGAAAGCTAAAACTGGTGAAACTGTTCGTATGTACGTTGGTAACGGTGGTCCTAACTTGGTATCTTCTTTCCACGTTATCGGCGAAATCTTCGACAAAGTATATGTTGAAGGTGGTAAACTGATCAACGAAAACGTACAAAGTACCCTGATTCCTGCCGGTGGCGCCGCCATGATCGAATTCAAAGTCGACGTTCCAGGCAGCTACACTGTGGTTGACCACTCTCTCTTCCGTGCGTTCAACAAAGGTGCTTTGGGTCAATTGAAAGTTGAGGGTGATGAAAACCCTGAAATCATGACCAAAAAACTGAGCGACACCGTTTACCAACCTGCCGGTGCTGCCGCTTCTGCTCCAGCAGCTGCGTCTGGTGCTTCTGAAGCCGCTAAATAATCTCTCGGTTTAATACGCCAAGCCACTGCTGCCCTACTCTTTAGAGCAGCAGTGGCTTCCATCACGATTAATCTTCCTGTTCAAATCAGACAGATTGATTTTTCAGACGGCCTTGTTATGATTAGGCTATCTGAAAAATAAATTTTCTGTTTCAATCGATAATAAGGGCGTACCATGAAACTCATACGACTCCTCCTCTTAGGCAGTGCCTTAATCTGCGGCAATACATTTGCTGCCGAAATGGTAAAAATCGAAGGAGGCAGCTACCGTCCTCTCTATCTCAAAAAAGAAACTTCCCTTATTAAAGTCAAACCCTTCCAGCTTGACAAATATCCGGTGACTAATGCTGAGTTTGCCGAATTTGTGAACACGCATCCGCAATGGCAAAAAGGCAAAATCAGTTCCAGACATGCTGAAAAAGCTTACCTGAAACATTGGGTAAAGAACGGCAGCAACAGTTTTGCTCCTAAAGCCAGCGAACTCAAACATCCGGTAACCAATGTTTCATGGTTCGCCGCGAATGCTTACTGTGTTTCCAAAGGTAAACGCCTGCCGACTATTGACGAGTGGGAATTTGCAGGCTTGGCCTCTGCCACTCAAAAAGACGGCTCTGCCGAACCCGGCTACAACCGCACCATCTTGGATTGGTATGCAGACGGTGGCCGCAACGGCCTGCATGACATCGGTAAAAACAAACCCAACTACTGGGGCGTATACGATATGCACGGCCTGATTTGGGAATGGACTGAAGACTTCAACAGCAGCCAACTCTCAGCTGGCTCGTCCAACACCCAAATGTTCTGTAGCGGCGCATCCGTAGGCTCAAGCGACCCATCCAACTATGCGGCTTTCTTGCGCTACGGCATCCGTACCAGCCTGCAATCCAAATATGTTTTAAATAACTTAGGCTTCCGCTGCGCAAGCAAATAAAGTTTAGTTTTATCACCAAAGCAGCTTTGGCGGTACTGGAAGGTATCGCCGCTTTTTTTGGCCGTCTGAAAAGATGTGGCACACAAAGACAAATTGTGGCATAATCCGCCCGTCTTTATAAAAAGACACTTAGGAGTTTGCTTAGGTCGCTTGGCTTGGCAAACTTGTCCGAACCTGAAAAGGTTCTTTTATTTTCGGAGTTATCCATCATGGCATTGACCGTAGAACAAAAAGCACAAATTGTTAAAGATTTCCAACGCAAAGAAGGCGATACCGGTTCTTCTGAAGTACAAGTCGCTCTGTTGACTTTCCGCATCAACGACCTGACTCCTCACTTCAAAGCCAACCCTAAAGACCACCACAGCCGTCGCGGCCTGTTGAAAATGGTTAGCCAACGTCGTCGCCTGCTGTCTTACCTGCGCCGTACTCAGCCTGATACTTACCGTTCACTGATTACCCGCCTGGGTCTGCGTAAATAATTTATGCTTAAAATCAACACCGCCTTTGGGCGGTGTTTTTATTCATATGCCCATGCCGTCTGAAACCAGGCTCACTCTGTGTTATACTTCCACACGCTTAAGCAGCAAGGCTTAAACTCCCAATCATTCCTTAAAGCTCCCATCAAAGCGAGAATCTGAATTGTCTGTTCATTCCATGTTGCACTCAGGAAAATTTTGGCTGAAAACCCTGGTTTTCAGCATTACCGCGCTTTTATGCCTCGCGGCAGTATTGAGTGCCCTAATGTTCCGCATATTCAACACAGAAAACATCGACGCATTCATACAAAAAAACTTTTCCGCCCATGGCTGCCAAATCAAATACAACGCCACTATCGGCAGAAAATGGCTGCCGCGCCCCACGCTGATTTTAAAAGACCTCAGCCTTTCCTCTTCCGAACCTGACACGCCGACGCTGAACATCGCCGAGTCAAAAATGGGCTTTGGCTGGAGCAGCCTATGGTCGGATGCCCCCATTCTTGAGAAATGGATTCTTTTAAACCCGGCACTGACACTGGACTCAAAACACCATCTGCCCACCTGCCTGCAACAAGACCCATCGTCAAAAGAAAGTTTTCAGCTCAACCGCATCATCATCAATAACGGCAGCATCCGTTATCACACTAAAGAGCAAAATATTGCCTTAAACAATCTGCAATTTTCCCTGCAGCAAGCTGATTCAGACGGCCATCCCTTCGACATCAGCGGCACACTGCAAAACATCGGCAACCCCATCAGTTGGCAGGGTGCAGGCTATCTGGTACCCAACAATGCCGGTTGGAGTGTTCCCGCCCTTAAGCTGAACCTGCAAACCGTATTACTCAAAAACAAGCTGGATGCCCAAATCGCAGGCAGCCTTAATTGGCAAAACCAAACCGCCCTACTCCGCGACTTCAATCTGCAAGCCGAAAGCGGCTTTCAAAACTTGCATATCAACGCACGTTCTCCTCTATTGCAATTCAAAAACGGCTATTTACACCTTAATACACTCAACGGCGCATTGACCGCCGGCAGCGAAAACAACCAATGGGACGGCTCATTCAAACTGGACAAAGCCAACCTCTACGCAACCGTTTTGACCGCCGCCAATTTTGAACTCAAAGGCAGCCATAAAGACAACCGCCTCCAAACCAACTTTACCTTTTCCAGCCCATTGGTTTGGCAAAAAGGCAAAGGCATCGATGCGCCCAAACTGCACCTCAGCACCCTGCAAGACACCATCAACCGCCTTCCCCGCCCCCGATTCATCAGCACCCTTGAAGGACAGGCCAATTTCAGCCTCAATACATGGGAAGGCCGTCTGAAAGGCGCATTTGACAGACAAGCCCTCGCCTTGGCCTTTAAATACCAACGCGATGCCCAACCTCGTCCGCACCTTGACGCCGGTATCGCCTTACAAAAACTCAATCTGACCCCTTACTTGGAAGATCTGAAAACCCAGCCATCACTAAACTTTCCTTCCCTGCTGGCCAAATCCTGGTTGCCCGACATTGAGGCCAACCTCCAAATCGGCAGCATTCAAACCGCCGGCCTGCAATTAGAAAACATTGAATCCCTGCTTACCGCCGATAAAGAACATATCGCCCTGCACCGTTTCAAAGCCGGGCTTTATGGCGGCAAAACCGAGGGCGGCCTGAGTATTGCGGCGACCCAACCTGCTTCCTACCACCTTCAGCAAAACGCAAAAGGCATACAAATTCAGCCGCTGCTGCAAGACCTGTTCGGTTTCCACAGCTTCAGCGGCAGCGGCGACGCCGTTATCGACATTAAAACCACCGGTAACGACCGCGCCCAAATGATACAAGCCCTAAACGGCAGCCTGTTCCTCGATATTACCAACGGCGCATGGCACGGCATTGATATGGATAGCATTCTGAAAAACGGCATTTCTTCGGAAAAAATCGACAACAGCAACCTCAAAACCCCTTTCCATCATTTCACCCTCAATAGCGAAATCGAGAAAGGCATCAGCCATCACATCAACACCGAACTGTTTTCCGACAGCCTGCACGTTGTCAGCAGCGGCTATACCGATTTGAATACCCAAAAGCTATCGGAAAACCTGCTTATCAGCAACGTGCTGCAACCCAAAAACAAACCGATTCCCCTAAAAATCGGCGGAACCGTACAAAACCCTTCCATTACCCTCGACTACAGCCGTTTGATCAATGGCATGAACACGCCTGCAGAAAAACAAAAAGCCCTACAAGAAACCATACAAGAACAATGGAAGTGGCTCAAACCGCGCTAAGTATTCAAATCAAAGGCCGTCTGAAACCCCAAAAGTTTCAGACGGCCTTTTAACAGATACATTGTCAGAATAAGATGTTTACTGAGGAATGACCATATACACAATCAGTGCAACAATGATGGCAAACCATATCGCCAACATTATTAAGCCTTTTTTGGAGAGTTTTCTTTTTCTCCAATCGAGCCTCAATATTTCTACCGTACCCTCAAACATAGACCCAATCATTTCCATCAATATTTGAAGTAGAAACTCCAATAAATCCGACATCTACAAACCCAAACTCTCCCAAATCTCATCGATTTTGGCTGTAACGGCAGGGTCTTTTTTGATCACACGCCCCCATTCGCGGTCGGTTTCTCCCGGCCACTTGTTGGTCGCATCCAAACCCATTTTGCCACCGAGTCCGCTGACGGGGCTGGCGAAGTCGAGGTAGTCGATGGGTGTGTTTTCCATCAAAACAGTATCGCGTACAGGGTCCATGCGCGTGGTGACCGCCCAGATGACTTCTTTCCAATCGCGTACGTTCACATCATCATCGACCACGATGATGAATTTGGTATACATAAACTGGCGCAGGAACGACCAGCAGCCCATCATCACGCGCTTGGCGTGTCCGGCGTATTGTTTTTTCATGCTGACCACCGCCATGCGGTAGGAGCAGCCTTCTGGCGGCAGGTAGAAATCGGTGATTTCGGGGAACTGCTTTTGCAAGAGCGGTACGAACACTTCGTTCAACGCCACGCCCAAAACGGCGGGTTCATCAGGCGGTTTGCCCGTGTAGGTGGAGTGGTAAATCGGATTTTCGCGCATGGTGATGCGTTCGACAGTGAACACAGGGAAATGGTCCTGCTCGTTGTAATAGCCCGTATGGTCGCCGTATGGGCCTTCCAACGCGGTTTCGTTCGGATGAATAACGCCTTCCAGCACGATTTCTGCACGGGCGGGCACTTGCAAATCGCTGCCGATACATTTCACCAGCTCCGTCCGCGAACCGCGCAGCAGTCCGGCAAACTGGTATTCGCTCAAGGTATCGGGAACAGGCGTTACCGCACCCAAAATGGTGGCGGGGTCGCAGCCGAGCACGACGGCGACGGGGTACGGCGTATCGGGATTGAGTTTGCAGAACTCCTGATAATCCAGTGCGCCGCCGCGATGCGACAGCCAGCGCATAATCAGCTTGTTTTTGCCGATTAATTGTTGGCGGTAAATGCCGAGATTTTGGCGTTTTTTGTGCGGGCCGCGCGTTACGGTCAAGCCCCACGTTACCAGCGGCGCGACGTCTTCCGGCCAGCAATGTTGAATCGGAAGTTTATATAAATCAACGTTTTCGCCCTCCCATACAATTTCCTGACACGGCGCGTTTTTCACCACGTTCGGCGCCATGCTCCAAATGTCTTTCAACAGCGGTAGTTTGGAAAACGCGTCTTTGATGCCTTTGGGCGGTTCGGGTTCTTTCAAATACGCCAGCGTCTGCCCGATTTCGCGCAGCTTGGACACGCTGTCCGCGCCCATGCCCATCGCCACGCGTTCGGGCGTGCCGAACAGGTTTGCCAACACGGGATAATCATAGCGCGTACCGTCGGGCTTAATCGGGTTTTCAAACAACAACGCCGGCCCTTCGGCACGCAGCACGCGGTCGGCGATTTCGGTCATTTCCAAATGCGGCGACACCGGATGCTGAATGCGCTTGAGTTTGCCATCAGCTTCCAATCCGGCGATAAATTCTCGCAAATCTCTGTATTTCATGATTTCATTTTCCTGAACAGGCCGTCTGAAAACAGACTGCCATTTCGGGTTTGAAAGATAAACCAGCGGCTATTGTACCTGCCAAATCTGTTCAAATCTCAACTTTCCACGTCCGAATTTCGAGATTTTTTGCAAACTACCGTCAAATTTAAACAATATCTGCTTGTGATTGCTTTCAGACGGCCTTATCTTTGGTAAAATTCCAACTTAATCCAGTTATCAATCAATATCTATCGTGGGACAGCGGCCATGTTTGCTTTTTTGGAATCTTTTTTCGTTGAATACGGCTATGCGGCCGTGTTTTTCGTTTTGGTTATTTGCGGCTTTGGCGTGCCGATTCCTGAAGATTTGACACTGGTTACAGGCGGCGTGATTTCCGGATTGGGTTATACCAACTCGCATATTATGTTTCTTGTCGGTATGCTCGGCGTATTGGCGGGCGATGGCTTTATGTTTGCGGCCGGCCGGATTTGGGGGCAAAAAATCCTTAAATTCAAACCGATTGCGCGCGTGATGACGCCCAAACGCTACGCCCAAGTACAGGAAAAATTCGACAAATACGGCAACTGGGTTTTATTCGTCGCCCGTTTCCTGCCCGGCCTGCGTACCGCCGTTTTCGTAACCGCCGGCATCAGCCGCAAGGTTTCCTACCTGCGCTTTATCCTGATGGACGGCTTGGCCGCGCTGATTTCCGTTCCGGTTTGGATTTATCTGGGCGAATACGGCGCACGCAATACCGACTGGCTGATGAAAAAAATGCACAGCCTGCAATCCGGTATCTTTGCGGTACTGGGCATCGGTGCCGTCATTGTCGGCTGGATTTGGTGGAGAAAACACCGCCGCCATACCTTCTTCCGTGAAAAATTACACGAAAAACGCGCTGCAAAAGCCAAAAAACAAACCAATCAATAAACCATTCCAGGCCGTCTGAAACACTTCCCCGCTTTCAGACGGCCTCAATCATTCATCAGAAACACCATGAAACAAAAAATCTTCGTCCTCTACACCGGCGGCACCATCGGCATGACCCAAAGCAGCGCCGGCCTGCGTCCCGACACCGCCCTCGTCGATAAAGCCCTTGCCCCCTTTTCAGACGGCCTTGATTTCGAATGGCACGTTTGCCAGCCGCTCATCGATTCTTCCGCAGTAACGCTGCAAAACCAACGCGACTGGTTGGAGCTTATTATCGCCAAACTGCCTGACTATGACGGCATTTTGGTGCTGCACGGCACGGATACCATGGCGTACACAGCCAACCTCTTCGCCCTTTCGCTGCAAGGTTTGGACAAACCTATTATCCTGACCGGCTCGCAATGGCCTTACGATGCCGCCAACAGCGATGCGCCGCGCAACCTTGCCATCTCCGTTTCCGCCTTCTCGCTCAAACTCAAACAAGTGGCGATTGCCTTTGACGGCAAGCTCTTCCCAGCCGTCGGCAGCAGCAAGGTCAGCACCGAAACCGCCGCAGGTTTTGACAACCTGCATTTTGGCGCGCTTGCCGAATGGGAGAAAAACAAAGGTTGGCACAATATCCGTACCGCCCCGACCCAACATTCAGACGGCCTCAAACCGCGTCTTCCATCCCCCGAAGCAAAAGTTTCCGTCCGCACGCTGATTCCCGGTTATGCCGCGCAAGAACTTTCAGACGGCCTGCCCCATCTTTCCACCCAAGCCCTGATTCTGCAAAGCTACGGCCACGGCAATGCGCCGAGCGACGATGCGTTTGTCCGAGCCGTCCAAGCCTTTACGCAACAAGGCAAGTTACTGCTCAACATCAGCCAAGTGCCGCAAGGTTGCGCCGCCGCAGTCTATGCCCAAGGCGATGCTTTGCGTCAGGCAGGTATCATCAACGGCGGCAAATGCAACCTCGAAACCGCCACTGCGCTGATGACCCTTGCCGTATCGCATGACTGGAATGCGGATAAGGTGCAACAAGAATTGCGACAATTAAATCTGCTGTAAACCGCCATTTAATATGACTTTCACCGACACCCACTGTCATCTTGCTGATCCCAAACTTGCCGACACGCTGCCTACCGTGCTTGCCGAAGCGCAAGCCGTTGGCGTAGCGCGTTTTATCGTACCGGCTACATCACCAAATGATTGGCAGGCAGTTGCACAGTTGGAAAGGCCGTCTGAAAACATCCATATCGCTTTGGGCATTCATCCTTGGTTTTCAGACGGCCTCAACGAAGCGGCATTCCAAGAGTTAGAGTCCGAATTAATCCGGCATCCGCAAGCATGGGTTGGCGAAATCGGCTTGGATTTTTATGGCAAAGAGCAAACCCAAGCACAACGCGACACGCAGACCGACGTCTTTATCCGCCAACTCATCCTCGCCCAAAACCTCAACCGCCGCGTCATCATCCATAATCTGAAAGCTACCGCCGCCATTGCCGCCGCCGTTAAAACCGCCGGTTTCACACAAGGCGGTATCGTTCACGCCTTCTCCGGCAGCGTAGAAGAAGCGCGGATTTTGGTGAAACTCGGCTTCAAAATCGGCATAGGCTCGCTGCTACTCAATCCCAATGCAAAAAAAGTCCGTGCCGCCTTACAAGCTTTAAACGACACAGATTTCGTTCTCGAAACCGACAGCCCTTTCATGCTCGGCCATGAAACCAATACACCAGCCAACATCCGACGTATCGCCGAAATTGCCGCCGAATTGCGCGGCATACCGCTGACACAACTGGCTGAAATCACCGAGCAAAACGTGGATTCCCTGCTCCATACTTCCCCTTAATATGCCCTCCTCAAAGCATCAAAAAGCCTTGCCCTGCCATTTCGTTTCCAAACCGACACACTCTGCCTCCCCTACCCTATATTCATGAATAAAAAGCGATACAAGGCCGTCTGAAAAAATGTTTTTGGCACAAAATATCGCTAATTCCCCTATTTCAGCTTTTTCAAACCGTATTTTCCCCTTGATTGATAAAAAGTATTACGCATATTATTGGGCAAACTTTTTATTTACGTTAAAATATGCTTTTTTTTGATAATAAGGCCGTCTGAAACAGGCGGAAAATACTTATGGCAGAACAACATACACACTCCTCTACCTGGCAGAGCAAAATTAATGCCCTCGGCCCTGGCATCATGATGGCTTCGGCAGCGGTCGGCGGCTCGCACCTGATTGCCTCCACGCAGGCAGGTGCGCTTTATGGCTGGCAGCTTGCGCTAATCATTATTTTAACCAACCTGTTCAAATACCCATTTTTCCGTTTCAGCGCACATTACACGCTGGACACGGGCAAAAGCCTGATTGAAGGCTATGCCGAAAAAAGCCGCGTTTATTTGTGGGTATTTTTGATTTTGTGTATTGCATCGGCAACGATTAATGCCGGCGCGGTCGCCATCGTCACCGCCGCCATCGTCAAAATGGCAATCCCATCCCTAACGCTCGATACCGGTATAGTGTCCGCCCTGATCATGGCTTCCTGCCTGCTGATTCTGGCAAGCGGCCGCTATAAAGCGTTGGACAACGTTTCCAAAATCATCATCGTCAGCCTGACCATTGCCACCGTCGCCGCGGCAGCCGTGGCCATGTCTCGCGGTATGCAGATGAAACCTGACTTTATCGAGCCCACCCCATGGACGCTGGCCGGCTTGGGTTTCTTAATCGCACTGATGGGCTGGATGCCTGCGCCGATTGAAATTTCCGCCATCAACTCTTTGTGGGTAACCGAAAAACAACGCATCAACCCTTCCAGCTACCGCGACGGCATTTTCGACTTCAACGTCGGCTACATCACCAGCGCAGTGTTGGCCGTCGTCTTCTTGGCCTTGGGTGCATATGTCCAATATGGCAACGGCGAAGCCGTACAAATGGCCGGTGGCAAATATGTCGGCCAGCTGATTAATATGTACGCCGTGACCATCGGCGACTGGTCGCGTCCTCTGGTGGCATTTATCGCCTTCGCCTGCATGTACGGCACCACCATTACCGTAGTGGACGGCTACGCCCGCGCGATTGCCGAACCGGTACGCCTGCTGCGCGGCAAAGACAAAACCGGCAATGTCGAATTGTTTGCCTGGAACGTCTGGGTTGCAGGCTCAGGCTTGGCTGTGATTTTCTGGTTCAACAGCGCAATGGCCGAGTTACTCAAATTCGCCATGATTACCGCCTTCGTTTCAGCCCCTGTGTTCGCTTGGCTGAACTACCGCCTCGTCAAAGGCGACAAACGCCACAAACTGACCATGGGCATGAACTTCCTCGCCATCCTCGGCTTGATTTACCTGACCGGATTTACCGTTTTGTTCCTACTGAACCAAACAGGCATCTTGGCTGCGCCTAAATAAGCCCATATGAAAAAGGCCGTCTGAAACTCAAAAACAGGTTTCAGACGGCCTTTCCAATCCATCATATCTTTTTGAATTTTCATTCAAACCCATTATAATGACTCCTTATTTCGCCGTTGCAGACCACTCGACGGCATCCGTATTTTGGAAAATTTATGAAGCCGTCTATCTTAGAAAAACTACAACAACTCAGCGACCGACTGGAAGAAGTCACGCACCTGCTCGGCCAGCCTGAAGCCACGTCCGACATGGACAACTACCGCAAACTCACACGCGAACACGCCGAATTAACCCCCGTCGTCGAAGTCTTCCAAAACTACCAGCTGGCGCAAAGCGACTTAGCGGATGCCGAAGAAATGCTGTCCGATCCCGAAATGAAAGACTTTGCCGCCGAAGAAATCGAAGCGGCCAAAGCCAAAATCGACGAACTCGATACCGAACTGCAAAAACTGCTGCTGCCAAAAGATGCCGACGACGACAAAAATATCTTTATCGAGGTACGCGCCGGTACCGGCGGCGACGAAGCCGCGCTGTTTGCAGGCGATTTGCTGCGTATGTACAGCCGCTACGCCGAACGCAACCGCTGGCAGGTTGAAATCGTTTCCGCCAACGAAAGCGAATTGGGCGGCTATAAAGAAGTCATCGCCCGCATTGTCGGTTTGGGCGCGTACAGCCGTCTGAAATTCGAATCGGGTGGCCACCGGGTGCAGCGCGTCCCCGCTACCGAAAGCCAAGGCCGTATCCACACCTCCGCCTGCACCGTCGCCGTCATGCCCGAAGCGGACGAACTCGAAGACATCGAGCTGAACCCTGCCGACCTGCGTATCGATACCTTCCGCGCATCCGGCGCGGGCGGTCAGCACATCAACAAAACCGACTCCGCCGTCCGTATTACCCACTTGCCGACAGGCATGGTGGTCGAATGCCAAGACGGCCGCAGCCAACACGCCAACAAAGCGCAAGCGATGAAAGTCCTCGCTGCCCGCCTGAACGACGCGCAAAAACGCGAAGCACAAGCCAAAGAAGCCGCCGAACGCAAATCCCTGATCGGCAGCGGCGACCGCAGCGAACGCATCCGCACCTACAACTACCCGCAAGGCCGCGTTACCGACCACCGCATCAACCTTACCCTGCACAAACTGGATTTTGTGATGGACGGCGATTTAGAAGAAATCACCAATGCCCTGATTGCCGAGCATCAAGCCGAGCTTTTGGCAGCAATGGGGGATTGATGGATTTGGTCCATTGCGTTTATACTTTTCAGACGGCCTGATGACATATGTTAATATGGCCGTGTATATGTTATCCCGAAGTGATAAATGCAGCACCAGCTGCGCCACAGCAACACCCTTCTACAATCACCGAATGAGAGGACACAAAATGGCAAAAATCCTGATCGCACCGGTATCTGCCGGTCTGAGCGCCGATGCAGCGGCAAAAGCATTTGCAGCAGCATTAAATGCGCAAGTTTTCCAAGCCGTTGACCCTGCTGCTGAAACCCTATTGGCTCAAGGCAAAAGTGACGATTGGTTTGACGCACTTGTCGGTAAAGTTGCAGCATTAAATGCAGACAATCTCGTTATCGAAGGCATCACTCCTGATGCGGACAAATTGTTCTTGGCAGGCAAAAACGTTGAATTGGCGCTGTCTTTGGATGCAGGCGTTGTATTGGCGCTGAAATCCGACAACACTGATGCCGCTGCCGTCACTCAACAATTGAATCTTGCCAAACAGCTCTATACCAACTCTCCAGGCTTATTGGAAGGCTTTATCATTGACGGCGCAGCCGCTGCTTTGGGCGCACAAGTTGCCGAACAAACCGGCCTGACTTTCTTCGGCTCCAGCGACAAACTGCAAGACGTATCCGCTTTGGCCAAACGCGAAGCCAAACGCCTGTCTCCAGCCCAATTCCGTTACAACCTGATCGATTTTGCCCGCAAAGCCGATATGCGCATCGTTCTGCCTGAAGGCGCAGAACCGCGCACCGTCGCCGCTGCCGCCATCTGCCACGAAAAAGGCATCGCCCGTTGCGTACTGTTGGCGACCCGCGAAGAAGTTGAGGCCGTAGCTAAAGAACGCGGCATCTCCCTGCCTGATTCTTTGGAAATCATTGATCCTGCTTCTTTGGTTGAGCAATACGTTGGGCCGATGTGCGAATTGCGCAAATCCAAAGGCCTGACTCCTGAAGACGCACGCAAACAGCTGCAAGATACCGTCGTACTCGGCACCATGATGATGGCTCAAAACGACGTAGACGGTTTGGTTTCCGGTGCAGTCCACACTACTGCCAACACTATCCGCCCTGCCCTGCAACTGATTAAAACCGCTCCGGGCGCAAGCCTTGTATCCAGCGTATTCTTCATGTTACTGCCTAACCAAGTATTAGCATTTGCCGACTGCGCGGTTAACCCAAACCCAACTCCGGAACAACTGGCCGACATCGCCATCCAATCTGCCGACAGCGCCAAAGCCTTCGGTATCGATCCAAAAGTAGCCATGATTTCCTACTCTACCATCAACTCAGGCAGCGGCCCTGATGTCGATGCGGTGATCGAAGCAACCAAACTGGCGAACGAAAAACGCCCTGATTTGGCCATCGAAGGTCCGTTGCAATACGATGCGGCTACCGTTCCATCTATCGGCCAATCCAAAGCTCCGGGCAGCGCTGTTGCCGGTCAAGCAACCGTTTTGGTTTTCCCAGACCTCAATACCGGCAACTGTACTTACAAAGCCGTACAACGCAGTGCCAACGTCCTGAGCGTAGGTCCGTTGTTGCAAGGTTTGCGTAAACCGGTTAACGACTTGTCCCGCGGCGCATTGATTGAAGACATCGTCTTCACCATCGCCCTGACTGCCGTTCAAGCCAAACAAATGCAAGGCTGATTGACAAGCTGATGCTTTGAAATCAAAGGCCGTCTGAAACTGATGTTTCAGACGGCCTTTCGTATCTTTGCGCCAACTATATTATAATTCGCCATTATTTTCCGAAAGACTGCCCCAATGACTGCCTACCAGCAACAACTAGCCGACAAAAAGCAATATCTTCAGCAACTTTTCCAAGGACTGGATTTCCCTGAAATCGAAGTCTTTGAATCTCCGGAACAGCATTACAGAATGCGTGCCGAGTTCCGTATCTGGCATGAGGGCGGTGAAATGTTTTACGCCATGTTTGAGCGCGGGCAAAAGGCAAGCGGGGCAAGCCTGATCCGTTGCGACCAATTTCCTGCCGCATCCGAATCCATCAATGCCTTGATGCCGAAATTGATTGAAGCCACATCCAATCATCCCGAGCTGAAAAACCGCTGGTACGCCGTCGAATTTTTGTCCACTTTAAGCGGCGAAATGCTGGTTACCATGATTTACCACAAGAAACTGAACGAAGCATGGCAACAAGCCGCGCAAGAGTTGGCGCACAATTTGGGCATCCACATCATTGGCCGCAGCCGCGGACAAAAAATCGTATTGAGCCAAGATTTTGTGACCGAAGCATTAGAAGTCAACGGAAAAACCTTCCGCTATCGTCAAATTGAGGGCAGCTTTACCCAACCCAATGCCCAAGTGTGCCAAAAAATGCTGACGTGGGCGTGTGATGCTGCGCAAAACTTAGGCAAAGACCTACTTGAGCTGTACTGCGGCAACGGCAATTTCACCCTGCCACTTTCGCAACATTTCACTCAAGTATTGGCAACCGAAGTCTCCAAAACTTCCGTCAACGCCGCCCAATGGAATATTGAAGCCAACCAAATTACCAATCTCAAAGTCGCCCGCCTGTCTGCTGAAGAATTTACCGAGGCCTACACGCAAAACCGCGAATTCCGCCGCCTGCAAGAACAAGGCATCGACTTGAAAAACTATGATTTTTCAACTATTTTTGTCGATCCTCCACGCGCCGGTGTTGATGATGAGACGCTCAAATTGGTTGCCCGATTCGACAACGTCCTCTATATTTCCTGCAACCCTGAGACCCTACGCACCAACCTCGATACGCTCTGTCAAACCCATACCATCGAACGCGCCGCCCTGTTCGACCAATTCCCATTTACCCACCATATCGAAAGCGGCGTTTGGTTGAAGAAAAAATAAAACCATACAAAAAGGTCGTCTGAATGTTCAGACGGCCTTTAATTAACGGCATATTAAACGATTTTCAAATCAATCCGCCTCCAAAACCACTTTCATGGCTTGGTTTTCAGCAGCATGCTTGAATACATCGTAAGCTTTTTCCAATTCGCTGAATTTGAAATGGTGGGTCATCATTTTGGTGTAATCCACTGAGCTGCTGGAAATGGCTTTCATCAGCATTTCGGTGGTATTGGCGTTAACCAGGCCGGTAGTGATGGCAAGGTTTTTAATCCACAGTTTTTCCAGTTTGAAATCAACGGATTGACCATGTACACCAACCACAGCAATATGGCCGCCGGGTTTCACGATGTCTTGGCACATATTCCAAGTTGCAGGGATACCGACCGCTTCGATGGCGCAATCTACGCCGTCTTCGCCGACGATATCGGCAACTTGCTTGCTCACATCGCTGGAAGCGGGGTTGATGGTATGGGTTGCGCCCAATTCTTTCGCCAGTTTCAAGCGGTTTTCGTCCATATCGCAAACAATGATGGCGGCAGGGCTATACAGCTGCGCAGTCAGCAAGGCAGACATACCGACAGGGCCGGCACCGGCGATGAATACGGTATCGCCAGGTTTCACATCACCATATTGCACGCCGATTTCATGGGCGGTCGGCAAGGCATCGCTCAACAGCAGGGCAACTTCTTCATTGACGTTGTCAGGCAGTGGAACCAAGCTGTTGTCGGCATAAGGCGTACGGACGTATTCGGCCTGAGTACCGTCAATCATATAGCCCAAGATCCAACCGCCGTTGCGGCAGTGTGAATAAAGTTGGATTTTACAGTTGTCGCAAGTACAGCATTTGCTGACACATGAAATAATGACTTTATCACCGACTTTGATGTTTTTTACAGCATCGCCGACTTCTTCTACAATACCGATGCCCTCATGACCGAGAATACGACCATCGGCAACTTCAGGGTTTTTACCCTTCCAAATACCCAAGTCAGTACCGCAAATCGTGGTCTTAACGATTTTGACGACTGCATCGGTCGGATCGATAATTTGAGGGCGAGGTTTTTCTTCGAAACGGATGTCGTTTGCGCCATGATAAACCATTGCTTTCATGTGAATCTCCTTGAGGGGTTAATAAATTTTAACAATACCGCGTAAATCCACGTTAACTATATTTATATACCCCTACATCAGATAAGTCAATTCTGATTATTATTTCATATATTATATTATAACATATTGTTTTAAAAATAAATAATTAAAAAGTAAATATTAATGAACACACCCACATCCTTCGCTCGACGACTCATCGATTGGCAGCGCCAACACGGCCGCCACAACCTGCCTTGGCAGGTCAAAGACCCTTATTCCGTCTGGCTTTCAGAAATCATGCTCCAACAAACGCAAGTAGCCACCGTATTGGACTACTATCCGCGTTTCTTAGCCACATTCCCGACCGTGCAATCGCTTGCCGCCGCGCCGCAAGACGAGGTTTTATCCTTGTGGGCAGGCTTGGGCTATTACAGCCGCGCACGCAACCTGCACAAAGCAGCGCAACAAGTCGTCGGACAATTCGGCGGTATCTTTCCATCCGAGCGCAAAGACTTGGAAACGCTCTGCGGCGTAGGCAGAAGCACCGCCGCCGCCATTTCTGCCTTTGCTTTCAACCGACGCGAAACCATCTTGGACGGCAACGTCAAACGCGTTCTCTGCCGTGTCTTTGCCCAAGACGGAAATCCGCAGGACAAAAAATTTGAAAACTCGCTCTGGACGCTTGCCGAAAGCCTGCTGCCGTCTGAAAACGCCGATATGCCCGCCTACACGCAAGGTTTGATGGACTTGGGCGCAACCGTGTGCAAACGGACAAAACCTTTGTGTCATCAATGCCCTATGGCAGAGATCTGCGAAGCAAAAAAACAAAACCGCATTGACGAGCTACCCCGCAAAAAAACTGCTCCTGAAGTGCAAACCCTACCGCTTTATTGGCTGATTATTCATCACACTGACGGAGCATTATTGCTTGAAAAACGCCCTGCCAAAGGCATTTGGGGCGGTCTGTATTGCGTACCCTGTTTTGAAAAATTAGACGATTTGTATACTTACGCCGAACACTTCGGCATTGTTTCAGACGGCCTTGAAGAACAAACTACGTTTACCCACAGCCTGACCCACCGTTTATTGATGATTACCCCTTTTCAGACGCAACAAAGGCCGTCTGAACATCTTTCAGACGGCCTTTGGGTATCATTGGAACATTTGGCGGATTATGGTTTGCCCAAACCTTTAATCAAATATTTGGCTAAAGGCTAAACCGCCCTATTCCACAATCTCTTTAAATACAACTTCTTTCCCGCCGCGAATCAGTACGGCAAACCCATCGCCAATTTGCCAACGCGAGCTCGGATTGGCGTACTCGACGCCCTGACTCCGCAAGCGGACTTGCACCAGTTTTTCAACCGTATTGCCTTCACGCAGCTCAACCATCATCGGGCTGTGGCTGTTGATATAAATTGCAGTAATCGTCCGACCTTGTGCGGATTGATAACGGACAGAATACGTCTGCGCTTGTGCAATGACCGGTAACGGCGCGTCAGGACGCACGGCCTTATACGAGCCGCACGCAGCGCACAAACTCACGCACAAAGCGCAGATAATTTTGTTCAACATAGGCATAGATCAGTAATGGTGATGCGGAATCTCGCCATCAAGACGGTAATAAGTGCCGCAATACGGGCATTCAATCTCACTGTTGGACTGAATCGGCAAGAACACACGCGGATGGCCGTTCCATGTTTCATGATTAGGGCCGGAGCAATGTAGCGGCAAATCCTGCGGCTTGATGACTACAACGTTTTTTTCAGACTGTGTACTCATGGTTTGGTTCCTCACTATGTTTTCTTATCTTCCGATATTGTAAAGCAAAACGGCCGCCAGGTTCAGACTGAAAACATTATATAATCACTTTTTTCAGACGGCCTTTGATGATTATGACCACCCTGCTCCGCCTTCAAGATTTCGATACTTCCGATTCCGCTTCATTTCTTTATACACTCAGCGCAGCCTATTTGGAACACACCGAACAGGCAGGCGACGAGGAAATGTCCAGCCTCAACGACGAACAGCATACATTGACCGCCCTTTGCTACCTCGACAGCCAAGTTCAAGAAGGCGGCTTCGTACAGCTTATCGCTTCAGGATACGGAGAATACATCTTCGGCAATCCAGTTGCCGACAGCCTGCGCCGCTGGCGCATCAAGCCGATACCGAAAATCTTAGACAAAGCCAAAGCCCTGTACGAAAAACACGGCGAAGCCATTGAAAAAATGGCAGATGAGCAAAGAGATTTCGATGAAATCCGCAAAGCGTTTCCCGATTTTGAAGAGCTTGACGGCGATTATTATGATGTTGCCGACGAAGACTTGGAAACCGCAGCAGCCTACGTTCAGGCAAATTGGGATAAATTTGCCAAACTGTCAGGCTGAAACCATAAAACTTTGCCGGTTTGAATCATCTGATCAAACCGGCAAAATCATCAATACGTCAAATTAACGTTTGTTTTTCTGATAAATCGGCATTACTTCAGGCAACATTTTGCGGATTGCATTGATACGCGCCTGATTGGTTGGGTGAGTCGACAAAATAGCCAATGAGCTGCCGCCCTGTACTTTGTTCATTTTTTCCCACACGCTTACCGCTGCCTCAGGGTTGTAGCCTGCTTCAGCCATCAAACGCACACCGCCGGCATCCGCTTCGCTTTCCTGATAACGTGAGAACGGTTTGGTCGCCAACAAATCTGCACCCAAGCCGACCAAATCACCATCCACACCGGTTGAGCTGGCCAAAATCGAACCGCCCAAGCCGGTCAATACTTGTCCGCCCAAAGCTTTTTTACTGTGTTCCAACAAAGCATGGGTCATTTCATGGCCGACAACGGCGGCAATTTCATCATCAGTCAGCTTCAATTTTTCTACTATGCCGGTGTACACGGCCATTTTACCGCCCGGCATTGCCCATGCGTTCATTTCATCACTGCGGATAACGTTCATCTGCCAGTTGAAAGGCACGCCGGTTTTGTTGGCGCGCTCAGCATGAGGACGCAGACGTGCAAACACGCGTTGAACGCGTTGAGCGGTTGGAGATGAAACATCCAAAGCTTTTTGACCACGCGCTTTTTGAATGACTTGCGAGTAACTTTTAGCCGCGTCTTCATTTAAAGTCGCGGTATCGTAGCCAACCATATCTGCTACAGAAGTACAGCCGGTCAACGCCAAAATCACGCCCATGCCGGCCCAATATTTTTTATTCCATTTTTTCAACATGTTTTCTCTCTGTGTTTTAAAATTAATGTAACGACATTGTACCCAAATTTAATACACTTTACACAAAAGGCCGTCTGAACGGTTTCAGACGGCCTTTAAGCGCAATATTTAAGAGCGGCGCTGCAACATCCAAGACTCAATCTTACGCGCATCGTTCACACGTGTTGTGGAAGACGGAGAGTTGAGCAATACGATGGTAATCGGCTGATTCTGTACATTGGCCTTAACCACCATAGAACGTCCTGCCTCGCGGATATAGCCGGTTTTCTGCAATTCAATATTCCAGCTACCTTCACGCACCAAGGCATTGGAGTTTTTGTAGTTTTGACGACCATTTGCCGTCCAAACCGAGCCATAATTTGAAGTAGAATTTTTGCGGATCAGCGGATATTTGCTGGCTGCCGCAACCATGCGGTTCAAATCGCGCGCAGTGGAAACGTTTTGGAAATTCAAACCGGTAGGCTCATAGAAACGGCTGCTGGTCATGCCCAGGCTTTGCGCTTTGGCATTCATTGCCGCAACAAACGCGCTCATACCGCCCGGATAGGTACGGCCCAACGCATGGGTAGCACGGTTTTCACTGCTCATCAGGCTCAGGTGCAACAATTCGCCGCGTGTCAGTGTCGTGCCGATGCTCAAACGGCTGCCTGTACCTTTCAAACGGTCGATTTCAGCCTCGGTAATCGTGATAGGCTCGTTCATATCCAGATGCGCATCCAACACCACCATCGCGCTCATCAATTTGGAAATAGAGGCAATCGGCATAACACGATCAGGATTTTTCTGATACAGCACTTCACCGGTTTTATTATTGAAAATCAAAGCAGATTGCGAAGAAAGCAGAGGACCTGCCAAAGCGGCTTGAGCTTCGACTTGGTCGGCATGACTCAACGCAAAAGCTTCCATCGGGTCATTTTGCACTGGGAAATTTTGCTCCAAAAATTGTCCCAATACATCCATATCATCGGCAACGGCAGGTGCAGAAGCAAAGGCCAATGCCACACCTGTCCATACCATTCCTAAAGTTTTATAGAATTTCATATCTGCCAATTCAAAAAAATACATTTAATTCAAAATTCTGTTAAATTTTTCACTAATTGTAAAGCGAGTTGAGAAAACTTTGCGTTTGTTTGCGAGATATTCAAATCCAGCGCCCTCATCTGTTTCTTAGACGATACGGCGCAATGCCTGCTCTGATTTGAAAAAACACAAGATAGTCATTATACTTAGGCTCCTTTGTCAGAGGCATTCCCTCAATCCGGCAATACGCCCGAAAGATCTGTTCCCCCTTTACAACACAGCCTCCATACAACCATACGAAGAAATTATTATGTCTGAAGAAAAACGCACCTGTTCATTCTGCGGGAAGTCCGAAAACGACGTTAAAAACCTGATTGAAGGCGAACACGCCTTCATCTGCAACGAATGTGTAGAAACTTGCGGCATGATGCTGCAAGACAACGAATCAGGCGAGATTGAAAACGAGCTTGCCAAAGCGAAAGAAGAAAACGCCGAAAAAAAACTGCCTACCCCGGCTGAAATCGTTGCCAACCTCAACGATCACGTTATCGGTCAGGAACACGCAAAAAAAGCGTTGGCAGTATCGGTTTACAACCACTACAAACGCCTGCGCCACCCGAAAGCGGAAGGCAAAGTCGAGTTGTCCAAATCCAATATCCTGCTCATCGGCCCTACCGGTTCAGGTAAAACCCTGTTGGCACAATCTTTGGCGCGCAAACTGGATGTACCTTTTGTCATGGCGGATGCCACAACTTTGACCGAAGCGGGTTATGTAGGTGAAGACGTCGAACAAATCATCACCAAACTTTTGGGCAAATGTGATTTTGACGTTGAAAAAGCCCAGCGCGGCATCGTTTATATCGATGAAATCGATAAAATTTCACGCAAAAGCGACAATCCGTCCATCACGCGCGACGTATCCGGCGAAGGCGTGCAACAAGCCTTGCTGAAACTGATTGAAGGCACGGTAGCGAGCGTTCCTCCGCAAGGCGGCCGCAAACATCCGAACCAAGAATTCATCAACGTTGATACCACCAACATCCTCTTTATCTGCGGCGGTGCATTTGCCGGCTTGGAAAAAGTCATCCGCCAACGTACTGAAAAAGGTGGTATCGGCTTTGGTGCGGCGGTGCACAGCAAAGATGAAAACGCCGATATTTCAGCCCTGTTTGAAACAGTCGAGCCTGAAGACTTAATTAAATTCGGCTTGATTCCCGAGCTTATCGGCCGTCTGCCCGTGATTGCCACATTGGCAGAATTGGACGAAGATGCTTTGGTCAACATTTTGACCGAACCGAAAAATGCCTTGGTCAAACAATATCAAACCTTGTTTGCAATGGAAGATGTCGGTCTTGAGTTTGAAGAAGACGCCTTGCGCAGCATCGCCAAACTGGCGATGGAACGCAAAACTGGTGCGCGCGGCCTGCGCTCTATCGTCGAACGTTGCCTCTTGGACACCATGTACACCCTACCAGATTTGAAAGACGTAGCAAAAGTCGTCATCAATAAAGAGGTCGTGGAAAAAGGCGAACAGCCAAAACTTTTCCGCGAAGACGGCAGCGAATATAAGCAATAAGGATCATTCTCCAAAAAAGACGTGTACCCGTTACACGTCTTTTTTATTTTTTAATAAAACCAAAAGCATATCTTTGAATAATGGTCATATACATAAAAAACAAAGGCCGTCTGAAATATACTCAGACGGCCTTTGTTTTCAAGTTGCTCTAAGTCTGTCTTCATCTGGAGTATTGATAAGAGTGACTTCCTTGAATTTTATGAAGCTTATTTTTTTGCTTTCTTAGCAGCTTTTTTAGCAGGAGCAGCTTTGTCGGCAGGCTCAGAAGCTGCAGCTTCAGGAGCAGTAATTTCAGGAGCAGCTACAGGCTCAGATGCAGCAGGCTCGGAGGCAGCTGATTCAGCCGTACGTTGATAGCCTTTACCTTTCATGCAGGCATCAAATACAGCGCGATCAGCATTTTCACCAGATGCTTGTTGACATTGAGTCATTGCTTCTTCAACAGTGATGCGTGGCGCTGCCGCCTCTTCAGTTTTAGAAGAAGAACAAGCTGCCAACATCAGGCTACCGGTTGCAAGAGCGATTAATAAAGTTTTCATAATTGTATATTCCTAAATTTTGATTTTATGGTTTACCGTTAAACGGGAGATACGGGCTACAAAACAAGCCCTGCACCTCAATATTGAGTACGTGAGTACAATTTAGTTTCATTTCAGCTTGTAAGTTTTTGATAAATTAATTCTATTGACGTTAAGACAAATGCTTAATTCCCAATAAACTCAAAACCTTGCAGGCCAGTAAATTTTTCTGTTTTTGAACTGTGAAAATATCAAAACTTGGTCAATCCTAGCCGCAACCATCATTTGGGGAGTCCCTCTTTTTATGGCATAATGGACTACTTGACGGATTATTCCGCCCCCCATTTTTTTTCAAACCGCAGAATCAAGATCATACTGCGGTTTGTCCATTTCAGAATCAGATTTTTCAGACGGCCTATCATTCAAAAGGCCGTCTGAACAGAAAGCCACCATCATGAATCCTTTCTCTTCACTCGGTTTAGGCAGCGAATTAGTCTCTGCCCTGACCGATCAGGGTTATGAAAACCCGACGCCCATCCAAGCCGCAGCGATTCCTAAAGCCTTGGCAGGACACGACCTTTTGGCCGCAGCACAAACCGGCACAGGTAAAACCGCCGCCTTTATGCTGCCCAGCCTCGAACGTCTGAAACGCTACGCCACATCCAGTACCTCCCCTGCCATGCACCCTGTCCGTATGTTGGTATTGACCCCAACCCGCGAGCTGGCCGATCAAATCGATCAAAACGTGCAGGCATACATTAAAAATCTTCCTTTGCGCCATACCGTCCTCTTCGGCGGCGTCAATATGGACAAACAAACTGCCGACTTGCGCGCCGGTTGCGAAATCGTTGTCGCTACGGTTGGCCGACTGCTCGACCACGTCAAACAAAAAAACATCAATTTAAACAAAGTTGAAATCGTTGTACTCGACGAAGCCGACCGTATGCTTGATATGGGTTTCATCGACGATATCCGTAAAATCATGCAGATGTTGCCCAAACAGCGACAAACCCTGCTTTTCTCCGCCACTTTCTCACCACCTATCCGCAAGCTTGCGCAAGATTTTATGCACACGCCCGAAATGGTTGAAGTGGCTGCGCAAAACACCACCAACGCCAATGTCGAGCAACACATCATTGCCGTTGATGCACTCAAAAAACGCAACCTGCTCGAACGTCTGATTGTTGATTTGCATATGAATCAAGTCATTGTATTCTGCAAAACCAAACAAAGCGTCGATCAAGTTACCCGCGACCTCGTCCGCCGCAACATTGCCGCGCAATCCATCCACGGCGACAAATCCCAACAAAGCCGACTGGAAACCCTCAACGCCTTTAAAGAAGGTACATTACGCGTTTTGGTTGCCACCGACATTGCCGCGCGCGGCCTGGATATTGCCGAGTTACCTTTCGTCATCAACTACGAGCTGCCAACCCAACCTGAAGACTACGTCCACCGCATCGGACGTACCGGCCGGGCCGGTGCCGACGGCGTTGCTATTTCCTTAATGGATAAAACCGAACAGAAAATGTTTGAATCCATTAAAGAGCTGATCGGCAGCGATTTGAATGTGGAACGCATCGAAGGCTTTGAACCGCATTGGTGGGGTAATGACAATCAAGATGAAACCGAAGCGCAACCGGTTCAGCACAACGACAGCCGCTCTCGCCGCGATGATAGAAACAAACGCAACGAATACGCGAATAAATCAGACAAAAACTCGAAAAAAGCAGAAGAGAAAAACGATCCGAGTATTGTCTGCGGTAAAATTGCCGGCAGAACACGCCGCAGCCGTCACGAGCGCCAGCCTTGCGCCCTGCTCCAACCTAGTTTTGGCGTAAAGTAAACAACACTGATTAATCGGTTTTTTGATTATTTATCCTAAGCAAAGGCCGTCTGAAACTTATCTTTCAGACGGCCTTTTATTAAACTAAAAATAAAAAGGACGTGATGAACACGTCCTTTATTTTTCCGTTTCAGACGGCCTTTGTTACTTAAGGCCGTCTGAAAATCGGTTTACCTTGCTATATTAAACATTCACTTTCTCGGCTACTTCGTTGTAGCTGTCGATTTCGTTGAAGTTCATGTAACGGTAGATTTGGTCGCCCTGTTCGTTGATGATACCGATGTTGGCTTGGTATTCTTCAACGGTCGGGATTTTACCCAGTTTGGAACAGATTGCCGCCAACTCAGCCGAGCCGAGGTAAACAAAGGTGTTTTTACCCAAGCGGTTCGGGAAGTTACGGGTAGAAGTGGACATCACAGTCGCGCCTTCGTGTACTTGGGCTTGGTTACCCATACACAATGAACAACCCGGCATTTCCATACGCGCGCCTGCACGGCCGAGTACACCGTAGTGACCTTCATCAGACAACTCTTTCGCATCCATTTTGGTTGGAGGAGCCATCCACAGACGTACCGGGATATCGGTTTTACCTTCCAAGAGTTTGGAAGCGGCGCGGAAGTGGCCGATGTTGGTCATACAAGAACCGATGAACACTTCGTCAATTTTGGTGCCGGAGCGTTCAGACATGAAGCACACGTCGTCAGGGTCATTCGGACAAGCAATAATCGGCTCTTTAATGTCATCCATGTTGATTTCAATCACGGCTGCGTATTCGGCATCTTTATCCGCTTCGAGCAATTCAGGATTTGCCAACCATGCTTCCATGGCTTTGATACGGCGTTCCAAAGTGCGCGAATCTTGATAGCCGTCGGCAATCATGTTTTTCATCAACACAATATTGGATTTCATGTACTCGATAATCGGCTCTTTGTTGAGCTTCACGGTACAGCCTGCAGCAGAACGTTCGGCAGACGCGTCAGTCAATTCAAAGGCTTGTTCCACTTTCAAATCAGGCAGACCTTCGATTTCGAGGATGCGGCCGGAGAAGATGTTTTTCTTACCGGCTTTGGCAACGGTGAGCAAACCTTGTTTAATTGCGTAAAGCGGAATGGCGTTCACCAAATCGCGCAGGGTTACACCTGGTTGCAGTTTGCCACTAAAGCGTACCAATACGGACTCAGGCATATCGAGCGGCATTACGCCGGTGGCTGCTGCGAAAGCAACCAAGCCGGAGCCGGCAGGGAAAGAAATACCGATAGGGAAACGGGTGTGGCTGTCGCCGCCGGTACCGACTGTATCAGGCAGCAGCAGACGGTTGAGCCATGAGTGAATCACGCCGTCACCCGGACGCAGGGATACACCGCCACGAGTAGAGATGAAGGCAGGCAATTCTTTATGGGTTCTGACATCGACAGGTTTTGGATAAGCCGCGGTGTGACAGAAAGATTGCATCACCATATCGGCGGAGAAGCCCAAACAAGCCAAATCTTTCAACTCGTCGCGGGTCATCGGGCCGGTAGTGTCTTGCGAGCCGACAGTCGTCATGCGCGGTTCGCAGTAAGTACCCGGACGCACGCCTTTGCCTTCCGGCAGACCACAAGCACGGCCAACCATTTTTTGAGCCAATGTGAAACCAGCTTTGCTTTCAGCAGGCGCTTGAGGCAGACGGAATTCGGTAGAAGCAGGCAGTTTCAATGCTTCACGTGCTTTGGCAGTCAGACCGCGGCCGATAATCAGGTTGATACGGCCACCGGCTTGCACTTCGTCCAGCAATACTTGAGATTTCAGGCTGAACTCGGCAACGGTTTCGCCGTTTTTCACGATTTTGCCTTCATAAGGCAGAATATCGACGACATCGCCCATTTTCAGCGCGGAAACATCGACTTCAATCGGCAGCGCGCCGGAGTCTTCTTGAGTATTGAAGAAAATCGGCGCGATTTTGCCGCCTAAGCATACGCCGCCGAAGCGTTTGTTCGGTACGAACGGGATGTCTTCGCCGGTATGCCAAATCACGGAGTTGGTTGCGGATTTGCGTGAAGAACCGGTACCGACCACGTCGCCGACGTAGGCAACGGGATAACCTTTGGCTTTGAGTTCTTCCAACAGTTTAATCGGACCGACTTCGCCCGGTTTGTCGGGATTAATGCCGTCGCGCGGGTTTTTCAACATCGCCAGCGCGTGCAGAGGAATATCAGGACGGCTCCATGCATCAGGTGCAGGAGAGAGGTCGTCTGTATTGGTTTCGCCGTCGACTTTGAAGACGGTAACAGTGATTTTTTCGGGAACTTTGGCGCGCGAGGTGAACCATTCGGCGTCCGCCCAAGATTGCAAAACTTCCTGCGCGTATTTGTTGCCTTTTTCGGCTTTTTCTTGAACATCGTGGAAAGAGTCAAACATCAGCAGAGTGTGTTTCAGACCATTTGCAGCGATAGGCGCAAGTTTGTCGTTGTCCAAGAGTTCGATGAGTGCATGAATGTTGTAACCGCCAAGCATGGTACCCAACAGCTCGGTAGCATACTCAGGGGAAATCAGCGGACTGGATACGCTGCCTTCGGCAACGGCTGCCAAAAATGAGGCTTTGACTTTGGCGGCATCGTCCACACCGGGTGGTACGCGGTGAGCCAACAGCTCAACCAAGAACTCACCTTCACCGGCAGGTGGATTTTTCAGCAGCTCAACCAAATCAGCAGTCTGCTGAGCAGTCAGAGGAAGGGGGGGAATACCAAGGGCGGCGCGCTCGGCGGCGGCTTTACGATAGGCTTCTAACATCTCTTTGTTCCTTTTTCTGTTTTTTCTTCTGGGCAATTGCAAATGATTTGCAATTAAGGATTGTAAACAATCCTTTTAAGCATCATAGACCAGTTTTCAAAAAATGGGAACAGTTATGTTACTGAATGTAATAAATTTAAACTATTTTATTTAATGTGTTAATAGTCTAACCTATCTAAAGCCACCCTCTTCTATGCGGTTTAGCCAAACAGACGGGAAACTTCGGCTGATTTTTTACGGTACGGCAATATGATTTCAACGCGGAACAGGCCGTCTGATTGGATGTTTCTGATTTTCGCGTCGGTGTCATACATCAAAGTCAGACGCTCTTTCAGATTGCGTAAGGCCATAGAATTGCCTTTATGCGGCTTGGTATTTTCATTAGGTTCTTTTCCACACGGATTTTCGATACTGATGAAAATAGATGATTTTTCCAATTTTGTTAATACTGTAATTATCCCTGGGCGGTGGCTGGATTCGACACCATGGAATACAGCATTTTCCAAAAGCGGTTGCAGCAGCAGATGCGGCGTTTCCGCATCGTCGGGTGCATGGTGCTGCCACATAACCTGTACACGCATATGTCCCATGCGGATTTGCTCGATGGCAATATATTCCTGCGCCCACTCGATTTCCTGCCCCAAGGTGCTGTTTTGACTACCGTCGCGCAGTTGTGCGCGGAACAGGTTGGCTAGATTCTCCAGCAAAGTTTCCGCATCATACGGACGCAGACGGATTAAGCTGATCGCGGCATTCAGGCTGTTAAACAAGAAATGCGGACGGATACGCGCCGTCAACGCACTCAATCTAGCTTCGGAAATAGAAGGCGCAAGGCTGTTGCGGCGGGCCGCTTCGATGTACATGAAACTGAAACAAAAAAAGGTCAGCAAGAAGAAGTGCTGAATCAACGACCAAATATCTGTCTTCAAAATTACTAAATCGACAAACAAGAAAATCAGCAGGTTGGAGACGTAGGAAACCACAACGCTGTACTGCGAGCGAAGCAGGGACGGCGCAAATGCCTGTAAGAAATAGACTTTAAGTAAAATTAAAAGGATGACGGGGCAAGCCCATGAAAAATGTTGGAAAATCTGTTCCGGATAAGGCACGCCCGATACCGTCATCAGCGGAAAGATAAACAAACTGATTAACAAAACAATGAGTAGGCGCACCAAAGTTGCGGAATTGCGCAAATCCGGCACTGCGAAATTCTGGTTTATTTGACGTATAATAGACATGATTTCAACCGTTTTCTTTCATAATGTATAGACGGGTCTGCTATATTGAAGACGTAGACCCTGTTTTTTTATTTATATTTTAAGGATGCTGATATGAGCAAGGACAAAACCTGGTCAGGCCGTTTTAACGAACCTGTTTCCGAGCTGGTCAAAAAATATACCGGCTCGATTGATTTTGACAAACGACTGGCAGAATGGGACATCCAAGGCTCGCTAGCACACGCGCAAATGCTGACACAGTCGGGCGTTTTGAGCGAAGACGACCTCTCCGTCATCCATCAGGGCATGGCCGAGATTATAGCAGAAATCAAAGAAGGAACGATTTCCTGGTCGCTGGATTTGGAAGATGTCCACATGAACATCGAACGCCGTCTCACCGACAAAATCGGCGATGCGGGCAAGCGCCTGCATACCGGCCGCAGCCGCAACGACCAAGTCGCCACCGACATCCGCCTGTGGCTGCGTGATCAGATTACCGTTATTCAAGACCTGATTCGAAGCCTTCAGACGGCCTTAGTCGATTTGGCGGAACAAAATGCCGAAACCGTTATGCCCGGTTTTACCCACCTGCAAGTTGCCCAGCCGGTCAGCTTCGGGCATCACATGCTCGCCTATGTTGAAATGCTCGGCCGCGATTTCGAGCGCATGGCCGACTGCCGCAAACGCGTCAACCGTATGCCGCTCGGCGCCGCAGCTCTTGCCGGTACCACCTACCCGATTCAGCGTGAAATCACCGCCGAATTGTTGGGTTTCGAACAAATCTGCCAAAACTCGCTCGATGCCGTATCCGACCGCGATTTTGCCGTCGAGTTCACCGCCGCCGCCTCGCTGATTATGGTTCACTTGAGCCGCCTGTCTGAAGAATTGATTTTGTGGATGAGTCCGCGTTTCGGCTTTATCGACATCGCCGACCGTTTCTGCACAGGTTCATCCATCATGCCGCAGAAGAAAAATCCCGACGTTCCCGAACTCGTGCGCGGTAAGTCAGGCAGAGTCATCGGACACCTTATCGGCTTGATTACCCTGATGAAATCGCAACCTTTGGCATACAACAAAGACAATCAGGAAGACAAAGAGCCTTTGTTTGACACTGCCGACACACTTATCGACACCCTGCGCATTTACGCCGATATGATGCGCGGCGTGACCGTCAAACCCGACAATATGCGCGCCGCCGTAATGCAGGGTTTTGCAACGGCTACCGACTTGGCGGATTACTTGGTGAAAAAAGGCATGCCTTTCCGCGACAGCCACGAAGTCGTTGCCCAAGCCGTGCGCCATGCCGATGAAACAGGCGTTGATTTGAGCGAATTGCCGCTTGAAGTCCTACAAGGTTTCAGCGGTTTGATTGCCAACGATGTTTACAGCGTGCTGACACCCGAAGGCAGCTTAAACGCGCGCAACCACTTGGGCGGTACTGCGCCTGAACAAGTCCGTTTCCAAGTCAAACGCTGGCGTGAATTGTTGGCTTAAACCCATCTAAACACATAATAAAAGGCCGTCTGAAAATTTTCAGACGGCCTTTTGATTACCCATGTTACACTCAACCTCACAATAAAAACAGCTAAAACCTAAACTTACCTTCAAACGAGAAAACACGCCTCCTGACTTTGCCGCCGTCTTCAAACAAAAGGAGCAAGGATGAAAAACATTGTCTTAAAATTGGTCATGATCTGCCTATGCTGCGGATGCTATGCCGTATTCGTCGCCTGGGAAAATGGCGGATTCAGCCAGCTCCATGATTTTCAAGCAATAGAGAGCAACGGCATGAGCGCATACCTTCATCAAACCTCCTCCGCAGTCATGCAGGCTGAAAAAAACGAGCTGTCGATTTTGCAAAACAACCAAAACAGCTTGGCCTCTTGCGTCGGCATTGAATCTTTATGCGAACACGCCAAGCCAGGCATCTGGGTTGAACATGCCAAATTCTTACAACACAAAGACACGGGTAAATTATTGGTACTTTCGTTGGACTATTTGGAAAACAATGACACCGCAAAAACCCTACACAACCGCTATACCGCATCGCTCCTACCTCAAGCAGACAGAACGGAGACGTGGCATTACGCCTGGCGTACATTTCTGAACTCAATAATGTTTTTAATGGTCGCCAATCTGCTGCCAATGATTTTTGCCCTATTCGAACAAAAAACAAGCGCAGCATAAAAACATGCCGTCTGAACACATTTTCAGACGGCATGTTTCATTATTAAAGCTTAACGCGGATGAACCATATCGGCAGGAACGACCAATTCGTCAAACTCTTCGCCTGTCAACAAGCCCAATTCGATGGCGGTTTCGCGCAACGATTTGTCGTTTTTGTAGGCGGTTTTGGCGACCTTCGCGGCGTTTTCGTAGCCGATTTTGCGGTTTAACGCAGTAACTAACATCAGTGAATGGTGCAGGAAATAATCGATTTTTTCCGGTACGGGTTCGATGCCGATGGCGCAGTTTTCGTTGAAGCTGTTGCACGCATCGCCCAACAGGCGGATGGATTGCAAGAGGTTGTAGGCGATAACGGGCATATAGACGTTCAGCTCGAAATTGCCCGACGCGCCTGCCATGCCGATGGTGACGTCGTTGCCGAACACTTGGCAGCACACCATGGTCATCGCTTCGCATTGAGTCGGGTTGACTTTGCCCGGCATGATAGACGAACCCGGCTCGTTTTCGGGGATTTTGATTTCGCCCAAACCGCAGCGCGGGCCGCTTGCCAACCAGCGGATGTCGTTGGCGATTTTGTTCAGGCTTGCCGCCAGCGTTTTCAATGCGCCCGAAGCGGCAACGGCGGCATCGCGTCCGCCCAAGGCTTCAAATTTGTTCGGCGCGCTGACAAACGGTAGACCGGACAATTCGGCGAGTTTGGCGGCGGCTTTTTCGGCGTATTCGGGATGGCTGTTCAAGCCCGTACCGACCGCCGTGCCGCCCAAAGCGAGTTCGTATAAACCTTTGAGTGCGTCGTTCAGACGGCCTAAGCTGTGGTCGAGCTGGGAAACGTAGCCGGAAAATTCTTGTCCCAAAGTCAGCGGCGTCGCGTCCTGCAAATGGGTGCGGCCGATTTTGACGATGGGGGCGAAGGCTTGGGCTTTTTTGTCCAATGTATCGCGCAAGGCTTTTACCGCCGGAATAAGGTGGCGGTTGATTTCAATCGCGGCGGCGACGTGGATGGCGGTCGGGAACGCGTCGTTGGTCGATTGCGCGTGGTTCACATGGTCGTTGGGATGGACGGGCTGATACGCCGCCAAACCCGTACCGGCGATTTCGTTGGCGCGGTTTGCCAGCACTTCGTTCATGTTCATATTGGACTGCGTGCCGGAGCCGGTCTGCCAAACCACTAAGGGGAACTGCCCGTCGAGCTTGCCGTTCAACACGTCGTCCGCCGCCTGCGTAATCAAATCCGCCTGTTCGGGCTTAATCCTGCCGAGGGAAACATTGGTGGCGGCTGCGGCTTTTTTCACCAGCGCCAAAGCATAAATCAAAGGCCGCGGCAGGGTTTCGCCGCCGATTTTGAAATTGTTGCGGCTGCGCTGGGTCTGCGCGCCCCAATAGGCTTCGGACGGGACTTCGACATTGCCCATGGTGTCGTGTTCGGTACGGGTGCTCATGCGTTTCTCCTATATTTAAATAGAAATAATAATGATTCGTAAAATTCATTATAACCAGCAATAGGCCGTCTGAAAAGAGAGAGTTTTTTTCAGACGGTCTATCTGCTTTATGAACGGAAAACACAAACGCAAAATAAAACTCAAATACAAACCTCGCTAACACTTTCTTCTAAAAGTTTTTAGCCCATATCGGCTTGTGTTCAAGGCTAAAGCATTCCTTACCGACAATAAAGTTTTATCGGCTTCAGATACTTTATCGTTTCTTTACTTTGCTTCTCTCTAAGAGCATAATAAATAAAAACGATTATCAGGATATAAATCATGAAACAAAACCATTTGATTTGCTTATTAATGAGTAGTTTTGCCGCCGCAAACGGCTTTGCCGAAACCTTGGCAGACCCTGACGAAATCCAGCCTGTCAAAGCCTTCTCGCCCCCCAAGCCCGTTGCGCCGACCGCAGCTCAGGGCTACTTCCCCGAAAACCAATTCGACCGCACCGACCGCAGCAATCATTACTTTGTTACCGAAAACATAGACCAAGCCTTCCGCCCGCTGAAGGCAAACAGCGGCTTTTACGGCAAAAGCTTTTACAACTCCGTTACCGCGCAAGCGCGTGGGGCGAAGGTATACGGCGTAGCCAACCTCAATCACACCAAGGCAAACGGCTACAAAGACGGCGGCGGGCGCGATACCGATTGGAAATACAGCCGTTTTAATCAAGCTTTGGTACTCGGTTTCGTGCCGTCTGAAAATCAGGAATACCGCCTCACTTATCTGCACGACGACATCAACAACGACCGCCAGCCGCAGTTCGTCAACGACGCATTGGACACCGAACGCCACATCACCAAACTCAACGCGCGTTGGGGCAATGCCGATTTGAGCAATACGGTCAGCGCGGAAGCAGGCGTCATCAAACTCAAACGCCATGCCGACAATTACTCACTGCGCCAAAACAATACGCCGCAGCAAGTATTCGTAGAGCTTGACCGAAAAGTGTACGACTTCTCGCTCAAACACGATGCAGATTTCGGCAAGTTCCACAACAACGCCGCAGTCAGCTACCGCAACGACAGCCAAAACGGCGAGCGCAACGCCCACACCGCCATGCGCGATTTCCTCAACGGCTACCGTTTCGCCGATGTACACCTCGACCGCTGGCGCATTGCCGATACCTTGTCTTACAAGTTTGACGACCGACACAAACTGGACTTGGGTTTGAGCTACGAACTCAACGAAGCGGACGTTCGCAAAAATACGGCGCAACCCGCCCATCCGATGAACCGCAATCTCGCCTTTGCCTCGGCGCAACAAATCTGGAAAACCCATTACGGCTACGACTTCAACGGCAAAGTGCGCCGTCATGCTTTGTCGGGCGAACTCAAATACGATTTCACGCCGTCTGAAACGCAAAAATACAGCGTTTCCCTTGCACATTTGGAACGCATCGGCGACAACACCGAACGCTTCAACTCGCTTGCCGCCATCATACAAAACCGCATGAACGGCGCGCTGATGAACCAAAATCCAGCCGCCGCCATCGCAGGCAATCCCCTGCTGAAAACCGAAAAACACAACCGCATCAAGCTCACCGCCGACAGCCGCAACGACTACTACAACGGCTACATGAACTCGTTGGCAGGCGCGGGCTGGAACGTAGGCGGCACGCTTGTGGCGGACAAAGTCAAAGACCTGATTATTTTTGACCGTGCCCACGGACAAAGCGGCACGGCTTCCAAAGGCGGCGGCATCATCACACGCAACGTGGACGCGCGATTATTTACCGCGCAAGCCTACGCGCGTTACAACTTCAATCCGCATTGGGCGGCAGGTATCAAAGCTACCTACAACTACGGACACAACGAAACCGACAGCAGGCCGCTCTATCAAATCCGTCCGTTTGAAGCCGCCGTCCAAGCCGACTACAAAAACTACTTTGCCCACGGCAGCTACAACATCGGCGCCGCAACACGCTTTGTCGCCAAACAAACGCGCGGCGATTTTGACGCGGCAAGCGGTCTGGGCATAGACAAACGCGAAGCCGCCAAAGGCTTTACCGTTGCCGACGTGTATGCCGGCGTGAACATCAAAGACAAATACGGCTTGCGCCTGGGCGTGAACAACGTGTTCAACAAAAAATACGCCGAACACATCAGCGGCGACCACGTCCTCGCCCTATCCCCCAGTGTAGTGTATGCACCGGGCAGGACATATTGGTTGAGTTTGCACGCGGCGTTTTAAAATCAGGCCGTCTGAAAGAATGCCTACACTGGCTTATTAAGAATTAGGAGATAAAAAATGGATATGAAAAGACGTGATTTCTTAAAAATGACCGCCGCGCTGGCAGCAGCAGGCGTTTCGCCTTCATTGTTGGCAGCCGGTAAAGAACAATTTACCGTGTACGGCGCGCCGGCAATGCCCAGCGTTACCATCGCCGTAGCGGCGTTGCAAGGCAAGCTGGCGAAGCAGGCGGACGTGTCGCTAAAAATTTGGCGTTCGCCCGACCAACTTCGCGCGGGCGTGGCGAGCGGGCAATTTAAAGTGATGATGAGTCCGAGCAATGTCGGCGTGAACCTGCGTAACCAAGGGCAGAAAGTCGGCATGGTCAATATTTTGACCAACGGCATCACGCAGTTGGTCTGCAAAGGCAGCGCGATTGCCTCGCCGCAGGATTTGGTCGGCAAAAAAATCCTCGTGCCGTTTAAAAACGACATGCCCGACATCGTGCTGCAAGCCTTGCTGAAAAAACTGAAAATCGACGCGCACAAAGTCGGCATCACTTATACCGCCACGCCGCCCGAAGCGGTGGGGCTGTTTTTGAGCAAGGACTACCACGCCGCCATCCTGCCCGAACCGATGGCGAGCGCGGGTATGCTCAAAGGCAAAACCATGGGCGTAAACGTCGTGCGCGGCTTTGATTTGGTGAAGGCATGGGGGCAGGCGTTTGACACCAAACCGCTGATTCCGATGGCGGGCATCATCGCCAACGAAGAATATTTCCACGCGCACAAGGCGCAGTTCGACATCTTCCATCAGGATTTGAAAAACGCGCTCAACTGGATACTTGCCAACCGCCAAAGCGCCGCGAAAATCGGCAAAAACTACCTCCCCGCCCCCGAACCCGCCCTAGTCATGGGCTTGGACGGCGCGCGGCTGACGGTAACCAAAGGCAGCGAAGTGAAGAACGAGATTTTGAAGTTTTACGAAATCCTGATGCAGTTCAACCCGAAACTCTTAGGAGGCAAGCTGCCGGATAACGGGTTCTTCTTGGCTTAAAAGAGGATAGAGGCCGTCTGAAAATAGTGGAAGCCATGAAATCTGACTTGTCATTTTCAGATGGCCTATCAGATAATAATTAGAACAGTACACAAAAAGCCGTTATTCGCACACAGGCGGGAATCTAGCCCCCGATATTGCAGGAATATTTTAAAATTACAGCAACGTCAAACTTCTAGATTCCCTTCTGTGCGCGAATAACGATAGGTGGTAACAGCGGATTGGGTTGCCAAAACTAGAAACCGTTGAATTACCTGAAATGTCAGGACATAGCCCAACTTACGTTTACTACAATTTTTGTAAATAAACCCCAAATTTTCTGATTATAATTTAAGCTATAAAACTTTAACTTTTACAGCAGATGATAAGGAATAGTTGATGAAATATTTTACCGTAAAAAAATTATATGCCGTCTTCTGCCTGTTGCCGTTTTTAATCGCTTGCAATCCGCCCCAAAAAAACGATGCACAGGCTGTATTTGATCAAAAAGAGAGTCGTTACCCTTACCCGCATCATGATACGGTCGGCAATTTCGGCGGTATCCCCATCCGTTTTTCTTCATATATTACTCCCGGCCCTGTTGTCAGTTACGAAGACACGCCGAGTGGTTTGTCGAAGGAATGGGAAACCTATAATCCTCCACCTCGAACCTTAGAATCCCCTCTAACCGGATTTTTAGTTATATGGAACCTGAAAACGGACGAGATTTTCGATTTGCGAAATCAGACGGGATTTGATTATTATGATGCCATGGATTATCCGGAAAACCCTTGGGTGGAGTTCAGCTATCATGCGGATAAAACGCCTTGGTCATTGGACTTTTTGACCAAGCGGCTGGAAAGGAATTTGGATAAAGATAATATTCCCCCATACAGATACCGGAAAACAGGTAGGGTATTGTATAATTTGGAAGAATACGAACCGCAGGCAGAGCATTCGTTGGGAGGTTCTGATAACCTGTTTATCGGAAAGGATAAAAATGGCAATGTAACAACATATATTTCTTGTTTCAATAATAAGAAAAATGAATCAATTAACCCGCCATGTACACATGACTTTCTCTGGAAAGACAATCTATATATTAACTTCCGCGCCTCATATAGCAAATTTTATTTGAAAGACTGGAGAAAAATCGAAAGTCAATCTAAAAAAATATTGGAAGAGTTTAAAGATAATGCTAAGCATCTTGAAAGAAAACTTTAATTAACTTTGCCATAGAAAGGAAATAAAAATGCCGCAAACGATTAATTTGCAGGATATAAAACGCTATCAGGATATGATAGACAGAAACCAAGTACAGGGAGCTATCCGTGTTTACGAAGAACTTTTGTCCAAAGGCTACGACTATGCGGGTTGGGCAAAAGGCGTTGCCAAAGGCGATACTGTAACGGGCGAAGCCGCCATTCTGTTTATGAAGGAAACCTCGGGACGGAAATTCAGTGAAAGTAAGCTGAATGAAATCCGTGTCGATATGGCCCGAGGCTATCTCGACGCATTAGCCGTTCAAATGGAGCAAACGGGTCAAACCAATACCGATGTTAAATTTGAAAAAATCCGCGATTTCCATGAGAAAGCGTTCATTAAGCACAAATTGAGCTTGAAGAACTGGACACTTGAAGAGCCTATGCGCCTGCTGGGTAAATATGGACACGGTAAAGCGACGCAGGAAAGAATATGGCGGGATCTTGCCAAGACTCAGGGAGACGGACCGGATGCGATAGCGGCAAGCGTCATGCTATACCTGACCGTTGCTGATTTTGCCAACGGTGCGATTGATGTCGATAAAAACGGCAAGTACTCCCCCAGACCGCAGGCAGTTACGCCTTATTCACTGCCGATTTACGGATATGAGCACAGTGTCCGTCGCGTTGACGCAGATGACCAAAAGCAAGCATTGGGCTGGCTGAAACATGCGGCACAATGGCGTTCGCTTTCCAAAACGTTTGCAGATGCCCAAGATATTACAGATCAAAAAATCGGTTTGGCAGCGGGAAGCCCTACATTTCAAGGAATTCAGACAGAAGCAGACAATGCCGCAATGTCCGCTTCGACAAGCAGAGTCCAAACAGCGGAGGAAAGGCTTAAGCACCTGATTGACGGACTGAAGAATGATACGGACGGTTCGTTTGCCTTGCAGCTGAGGGAAAAGAACAAAGACGTAATTGAAGCATTTAACAAGGAGCTAGAGGAAAGACTTGAAGTAGTCCGACAATCAGAGAAATCCTCTGAATTTCAACAGGATTTGGTGCAACAGGGACAACAGGAACGCTCTCGCGGAATCAGTTTGTCTTAGGAATATCGGATAGGTCGTCTGAGAAGTAGGCAAATATTTTTCAGACGACCTATCATCCCTACACCATTCCCATCAAACCAACACCCAAACCATGATTAAAACCGACAAAATCCGCAAACCGCAGCCTGCGGTGTTTTACATCATCGACTACCTTTGGAGCGGCTTTGCCGGTCTGAGCGTGGCGATGGTGGTGGTAGCGTTGTGGGCGTGGGGCAGTGCCGTGTTCGGCGAGTTTATGCTGCCTGCGCCGGTGGAGGTGTTTCAAAAGTCTTTGGATTTATTGAAACATTTTCAGGAAAACGAAATCGGGATTTCGCTGTGGCGGTCGGTGGTGGGGATTTCGGTTGCGCTGGCAGCGGGATTGGCGGCGGGGCTGGTGGCGGGCAGCTTTAAGACGGCGATGGCGTTGCTCAAGCCTGTGATTACGGTTTTGTTGGCGATGCCGCCGATTATTTGGGTGGTGATGGCGTTGTTTTGGTTCGGATTCGGCAATCCGAGCGTGTTGTTTACCATCATTGTGTTGGTTGCGCCGCTGACGTTTGCGAGTGCGGCGGTCGGGATGGCGAGCGTGAACAAGCAGCATGAGGAGTTGTTTGACGCTTATAAATTAGGCCGTCTGAAAAAAATCCGTTATCTGTATATCCCGCATCTGACGGGCTATGTGATTTCCAGCGTCGGCGTGGCGGTGGCGATGGGGGTGAAGGTGGTGATTATGGCGGAACTCTTGGGCGCGAGCGAAGGCGTGGGCGCGCGGATTGCGGACGCGAGGGCGATGCTGGAGACTTCGACGGTGATGGCTTATGTGGTGTTGGTTATCGTGTTTGTGTCGCTGTTTGAATACTTGATTACCAAGCCTTTGGAAATTTTGTTTATGCCGTGGAGGAGATGATGCTCAGCCTTGAAAACGTGCGTTTTGAAATTCTCCGCGACCCCATCGTGCGCGATTTCAGTTTGAACCTGCAACACGGCGAAGTGAAGGCCTTGTTCGGGCCGAGCGGCTGTGGCAAGACGACGGTTTTGCGTTTGATTGCGGGCTTGGAAACGCCGAAATCGGGCTCGATACGCAATACTTTCCGCAAAACGGGTTTTCTGTTTCAGGAAAACCGCCTGCCGGAAAACTTGACCGCGATGCAGAATATCGCTATTTTTATGGACAAACCCGATGAAGGCGAAATCATCGCGCTGGCGGCGAAAGTCGGGCTGACTGCGGGCGATTTGAACAAATATCCGACCGAATTGTCCGGCGGCATGGCGAAACGGGTAGCATTTTTGCGCCTGCTGCTGTGCGGCTGCGACCTTGCCTTGCTGGACGAGCCGTTCGTCGGTTTGGACCGCGATTTGCGCGATATTTTGGTCGCCATGCTGGTGGAAAAAATCGAGCAGCAGGGCATGGCGTGTATGCTGGTAACGCACGACCGCTTCGAAGCCGCGCGCCTGAGCCATGAAATCATGCTGCTTTCCACTAAGGGCATGAACGTACAAAACGTGATGACCCTGCCCACGCCGCTGTCCGAACGCGATTCGGCTTTTGAAGAGGCAGTTGTGGCAAGGGAGTTTCAGGGGATTCATTATTATGAGTGATGAGGGGATTTGAGTATCTGACGAACCTTGCGGTTCGTTGCCCTCTCCCTAACCCTCTCCCACGGGGAGAGGGGATTAGGTTGCTGAAAATCAGAGCGTGCAGGATTGGGAATCAGATGTCAGGTAAACCTGAAAATGTTAGGGTTTGGTAACCCGATTCCCTCTTCCCGTGGGAGAGGGCTAGGGAGAGGGTAAGCAAGCCGCAGGCTTGCCTCTTTAGCGAAAGATACGAATCTGTTATCCGAACGCGATTCGGTTTTTGAAAAAGCCGTGGTACCAAGGGGGCAGGGAATTCATTATGAGGTGCTTTATGTTTTCGACTGTGATTACTGCTGCTGTTTTATATATTGCTACAGCAGTAGATTTGTTGGTAATACTATTAATATTTTTTGCTAGAGCAAATACTAGAAAAGAATATCGAGATATTTATATCGGACAATATTTAGGTTCTGTAATTTTAATATTAGTTAGTTTATTTCTAGCTTTTGTTTTGCATTATGTTCCGGAAAAATGGGTGTTGGGTTTATTAGGTTTAATACCGATTTACTTAGGTATTAAAGTTGCTATTTACGACGATTGTGAGGGCGAAAAAAGAGCTAAAAAAGAATTGGATGAAAAAGGGTTGTCAAAATTAGTCGGTATTGTTGCTTTGGTTACAGTTGCTAGTTGTGGTGCAGATAATATTGGACTTTTTGTTCCTTACTTTGTGACTTTAGATCTTGTCGACTTATTAGTTACTCTTCTTGTATTTTTAATATTGATTTTTGTTTTAGTATATACAGCACAAAGATTGGCTAATATTTCAGGTGTTGGTGAAATTGTAGAGAAGTTTAGTCGTTGGATAATGGCTGTTATTTATATTGGTTTAGGATTATTTATTATTATTGAAAATAATACAATTCAAACAATAATATCAATAATATGAATGATACGGGGATTTGAGTGTCTGACGAACCTTGCGGTTCGTTGCCCTCTCCCTAACCCTCTCCCACGGGGCGAGGGAATCAGGTTTCTGAAAATCAGAGGGCGCAGGATTGGGAATCAGCTGGCAGGCAAACCTGAAAATGTTCGGACTCGACAGCTTAATCCCCTCTCTCCGCGGGAGAGGGCTAGGGAGGGGGCAAGCAAGCCGCAGGCTTGCCTCTTTGGCAAAAGATACGGCCCTGTCCGCCCAATAAATCCATATCCGAAAGCATCTTCATGCAGAATCAAGCCAAGCGATGAATAAATTTTTCACCCACCCTATGCGGCCGTTTTTCGTCGGCGCGGCGATGCTTGCCATACTCGGCGCGTTGGTGTTTTTCATCAGCCCCGCCGCTATCGTCCTGCACCGCCAAATCTTCTTAGAACTCATGCTGCCTGCGGCATACGGTGGCTTCCTGACTGCCGCCATGCTTGAATGGACGGGCTATCAAGGCCGTCTGAAACCTGTCGCTACTTTGATGGCGGCATTATTGCTCGCCTCATCCGCCATACTGCCCTTTTCGCCGCAAACTGCCTCGTTTTTCGTTGCTGCCTATTGGCTGGTGTTGCTGCTGTTCTGCGCCTGGCTGATTTGGCTCGACCGCAACACGGACAACTTTGCCCTGCTAATGCTGCTTGCCGCATTTACTGCTTTTCAGACGGCCTACGCCGCAACTGGCGATTTGAACTTACTTCACGTGCAAGTGCATCTGAACATGGCAGCTGTCATGTTTGTATCCGTGCGCGTCAGCATTCTTTTGGGCGCGGAAGCCCTTAAAGAATGCCGTCTGAAAGACCCTGTTTTTATTCCAAATATCGTTTATAAAAACATCGCCATTACTTTCCTGCTCTTGCACGCCGCCGCCGAACTTTGGCTGCCCGCGCAAACCGCCGGGTTTACTGCGCTTGCCGTCGGCTTTATCCTGCTCGCCAAGCTGCGTGAGCTTCACCATCACGAACTCCTGCGCAAACACTACGTCCGCACTTATTACCAGCTCCAACTCTTTGCCGCAGCCGGCTATCTGTGGACAGGCGCGGCGAAACTGCAAAATCTGCCCTCCTCCGCCCCATTACACCTGATTACCCTCAGCGGCATGATGGGCGGTGTGATGATGGTGTGGCTGACCGCCGGACTGTGGCACAGCGGCTTTACCAAACTCGACTACCCGAAACTCTGCCGCATTGCCGTCCCCCTACTCTTTATGGCCGCCATCTCGCGCGCTTTCTTGATGAACGTGAACCCGATATTTTTCATTACCGTTCCTGCGATTCTGACCGCCACCGTATTCGTACTGTATCTTTTCACATTTGTACCGATATTTCGGGAAAATGCGTTTACGGATGATCCGGAATAAAACAAAAGGCCGTCTGAAAATTTCAGACGGCCTTTTGTTTTAAATAAATGCTTTATTTGTTGGCATTCAAATAAAGATTAATCAGACGTGTAGTCGAGCTGTCGTGTTTTTGCACTTCGGTCTCGCCGGTCAATTCGGCAAGAATGGTTTTAGCCAGTTGTTTGCCGAGCTCTACGCCCCATTGGTCAAAGCTGTTGATGCCCCAAATAATGCCTTGAACGAAGGTTTTGTGTTCGTACATGGCAATCAGACTGCCCATATTACGCGGGTTGATTTTGTCCATGAGGATGAGGTTGGTCGGACGGTTGCCGGAGAAGGTTTTGTGCGGAACCAGCTCTTCGATACGCGCTTCGTCCATGCCTTGGGCTTGAAGCTCGGCGCGTACTTCGCCAGGCGTTTTGCCGCGCATAAAGGCTTCGGCTTGGGCAAAAACGTTCGCCAGCAGGATTTCGTGGTGACCGCGCAGGTTGCTGCGTTTTTCAAGGGATGCAATCAGGTCAATCGGCGTGATGTGCGTACCTTGGTGCAGCAGTTGGAAGAAGGCGTGCTGGCCGTTGATACCGGTTTCACCCCAAATAATCGGTGAGGTTTCGTAACCGACAGCTTTGCCGTCAAGGGTCACTTGTTTGCCGTTGCTCTCCATATCGAGCTGCTGGATGAATTTGGGCAGGCGGTGGAGATGTTGGTCGTAAGGCGCGATAACGTGGCTGCCGCCGCCGTAGTAGTTGATGTACCAAACGCCGATAAGGGCAAGGATAACAGGCAGGTTGCGCTCCAGCGGCGTGTTGATGAAGTGTTGGTCCATCAGGTGCGCGCCATTGAGCATTTCAATGAAGTTTTCTTCGCCGAGATACAGCATAATCGGCAGGCCGATGGCCGACCACAGGCTGTAACGGCCGCCGACCCAGTCCCAGAATTCAAACATATTGGCGGTATCGATACCGAATTCGGCGACGGCTTTTTGGTTGGTCGATACGGCAACGAAATGTTTGGCTATGGCGCTTTCATCGCCTGCATGATCCAAGAACCATTTACGCGCGGTCAGGGCGTTGGTCAGGGTTTCTTGAGTGGTAAAGGTTTTGGAAGCAATGATGAACAGCGTGGTTTCAGGGTGGACTTTAGACAATACGTCGCTCAGTTGGGAGCCGTCTACGTTGGAGACGAAGTGCATCTTCAGGCGAGGATGACCAAAAGGCTTGAGCGCGGTACACATCATCAGAGGGCCGAGGTCGGAGCCGCCGATACCGATGTTGACAACGTCGGTAATGACTTGATTGGTATAGCCCAACCAGCTGCCGCTGCGGACTTCGTGTGCGAACTCGCCCATGCGTTGCAGGACATGGTTGACCTTAGGCATGACATCCTCGCCATCTGCGACGATAGGGGCATTGGTGCGGTTGCGCAGGGCAACGTGGAGTACGGCGCGGTTTTCTGTCGTATTGATTTTTTCGCCGTGGAACATTTGCTGCATCCGCTCCGGCACGCCTGCTTCACGCGCCAACTCGAACAAAAGCGACATGGTTTCGTCGTTGATACGGTTTTTAGAATAATCCAAAGTCAGGCCGCCAACCTGCAGCCAGTAGCGCTCGGCACGTTCGGGATCTTGCTCGAACATTTCGCGCATATGTTGTTCTTTGGTTTCGTCAAAATGTATCCATAATTTTGACCAAGCTGGTAAATCGTGAAGGTGTTTCATCGGATGCTCTCCTGGATAGTGGACAGTTTTGTTGAGAAAACGGCCGTGAGGTCGTCTGAAACGGGAACGGGGTGGTTTCCGTTTTTTGAGGTTTCAGACGGCCTTGATGTAGGTTGGGGCCGTCTAAAGATATCAGTGAAGAATCAATCTTTATCGTATTCGATGTGTTTGTTATGTATGCTTTTTTTACTTTTTTGCAGTTGAATGCTGGCCGTGTCGCCCAAGCGTAAAGCCAAGCCGATGGCAAGAATGTCGATAACGGCCAGCTGCAGAAGACGGGACACCATAGGCGTATAAAGCTCGGCATTTTCCTGAGTGGCAATGCTCAATACGCAGTCGGCCATTTGGGCCAACGGCGAATCATTGCGGGTCAGCGCGATAACGGCTGCACCGTTTTCTTTGGCAATACTGGCCGCATCCAACAATTCGATAGATGAGCCGGTATTGGAAATCGCCACCAATACATCCTGCTCGGTCAATACGGAAGCCGCCATCAACTGGGTATGCGTATCGACATAGGCGACGGTTGACATACCGAAACGGAAGAATTTGTGCTGCGCATCTTGGGCAACAATGCCGGAGTTGCCGACACCATAAAACTCAACGCGTCGCGCGTGCATCAGAATGGCAATCGCGTTTTCCAGCTCAGACTCTTTCAAGAAACGGCGCTCACCCAAAAGGGAGGCTGCGGCATTGCCCAATACTTTTTCGACCACGCTGCTCATGTTGTCATCGGCGTTCAATTCTTCATGAACGTAAGGCATACCTTCATGACCGATGCTGGCAGACAAAGCGAGTTTGAACTCAGGTAAGCCTTTGTAACCCAAACTGCGGCAGAAACGGATCACTGTCGGCTGACTGACGGATGCACGCTCGGCGATTTCCGCCACAGCGGCATGAACAAACCATTTCGGCTCGGCCAGCGCAGATTCGGCAACTTTGCGTTCTGCACCGGAGAGATTGGACAATGATTCGCTGATTTTGCTTAACATATACTCTACCCTTTGATTCTTTGACGTTCAGGACAAGGTACATTTTCGTACCCTGCCCTGCACCGCCGTTTGTGTGTTTAAACGTTATTTAAATGATTGTCTAATGCCACCGTCGCGCCGACGATGCCCGGAAATTCGCTCAATACGACATACACGGGAATGGCGGCAAGATAAGCTTCAAAGCGGCCTTTATTTTCAAAGCGGCTGCGGAATGGAGACGTTTTAAAGTAATCCAACACGCGCGGGATAATCCCGCCGCACAAATACACGCCGCCGCGCGCGCCCAAAGTCAAAGCTAAATTGGAAGCAACCGTACCCAGCATGGCGCAGAAAATATCCAAAGTCTGACGACAAATCGGTGATGTTCCGCTCAATGCCTTATCGGTGATTTCAGAAGGCTTCAGACGGCATTGTTTGATGTTGTCGCGTTTGGCCAATGTTTCGTAAATCAGGCTCAAACCTGAGCCGCTCAAGAAACGCTCGGCAGAAACATGGCCGTATTTGTTTTTAGCGTATTGCCAAATCAACACTTCCATATCGTCAAACGGTGGGAAGCTGGTATGGCCGCCCTCGCCTGCCAACGCCACCCAGCCGGCAGCGCTATGCACCAAACCGCTGACACCCAAACCGGTACCTGGGCCGATAACGGCTTTAGGCGCAAACTCGATTGGTTTTTGACCGCCGATTTGTATCAAGTCTTTCTTATCGGTTTGCGTTACCGCCAAAGCCTGTGCGGTAAAGTCGTTCAACAGAATCAACGTTTCCAAGCCCAAAGCCTGACGAGTGGTTTCAATGGAGAATGCCCAGTGGTGGTTGGTCATCTGCACCCAGTCGCCCAAAATCGGATTGGCAATCGCAAAGGCGGCATGCAAAACTTTCGGGCTGCCTGCGCGTTCCAAATAAGTTTTGGCGGCATCGACGATGGTGTCGTAATCCTTGCAAGGCAAGACTTCAGCTTTTTCAATAACCTGTGGTGCAGTTTCAAGTGCAAAACGGGCATTCGTACCGCCGATATCGGCGATCAAACGAGGATAAGCCTCAGTGTGCATAGTAGACATGGCAGTTAATTCCTTGGTGATTGAGAATCAGACTGGTCGGATATTCGGTGTCAGCCCTTGCAGCAGCCTTATCGAATACCGCTTTTTTCTCTGCGCCTTGAATGGCCAAAAATACATTCGGCGTTTTGGCAATCGCACCCAAAGTCATGCTCACACGTTCATGCGGCGCGGTAACCGGCGTTGTATGAATCAATGTCGGGTCATTGGCTTCATTGATTGCGGCCTGTAATTGAGGCGCTTGAGGGAACAACGACGCTGTATGCCCGTCTCCGCCCATGCCCAACACCAGCACGTCAGGTTGCTTATAATGTTTCAATGCGTAAGCAACGACAACTTCAGGTTGTAATTCAGTTTCAGACTTTCCGTCTTCAACAACAGGAATCCATGTGGCAACAGCCGCGTTATTTTTGAGCAAATATTCGCGTACCAAGCCTGTATTGCTGTCGGCATGCGTGGTCGGAACAATACGCTCGTCCACCAAAGTAATGCCGACGTTTTGCCAATTTAAATCTTTTTGCGACAAAGCCTCGAAAAACGCAATCGGCGAACGACCGCCGGAAACGGCCAAAACCGCATGGCCTTTCTCATTCAACGCAGCTTGCAATGCGGCGGCAACGGCATCGGCAAGAGCTTGCGCGGCAGTTGCAGCGTTTTCTTGTTCGTGCCAAACAAACATGTTTCGTCCCTCCATGGTCTCAGACGGCCTTTTGTTGGAAAACAAGGCCGTCTGAAAGAAATATTATTGCTCTTCGTGCCATTTGTTGCCGTCACGGGCCAACAGCGCGCGCGCAGCTTCAGGGCCCCAAGAATGGGCTTCGTAAGCATGTGGAGGCGTTGTATTGTTCGCCCAGTTTTCCAAAATCGGCATCACATATTCCCAAGCGGCTTCGAGTTCGTCACGACGGTTGAACAAAGCGAGTTTGCCGTTAATCACATCCAGCAGCAGACGCTCATAAGCCTCGGCGCGGCGGCCCTCGACGGCTGTGCCCAAGTCCACACCAATCGGTGTCACTTCGACTTTGTTGCCTGCACCCGGGGTTTTCACTTGAGTGTAAAGGCGGATGGATTCGGTCGGTTGTAGTTCAATAACCAAACGATTCGGCGCAGGTTGGCTGTTGTCAAAAATATGGTTTTGCAGCGGACGGAAGTTCAACACGATTTCCGCCACTTTGCCTGCCATGCGTTTGCCGGTACGCAGGTAGAAAGGTACGCCTTTCCAACGCTCGTTTTCGATTTCGGCTTTGATGGCGACATAGGTTTCAGTGAAGCTGTCTTGCGGAACGTTGACTTCTTCCAGATAGCCGTTCATGCCGTTTGCTGCAACATATTGGCCGCGAATAACATTTTCGTTAACGGATTCGATGGTCAGCGGTTTCAGCGATTTGATGACTTTTACTTTCTCGTCGCGTACGGCATCGGCATCCAAGCTCGCCGGTGCTTCCATCGCAGTCATACAAAGCATTTGCATCAAGTGGTTTTGCACCATATCGCGCAACGCGCCGGTAATGTCGTAAAACTCGCCGCGTTCTTCCACGCCGAGCTGTTCGGCGATGGTCAGTTGTACGCTTTCGATGTATTTGTTGTTCCACAATGGCTCGAACATTACGTTCGCAAAACGCAGCGCCAGTAAGTTTTGCAGGCTTTCTTTACCCAGATAATGGTCAATACGATAGATTTGTTCTTCTTTGAAATAACGGGCCACATCTGTATTGATTTGTTGGGAAGAGGCCAAGTCCGTACCCAACGGTTTTTCCAAAACCACGCGCACGTTATCGGCATTCAAACCGATTTCGGCAAGGTTTTCACAGGCTTGCGCAAAGAATTTCGGCGCAGTTGAGAGATAGATCACGACATTTTCAGTATTCTTGCGTGCTTTTACCAAGTCGCCCAAGGCAATGAAATCGCCTTTCTCTGTAACATCGACTTTTAAATACTCGATACGTTGGATAAACGACGTCCACGCTTCATCTGAGAAGTTTTGTTTGATATGGATTTTAGAATTCGTTTCCACTTTAGACAAAAAGCCGGCGGTATCCAATTCGCTGCGGCTTACACCCAAAATACGACCTTCGGGATGAAGCAAACCGGCTACATGCGCCTGATACAGGCAAGGCAAAAGTTTACGCATTGCCAAATCGCCGGTCGCGCCAAACAACACCAAATCAAAATTTGTCTGTGTACTCATCGTTTCATCTCTCGTTGAGGAAGCTTGCTTCAAAACTTTTGGACTGTCGTCATCCATAAAAATCAATTAAAATCAAAAGCCTTTAAGCAATAAAAAACCAATCGCCTGCACCAAAATTTCAAACAAGCAGGCTAGTGAGTAGTAATACTACACATGGCTACAGATTTTGTCCATTCTCATTTTTACAAATTGTTTGATTTAACATAAAAGTTTGATGACTTTTGCAGCCCAACATTTTACGAATTGACCATACCTCGATTTAAATCAAATTTCTTCCACTTAGCGAATTATTTTGTAACAAAATTACAGAATTTGTACTATAATACGCAGGCGCTTCGAAGAGAAATCTTCAATATTTCAGACGGTACTCATTATTTATTCCCACAGCTCCAGGCCGTCTGAAAAAACACCCAATACAAAAATCAGAAACGCGCAAACAAAATCCCCATACTACCCCCTTTCGACAGGAGACCGAACATGAACCCCACTCCTATCCACCCCAAGCTCACCGAAATCACCGAGCGCATCATCGAGCGCAGCCGCCCGACGCGTGAAAAATATCTGGCGAAAATCCGTAGTGCCAAACAGATGGGACGCTTAGAGCGCAACCAACTCGGCTGCAGCAATTTGGCTCACGGCTACGCCTCCATGCCCAAAAGCATCAAAATCGAAATGCTTCAGGATACCGTCCCCAACTTAGGCATCATTACCGCCTACAACGACATGGTTTCCGCACACCAGCCGTTTAAAGACTTCCCCGACCAAATTAAAGACGAAGCGCAGAAAAATGGTGCGACCGCGCAAGTCGCCGGTGGTACGCCCGCCATGTGCGACGGCATCACGCAAGGCTACGCCGGTATGGAATTGTCGCTGTTCTCCCGTGATGTGATTGCCATGAGTACCGCCATCGGCCTATCGCACCAAATGTTTGACGGCAGCCTGTTTATGGGCGTGTGCGACAAAATCGTTCCGGGCTTGATGATCGGCGCTTTGTCTTTCGGCCATATTCCGGGCATCTTCGTTCCGGCAGGCCCGATGTCCAGCGGTATCGGCAATAAAGAAAAGGCCCGTACCCGCCAACTTTTCGCCGAAGGCAAAGTCGGCCGCGATGCCTTGCTTGAAAGCGAAATGGGTTCTTACCACAGCCCGGGTACTTGTACCTTCTACGGCACTGCCAACTCCAACCAAATGATGATGGAAATGATGGGCGTGCACCTACCTGCCGCCGCCTTTGTCCACCCATACACCGACCTACGCGAAGCCCTGACCCGCTACGCAGCCGGACACCTCGCACGCGGCATCAAAAATGGCACCATCAAACCATTGGGCGAAATGTTGACCGAAAAATCCTTCATCAACGCCCTGATCGGCCTGATGGCGACCGGCGGTTCGACCAACCACACCATGCACCTCGTTGCTATGGCGCGTGCCGCAGGCGTAATTTTGAACTGGGACGACTTCGACGAAATTTCCTCCATCATCCCGTTGCTCATCCGCGTGTACCCCAACGGCAAAGCCGACGTGAACCACTTTACCGCAGCAGGCGGCCTGCCTTTCGTTATCCGCGAATTACTGGATGCAGGCTTGTTGCACGACGATGTCGATACCGTCGTCGGACACGGTATGCGCCACTACACCAAAGAACCTTTCCTCATCGACGGCAAACTCGAATGGCGCGAAGCCCCCGAAACCAGCGGCAACGACGACATCCTGCGCAAAGCCGACAACCCATTCTCCCCGGACGGCGGTCTGCGCCTGATGAAAGGCAACATCGGACGCGGCGTGATTAAAGTGTCCGCCGTGCGCGAAGGCTGCCGCATCATCGAAGCGCCCGCCATCGTGTTCAATGACCAACGCGAAGTGTTGGCTGCATTTGAACGCGGCGAGTTGGAACGCGATTTCGTCTGCGTCGTCCGCTACCAAGGCCCGCGTGCCAACGGTATGCCTGAGTTGCACAAACTAACCCCGCCTTTGGGCATCCTACAAGACCGCGGCTTCAAAGTGGCGCTACTGACCGACGGCCGTATGTCCGGCGCATCCGGCAAAGTGCCCGCGTCCATCCACATGACGCCCGAAGCCCTGATGGGCGGCAACATCGCCAAAATCCGTACCGGCGACCTGATCCGCTTCGACTCCGTTACCGGTGAACTCAACGTCCTGATTAACGAAGCCGAATGGAACGCCCGCGAAGTCGAGCGCATCGACTTGAGTGCGAACCAACAAGGCTGCGGCCGCGAACTCTTCGCCAACTTCCGCAGCATGACCAGCAGTGCAGAAACCGGCGCCATGAGCTTCGGCGGCGAATTTGCCTGATGCACGTTTCAGACGACCTTTTCAAACGGAAGGTCGTCTGAAAAATTATTGAAGCTGTTTAAGAGATGCAGGCGTAGCGTGGGCTTTGCCCACGAACAAAACCAAAGCAACATCAGAATGTTTTACCCTAGAGGTCGTCTGAAAACTTAACCTCCCATCCCGTTTGACCGCAGCAAAAAACAACACCCCATTCCACTTGGAGAACCGAAATGTCCAAACTGACCCCACGTGAAATCCTGAGCGCAGGCGCAGTTGTGCCTGTTATGGCGATTGACGACTTAAGCACCGCCGTCGATTTGTCCCACGCCCTTGTCGAAGGCGGCATCCCCACCCTCGAAATTACCCTGCGCACCCCCGTCGGCCTCGACGCCATCCGCCTGATTGCCAAAGAAGTGCCCAACGCCATCGTCGGCGCGGGTACGGTAACCAACCCCGAGCAGCTTAAAGCCGTCGAAGACGCAGGCGCGGTTTTCGCCATCAGCCCGGGTTTGCACGAATCCCTCGCCAAAGCCAGCCACAACAGCGGCATCCCCCTGATTCCCGGCGTTGCCACTCCGGGCGAAGTCCAACTGGCTTTGGAACACGGCATCGATACCCTCAAACTCTTCCCCGCCGAAGTCGTCGGCGGCAAAGCCATGCTCAAAGCCCTCTACGGCCCTTATGCCGACGTACGCTTCTGCCCGACCGGCGGCATCAGCTTAGCATCCGCACCCGAATACTTGGCGCTGCCTAATGTCTTGTGCGTCGGCGGCTCATGGCTGACTCCGAAAGAAGCCATCAAAAACAAAGACTGGGATAACATCACCCGTCTGGCTCGCGAAGCTGCCGCTTTGAAACCAAAAGCCTAATCAGAATAAAAGAGCAAAGGCCGTCTGAATATGATTTCAGACGGCCTTTTTTACTGCAAGCATACCGAATCAAGCATTATTCGGCTTAATATTTATCCTAATTGGCAGCATTAACACACAAAGATTCAATCTTACCCGCGCGTGGGAAGCGGATGGTGTAACGTCCTTTTTGATTGATTTCGGCAAAGCTGAAGCGGTTTTCAGGTGCATCTCCATCAGCCCCTACTTCCAAAGCAATCCGTTTGCCTTTCGGGTCTTTCACAACGACACCTGGACTGACAGGCGCGAATGAAAGCACTAAACCGGCATCTGCCGAACTATTAAAACCAAACACTTGACCACGTTTAACCTGTAAGGGTTGGTCAATGCAGCCTGTTTCGTTCAGAGGCAGCATTTTTTCAGCAGAGGCAAATGCCGCGCTCCCTACCCCTAAGGCAACAATCAGAGAAAAGCTCAAATATTTCATATAATTTCCTTTTAGAATTGAAATTTGAATACAAACAGATATTTAGCCCAGTATCCGCCTAATTCAAATTATCCCTGTCCCAACACTTTCCGTGCCGCTTCCACACCCCAATACAAAGCCTCTTCAAATACCGAATAGCTGCTTAAGTCACTGTGTGCAAATAATAATCCAGAATTTCGGTTTCTGATTTTTAATAAAGCCTCATCGCTTAAATAGCCGGGTTTCGGCACGCTCATGCCATGCCCGCGAACGGTAATGTCAACACGGGAAACGTGCCGCCAAAAGCCTTCGCCGTAAGCGGTAAGCAGATCTTGGGCGGCAAGCTGGAGCAACTCTTCGTCGCTTGCTTCAAGCAGCTGGCGGCGGACGACTTGTGGCGTATCGTGGTTAAGCGCGGCGTAGGCGGTAAAAATCGTGCGTTCAGGACGGGCAACCCGGATAAGCTGGTTGGTCGCAACAACATAGCCCAACCCTTGGCTGCCGTAAACCACATTGTCCCACGCAAGTTCGCTGTTGTTTTTTTCTTTCGGGAAACTGTGCAGTTCAAAATTAGAAACCAGCCATGGCGCGTATTCTGGGATGTCCAGACCAAATTGTTCAGGAGATTCAATAATGCGGGCGGCAACCATCAGCGGCATGGCGGAGATAACGTGTTGTGCGGTTACGGCAACGGTTTCCCCTTTTGCATTATCACGCAGCCACACTTCAATCCGGCCATCCGAAAGCGGTTTGATTTTGACGGCAGAAGCATTAATTGAAGCAGGTTTCTCCAAATGGATACTATTTTCAGACGGCCATTGCCAACCTTCCTGCAAACCGGCATGACGGCGCAGGTTTTCAGAAAGATGCGCCAAACCTTCGGGCCAAGTGAGGACGGTTTCCGCGCTGTTGCGGGCGGCAAAATAATGAAGTCCGGCAAAGGCAGAAACTTGGCCAATGCCTTGTCCGTAATCATCGCGGCAACAATAATCGAGATACCATAAAAGCTCGGGCGAGTTATAACTTTCTTGCTCAAGCCATTGTTTGAACGTCAGATTATCGAGTTTGCGCCATGTCTCATCTGCCGATGACAGCGCAATCGGAATGGCAAAAATTTTCTTACCGTCATTGCCGTAAGCCTGTTTCAGACGACCTATCAAATCAAAAAACCGTTTGGAGTCCGCATCTTCTTTCGGCAATAAATGTTCCACCCATTTATCCTGATACAAAAGGCGCGATTCGGGCGCATAGACCAAATCGGTTTCCCTAAAGCTGCCGTCTGACTGCAAAATACCGAAATCCGCCAGCATCTCGCGCACATACACGCTTTCTTTCGACGGCAAAGCCAAATAATGCGCACCACTCGGCGCTTTCAGGCCGGCTGAAGACGTATAGGCGGCATTGTTGCCATTGCGTTCAAACCCTTCTGCCAATAATACATCGCAGTGATTATGCTTCGCCAAATACCACAACGCCCCCAAACCAGCCGCACCGCCACCGAGTATCAAGGTATTGCATTCATAACGACGGGTCGGCTGATTGATCAATTCTCCGTCGCGCAACAAATGCCCCAACGGCAAGCCGACACGGTTAATAGAAACCGGAGGTTTGCGGTTGAGGTATTTATAAGTCTGCCAAGAGAAAGCAGAGGCAGCACCAAGCGCGGCAGTATAGCTGAGAAATTGACGGCGGGTTAGCATGTTTTATAAAAAGGTCGTCTGAAAAAATAAAAGTAAAACGGTACAACGAGGTTAATCAGGCCTCGCGTTATTTATGCCCTGCCGAATAACCATGATAGGAGCCGCCGGAACCGGAATGCGATGAATCACTTTCTTCTGCTTGGACATAGTTGAACAAGACGGTAAGGAAAATGATGAAAGCAAAGAAAATAATCGTCCCTACCCGTTCTTCTTCATAATCACGATCGTTTTTATATCTGTCAGAAACCCATATCCATACCAATGCACACAGACTGACCGCTATACCAACAGGGTTACGTAGGTGCGGTGACAGCCAGGCCGGAAAGATTTTATTGTTCAACAGCTGGTTGTATATCGCCCAGTATCCCTTCGCCACGTCGCGCAACCGTCCAAACAGCCCTTTCTGCCGCCAATTCCCTGCGCAAGATTTCCTTCACTTTTTCCAATTTCATACCGCCGCAGATAAATGCGTCAATGGCGGCGAAATGGTGTTCCGGCCAAGTATGGATACTGATATGGGACTCGGCAAGCAGCAAAACGCCGGTTACGCCGCCTGCGCCGCCGAATGTGTGGAAGTGTTCGGTTAATATGGTGGCTTCTGCGGCCTGTGCGGCAGCTGCTAAAGCGGTTTTCAGACGGCCTTCATCTTTTAAGATGGCTTCATCGCAGCCGTATAAGTCTAATAGGCCATGGTTACCGGGCATGTGGGTCATTTATGGCCTCCGGAATAGCCGCTTGAATAACCGCCGTAGCTTCCTCCTGAATGAACTCGGCTACCGTCATCATCCAAATCAGACAAATCTGCATAATTCATCATCGTAACAAAAACAATCAAAGCCATTGCACAAATAACATATCCCACTCGAGAGATACTCTGTTCGCCATTTTCATCTCTCTTCCGTCCAACTATAAAAAGAGCATAGACACCCCAACCGATAAGAAATATATCGAACAGTATATCGAAGCCATTCATAAACAATGACGGAATATTGACGATAACCAAAATAGCAATCATCAGAAGTCGTAATTTTTCATCGATATCATCTGCACTCATTTTCACGGTGTAAGATGATATTTTATTGGTCAGATTAAATGCGTCCGCAATTTCCCGATAAGCAATGGGGGTACTTCTACTCCATGCCATTTCGCGACTGTTTAGTTCGGAACCAAGCTTACGGCTTTGTCCGTCTCGGTAATCGCTGTAATAGTTCAAATCACCGCTTCGGACACGCCAATAGAAGGCGCCGGCAGCGACTTCTACCCTGCCTCCATAGTCATAAAGTTTGCCATAGCCTTGCGGTTGGCGGTTTCGGTCGAGGCGCGGCCAATCGTTCAAGGTTTCAGAAATATTCCAACCTTCATCAGCTTCAACCAGCCATAAGAAACCCTGAGTTGGGTTGTAAAGCAGATATTCCGACCATTGGCCTTCGGGTATGAGCACGCGGTTGGCTCCGTTGAACAGGTTGTCGAACGTTTCCTGTGCGTCAGTTTCGGCGTATCTGATCGCTCCCATAACGTAAAATTCGCGTTTTTTCAGACGGCCTGTCGAGCCGACAGGCAAAGTAAACATCGTATTTTGCGACAAACGCAGATTATTGGCGGTAATAAGCTCCGCTTTATCTTTGCCGACTGCCAATTCGCTGCCGCAACTTTGACAGTTCAGATGGGAAGTCAGACCGTTCACCCAATGAATGGATGAGCCGCAGTTAGGACAGTTTTCTGAAGTAATACTGCCTTTCAGACGGCCTGCACTTTCTTTAATTTCATCTTCGTGGCGCGTGTTTTCCAGCTTCAAATCATCTAGGTTTACCATGCGGCCAAAGAAGGCTTCGGGTGTTTTATTGTTGTAATCGAGCGTGATGAAAAGGTTTTCGCAACGCCAGTCGGAAACCCGATTTTCTGTATCCTCTTTCAAAACAAACGGTAATTCGCCCTGCGCAGCCACGCGTTTCAAACTGATTTTGCGGACATCGGAGGCAATATAGCGCTTATCTTGAAAAGTCAGCTCGCTAAATCCGGCTCGCGTGTCTTCAAATTTCGGCGGATTATCGATTTCGACCGGCATGGTCATCACATACAAATCGCCCGCCTCAGAAAGCCAACCGGCCCTGCCGTCGTCAAACAGCGCATACCATTCATTCCACGCACCATCGTCGTATTGCACCTGAAGCCGTCCGACCAAGGTAAAGCGTTGAGCGACAAATGTGCCGCTGGTTCCGATTTGCAGCGGACTAAAATCTTCCAGCAATGCGGAATCGCGGCCGGAGTCGACAACGCCGTTATCTTGCCGCACCAGCATGCTGTTGCAATAGCCGCACACCAGCGTCACAGCAGAAGCAGAATGCGCTTCGACAGGTGCGCCGCAGCTTGGGCAGTCGGTTTTGAAGAAAGGAGTTTGAGACATGGGTTTGCTTTTTCAGAATGGGTTGGAATGTTTCAGACGGCCTTAACGTTTATATCAACTGGTTTTATCAATGATTTCAAATTAGAAACAAACCAAATCGCCGAACGGACTCAATCAAATGATTCAAAAGGCCGTCTGAAACCTTTTCACAGAAGCAGCTCAACGCTTCTTTGAATGATATTTTTCAGACGGCCTTCAATTGATTAACCAATCAACTGTTTCAACACTTCAGCCTTGGCCTTATCAAAATCTTCTTGCGAAATCAAACCGCCATCCAGCAAAGACTTGAGTTTCACCAATTTCGCCTGCGGATCTTCGGCAGCCGGCTGAGCATTTTGCTGAGCCTGTTGCACATTCGGCTGCATCATGCCAGACATGGCACCCGCCATCGCCTGACCGATACCGGCACCCACACCCAAGCCTGCACCGATTCCGGCAAGTCCGCCTTCATTTTGTGCCGCAAGCGGGATGGATTCGGCGGTTTGATATTGGGTGTAGCGTCCCAAATCGCCGATAACGCCCATCGAAATTTTCTTATCCAACGCAGCCTGAATAGACGCAGGCAAGGTAATGCTTTCAACAGTGAAATTTTCCAACGCCAAACCCAGCTTGGCAAATTCCGCACCGAGCAATTCGCCGATTTTTTGCGACAGCAAAACTTGGTTCGCCGCCATATCCAAGAATGGGATACCGGAGCTGCCAAACGCGGCCGCCAATTGGGTGACTGCAATATTGCGCAGCTGGTTTTCCAAGTCTACACCGCTGTATTGCGCCGCCACGCCGCTGACTTCTTTGAAGAATTTTGCCGGATCGCTGATGCGGTAAGAATACATACCGAACGAACGCAGTTGCACCGCGCCAAACTCGGCATCACGTACGGTAACAGGTTGGGACGTACCCCATTTTCGTGCGAGCTGTTGTTTGGTATTGAAAAAGTAAACATCCGATTTAAAAGGGGATTCAAAAAGCTTGTCCCAGTTTTTCAAGTTGGTCAGCACAGGCAACGTTTGCGTATTGAGTGTGTAACGCCCCGGACCGAACACATCGGCGGTTATGCCTTCATCGACAAACATCGCCATCTGCGCCTCACGCACAGTCAGGCTTGCACCGTTTTGGATCTCCTCATCGGCAATTGGAAAACGCCACATCAGCAGGCTGTCGTCGGGATTCGGCCATTGAATGACGTCGATAAACTGTTTCTTGATAAAATTGAACATTTCAGTTCCTTATAAAATAAATCGGGATACAAAATTCAAGGTATGGGTATTCAAGTCAAGCAAGCAGCGTTCAAAATGCCGATCGAGATGGACACTGCACCAAACAACGCGCCGACGGCGACATTGTTGCCGATAAGTTCTGCGGTAGCGCCTTTAATCATCATTGTTGCTGCGAAATAGACAAAAATCTGAATCACTGCTGCGGCAAGTCCCCACAGGATAAAATCGATGAAGCTGATGCTGTGGGCAATGCTTGAGGCAAGCGTCAGACAGAAACCGACCAATGCGCCGCCAAACGACAAGGCGCAGGCAAGGTTGCCGTTTTTAATCAGGCGCAACTCTTCGACGGGGGTAATCCGCAGATATACAGCACCGAAAACTACAGTCATGGCAACACCTGCCAACATATATTGCAGGTAAAGCAGATATTGGGACAGAGAAATACTCACGATAAGATTCCTTGTTTTGCAATAAAGTGATTATGCCATATTTTTGAAGATAAACCCTTCGGAAATATGGCATTTTTAGAAGCGCTTCAGGCCGTCTGAAACGGTCAGATTTTTTAATTCATGTTTTATTGTGATAATTGTTGACAATTTTTGTATATTTATGTAACTATTGCGCACCGCTATTTATTAGAGTAACGAGGAGAATATGAGCATACTCGCCGCCATCCGCCCTAAAGAGCCTTTGCGCCATCTGCGCTGGTTTGACATGCTGATTGTAACCGCCATCCTGTTCGGTCAATTTGCCTACCGTTCTACCCAACTTTATATCGCCAGCCTGATGCCGCAAGTGGAAACAGCCGCTGCTACCGAAGAAGTGCGCGATACTGCAGTAACCGGCGTGGCTTATTCTGAAAACATGAGTCTGCAGTTGACGCTGCTTACTATTGCTTTGATTTACCTCGTTATCCGCCGTTTCGACTTCAAACAGTTGCCGATTCGCTTTAATTTAGGCGTATTGTTTTGGACGCCTGTAATTTTTATCCTGATGGGTCTGACCGCCGATGCGGTGACTTCGTTAAGCGGCGGCTACAATTACTTCACCACTGAAATTTTCCAATACATCAAGCCATTATCCATCTTCGACAAATTCGCTGCCCTTGCGCCGATGGCCATCCTCTACGGCCTTTTAAACGGCTTTTATGAAGAATTCTGTTTCCTCGGTCTTTTGACCTGCGTGGAAGACAAATACAAATGGCAGGCATTGGCCTATTCGATCTTGGTGCGCGTCTCCTTCCATACTTACCAAGGCATGCTTTGGGCGACCGTTATCGGCGTTGTTTTCGGCTTGATGTACTACTTCTTCTACAAATACAAAGTCAAAAACCTGCTGCCGTTTTTCCTGATTCACGCCTTGGCAGATATCTTCGGCTCCGGCTTCATCTATTTGATTTGCGCTTAATGGTAATGGTTGACTGAATAAACCAGGCCGTCTGAAACATCATTTTTCAGACGGCCTTTTATCATCTATCGGTTTACTTAATCAAAGTAATTGCCACATCCGCATCTTCGGTTGCAACGGCCTCAATCACTGCATCGCCGCCAAACCTCAACACCGATCCTGCGCCGACCGTATGTTTTTCAGTCTGATTCAACGTTACGTCAAAGCTTCCTTTTCCAACGGCAAAAATCAGCGTTTTAAAACCCGGATGATCGTGCGGTTTAATCTGCTCCCCTTTCTTCATGTCTTTCTTAACAACAATGTAATTTTCGCCGCTGAAAATTTTACCGTTTTCGGAAGAAACCTCTCCCAAAGGCGCGGCAGAAACGGCAATGGAAAACAAAGCAGACAGCAATACAGCAGGAATATTAGATACTTTCATGACAAGCCTTTCTTAAAACAGGGCTTCCATTCTATAAAAACCCGCTTTATTATTCCATAACAATTCTCATTTCCTAATAAAAAGGCCGTCTGAAACCCAACGATATTTTTCAGACGGCCTGATTGACCTGTATAATATTTTCTTATTAATAAAATCGCTTTACATACCCATCAAATGGAAACCATCAGAAAAGATCCGCTCGGCTCGGCATGGGTGGTTATTGCCACGCTCGGCTTTACCGTCATGAACCTCTCCGTCAAAGCCGCCTCTACACATTTCGGCTTTTCCAGCGGCGAGCTGGTCTTTTGGCGCATGCTGGTCTCCACCCTGTTCTTAGGCATCATGGCCAAAGTGCAAGGCAACACATTTTCCACACCGCATTGGAAAACCCATCTCAACCGCAGCGTCATCGGCACGCTTGCCATGATGTGCACGCTTTATTCCGTCATACATCTGCCGCTGGCAACAGGCGTCACGCTCAACTACACCTCCTCCATCTGGCTTGCCATCTTTTCATTTTTCATTTTAAAAGAACGAATTACGCTTTATACCCAAGCCATTCTGGTTATGGGCTTTATCGGAGTTATCCTGTTGCTCAATCCATCTTTTCAAGGCGGACAGGAATTTGCCGCGCTGGTCAGTTTGGCAGGCGGCGCCATGTCAGGCTGGGCGTATTTGCAAGTGCGCGAACTCTCGCTTTTGGGCGAACCGGGCTGGCGCGTGGTGTTTTACCTCTCGCTTACCGGCCTGATTATGAGCGCAGTCTGGAGCACCATCACAGGCTGGCATCCGCTGACCGTCTCTTCCCTGCCCTATCTGGCCGGCATCGGCATCTCCGCCATGATTGCACAATTGACCATGACCCGCGCCTATAAGGTCGGCAAGAAATTTACCGTTGCCTCGCTTTCCTACCTGACCGTCGTTTTCTCCGCCCTGTCCGGCGTACTGCTTTTCGGCGATAAAATCACTTGGCAGGAAGCTGCCGGCATGGTTATCATTGTTGCAGGCGGCGTGTTCAGCAGTTTTACTCCGGCCTCAATCAAAAAATTTCTGATGAAGCAATAATTTAACAAGGAGAACACCATGATTTCCATCCGCGAACAATCTTACGGCTTAAACGTAGCGCTGTACAACGAGTTCACTTTGGACGATTTCCGCCAATTGGAAGAAGCCTTGTTGGCCGCAAAACAAAAAGTCCATCTGCCCGACATCCTGTTGGACTTGTCCATGCTGAAAGACTTCACCATCGATATGGCGGTCGAGCAAATCAAATTTCTCAACCAACACGATACCGACTTCGGCCGCGTTGCCGTCATTACCGACGACATTTGGATCAAACTCGGCGCGCGCCTGTCCAGCCTTCTGACCAACCAACATCCCAAATATTTCAGCGACGCTGCCGAAGCACAGGCTTGGTTGTTGGCAAGCAATTTGAAATAAAGACAAGGCCGTCTGAACGCATTACCTGAGCAAATTCAAAACCGCTTAGGCTCAAAATCAACGGCATCACAATATTTTTCAAAGCATAAAAAAAAGGCCGTCTGAAACTTTCAGACGGCCTTTCTTGATTCAAACGAAGCGGTAATGGAAAACGACGGCCGGCAATCCGTTTCAAGCCAAAACACCGCATCCATACCGTCCGACTACCCTGCCGATCCACCTCCGCAGCCATTGTCCCGCATTGCCGCCAAACCTACTTCGGCTGACTGCTCCCGCCGGCTTTGGCATCCCAATAATCGGCCTGCCGTTTATTCTCGGGCGTTTGTTCCGCAGAGAGGCTGTAATATTGCCAAAGCCGCTTGGCGGCGGCCGTGTCGCCGTTTTCCGCTTTCTCCCGCAGCAGGTCGATTTGCTGCGGCCGGAGATGGTAGATACTGCCGGTGGACACGGGGGCATCGGGATCGTAGCGTTCTTCATCCAATACTTGTTGCAGGCGTGGCGGGAGGGTGATGCCCCGCCGTTTCAGTTCGTATGCCCACGCGGCGGCATCGTGATAACGGTAGGCAGCCAAGTGTTCTTCGGCATAGGCCGACAATTCTTCATTGGTCGGCACGGCATCGGAAGCCGTTGGCGGATGTTCTTGGGAAGCGGGTCGGTTATCGGGCATGGCGGGACTTTCCCGGCAGGAGGTAAGGAGCAATAAGGCGGCAAAGATGGCCGGCAGGCGTTTCATGATTTTTCGCTCCGATAAAAGGTTTGAAAAGACGGCAGGCGGAAGGAAGCCGATAAACAGAGGCCGTCTGAAAAACAGTTTTCAGACGGCCTTTTCATTTACATCACATCCAACACATCAATGCCCAGCAAATCCAAGCCTTGTTTCAGCGTGTCGCCGGTGAGCTTCGCCAGTTGCAGGCGGCTGTTGCGGGTTGCGCCTTCTGATTTCAGAATCGGGCAGGCTTCGTAGAAGCGGCTGAACAAGGTGGCGATTTGATATAGGTAGGCAGCGAGGTAGTGCGGATACGCAGTATCTGCCACGCTTTGCAGCACGTCTTCGAATTTCAGAAGCTCGGCGGCAAGTTGTTTTTCCAGCGGTTCGGTCAAAACGGTTGACGCGGTCGCGTCCCATTCGCCGGCTTTGCGGAACACGCTTTGCACGCGGGTGTAGGCGTATTGCAGGTAGGGGGCGGTGTTGCCTTCAAATGAGAGCATGGCGTCCCAGTCGAACACATAATCGCTGGTGCGGTTTTTGCTCAAATCGGCGTATTTGACCGCGCCGATACCGACGGTTTTGCCGATTTTCGCCGCTTCGTCTGCGCCCAATTCGGGATTTTTTTCTTTCACCAAAGCCGTGGCGCGCTCGACGGCTTCGGTCAGCAGGTCAACCAGTTTTACGGTGTCGCCGCTGCGCGTTTTGAACGGCTTGCCGTCTTTGCCCATCATGGTGCCGAAGCCGATAAACTCGGCTTTTGCATGTTCCGGCAGATAGCCTGCTTTACGGGAAGTGGTAAAGAGTTGCTCAAAGTGCAGGGCTTGGCGGTGGTCGACGACATACAGCAGGCGGTCGGCTTTCAGACGGCCTATACGGTAGCGCAGACATGCTAAGTCGGTGGAAGCATAAAGGAAGCCGCCGCCTTGTTTTTGGACGATAAATGCGGCAGGTTCACCCTCTTTATTTTTGAACTCGTCCAAGAACACGACTTTCGCGCCGTCGTCTTCGACTGCCAAACCTTTTTCGACCAAATCATCAACTACGGGTTGCAAATCGTCGTTGTACTTCGATTCGCCCGCCACGTCTTCAGGGCGCAGCTTCAAGCCCAGCGTGTCGTAAACGGCCTGGGCGTGCGAGAGCGAAATATCGACAAACTGTTTCCACAACGCCAACACGGTTTCATCGCCGCCTTGCAGCTTCACAACATATTCGCGCGCGGTGTCGGCAAAGGCGGGGTCTTCGTCAAAGCGCACTTTGGCGGCGCGGTAAAACTGCTCCAAATCCGCCAGCTCGAACGCGGCGTTGTCTTTTTGCTGCTCGACCAAATAAGCGACCAACATGCCGAACTGCGTACCCCAGTCGCCGACGTGGTTTTGGCGGATGACGGTGTTGCCCATAAATTCCAACACGCGCGAAATGCTGTCGCCGATGATGCTGGAACGCAGATGGCCGACGTGCATTTCCTTCGCCAGATTGGGTGAGGAATAGTCGATGACGACGGTTTGCGGTTTGTCAGTTTTTGCCACGCCGAAACGCGCGTCGTTTAAAGCCGCATGAATGTTTTGGGCGAGAAATTCGGGGCGCAGGCGCAGGTTGATGAAGCCCGGGCCGGCCACTTCCGCGCTTTCAATCACGGCATTGCCCGCCAATGCTTCGGCCACTTTTTGCGCCAACTCGCGCGGATTTTGTTTGGCTTTTTTCGCCGCACCCATCACGCCGTTGATTTGGAAATCGCCGTGTTCGGCGTTTTTGGTCGGCTGCAAAACAACGGGACTGTCGGCGATGCCTGCGGCGGCAAAGGCGGCGGCGGCTTCGCGTTCGACGGTTTGGTATAAATTCATGTTGTCGGTCTCTATCAATTCAAATCAGGCGGTATTTTAAAAGAATTTCAGGCTTTAAAACAGGGCAAGCTGCAATACTTTTCCAGCGGCTTGTTATATGATTGCATTCTGATTCAACGATTTTGCTGTCAAGGCCGTCTGAAAGGAAAAGCCATGAACCCGAAAAATACGCTTTGTCTGATTGTCGATATTCAAGAACGCCTGCTGCCCGCCCTTTCCGGCGCGGACGAAATGTTGGAACGCTGCCGCCTGCTGATTCAAGGCTTGACGGCTTTGGACGTACCCTTTGCCGTAACCGAACAATATCCGAAAGGTTTGGGCAACACCGTATCCGCCGTATCGCTGCTGTTGCCCGAAGGTACGCCTATTGTCGAGAAAACCCGATTTTCAGCGTTTTTACCCGAAATTCAGGAAATATTACGCAAAAACGACATTAAAAACGTTATTTTAGTTGGAGCGGAAGCGCATATCTGTATGCTTCAGACGGCCTTGGATTTGAAGGCGCAAGGTTACGCCGTATCCCTGCCTTTTGAATGCACCGCCTCGCGTACAACGGCCAACCGTGACAATGGTTTGGCGCAAATGAACCGTCAAGGCATTATCGTTTCCAATGTCGAAAGTATTTTGTTCCAACTGCTCGGCGATGCCAAACATCCAGCCTTTAAGACTATCTCCAAACTGATTCAATAACAGGCCGTCTGAAATGCAATACACCATCCGCCCTGCCCTGCGCCAAGACTTGCCCGCCATCGTCGATATTTACAACAGCACCGTGGCCACGCGCCAATCTACGGCCGATTTGTCGCCGACCACGGTTGCCGAACGCGAAATGTGGTTTGCCGCACACACGGACAAACGCCCGATCTACGCCCTTTACGACACCGACGGCACCGTATTGGCCTGGGGCAGTTTCAGCGACTACCATCCGCGCTACGCCTACCACATCAGCGCGGAAGTCAGCGTTTATGTCCGCCACGATATGCGCGGCGCAGGCGTGGGCAAAATCCTGTTGCGGCACATGCTCGAACGCGCGCCGTCCTTAGGCATCCGCAACGTCATCGCGCTTGTGTTCGGCCACAACTATCCGAGCCTGAACCTGTTTCACCGTTTCGGTTTTGAAGAATGGGGGCGGCTGCCGCAAGTCTGCGATTTGGACACCATGTTGGCAGACGTGGTGATTTTGGGCAAAAGGATTGTGGATTGATTACGGCAAAGGCCGTCTGAAAACTGAATTCAGACGGCATTTTGACGGTAAAACCTTTATTCCGGTTTCTTCGCCAGCATGGTAACGAATTTAAACTGAATCGGATTGCCGAATTCGTCTTTCGCGTGCATCGAACCCAGCTCTTCCTTGTATTCCACCAATTCCCAATCCTTATAGTATTCGCGCAGTTCGCCCTCGCCAAACTTGAACGGGAACGGCATCGGGCAAGGGAAATCTTCTGTATCCATCGCAGACACGATCAGATTGTAGCCGCCGGGGTTGGTGTGTTCCTTCATGTTGGTAATCACGTCAGGAACGTAACGCGGCATCAGGAACATAAACACCACGGTCGCCACCATATAATCGAAGTTTTCCTGAATATTGGCGGCGTTGAGGTCGTATTCAAACGCGCGGACATTCAGTTCTTCGATACGCGCCAGCTCTTCCACGTTTTGAACCGCATTCGGATTATTATCGACAGCGGTAACGTCAAAACCTTTCAAACCCAAATACAGCGCGTTTCGACCCTGACCGCAGCCCATATCCAAAACCTTGCCGACAGGCACGATGCCTTCGGCGGCGCGGACGGCCGAATGTGTCGCGCTCATGCCGTATTTCTTATTGAAATAGTCCGCCGCCTCGCAGTAAAACGACAGTTGAATTTCCGTATCTTGCGTTTGCGGCGCGATAAAGTGCCATGCTTGCGGATGGATAATCCAATCATCGCTTTCAGGCGTCAGCTCATGCGTGGCCGTAATATTGCCCGCTTCGTCCACTTCGTTGAAGTTCAGACGGCCTTGGAGGACATTGAGGCAGCCCCAAGTACCGGCAGCAGTATTGTGTTTGGACAACAAGGCTTCGGGAATCTCGTCCGCCGTCCACACAGGCATCTGTTTGTAACAAAACAACTCTTGCTGTTCGCTCATCATGTTTCCTTTCTATTTTGACGGTTTCAACACAGCTTCTGCCAAGGCTTTCTGAATGGCAATCACGCTCTTGTCGCTTTTAAACTGCAAGGTTTCGGTCGGCGCTTCGCCGGAAGAAACCCAAATCTTCAGCTCGGCATCCAAATCGAAATGACCCGAGGTTTCCACCGAAAAGCGCGACACGGAACGATACGGAATCGAACGGTAAGACACTTTCTTACCGGTCAACCCCTGCTTGTCCACCAACACCAGCCGATATTCGGTAAACACAATCAAATCGCGCACCAGGCTGAATGCCATTTTTACCTGTTCGCCATCAATCAGGATATTCGCCAAATCGCGTTCCACCGCATCGGCGTCTTTTTGCGAAGCATTGCCCAAAAGGCCGCTGAACAATCCCATATCTGCCTGCTTTCTATACGAGTGATAAGTCAGGGTATTTTACACGCGCAAACCGTATTTGCCGATATTTCAGACGGCCTTATGTTATGATACCGCCTTATTCGACAAAGACATGCCCATGGATAAACCCGTTTACCTCTACACCGACGGCGCATGCAAAGGCAACCCCGGCGCAGGCGGCTGGGGTGTATTTATGCGCTACGGCACACACGAAAAAGAATTGTTCGGCGGCGAAGCCGAAACCACCAACAACCGCATGGAGCTGACCGCCGTCATCGAAGGACTGAAATCCTTAAAACGCCGCTGCCAAGTCGTCATCTGCACCGACTCGCAATATGTCAAAAACGGCATGGAAAGCTGGATACACGGCTGGAAAAAAAACGGTTGGAAAACCGCCGCCAAAAAACCGGTTAAAAACGATGATTTATGGAAAGAGCTGGATAGTTTGGTTCAACAGCACGATGTCCGCTGGACGTGGGTAAAAGGCCATGCCGGACACCCTGAAAACGAAAAAGCCGACGAGCTTGCCAATCAGGGGGCTGCAAAATTTGCATAACACTTCACCCATGACTGTCCTAAAACATCTCAAGCCGTTGTTTTGGATTGCCGTCATTGCATTGATTTGTGTGATCACGTTAAGAGTGCCGAAGAATGTGACGACTGAATCACGCTCGCCTATTTATTTTGGTGGTTTATACCCAAACCGTGGTTTTTCACATTCATCACACTGACTGCTATTTACCTCATTCTAAAAATCCTGATTGAAATCATCCGATTCCTATTCAGACTGAGAAAGAAAAACCCATGACCTGCCCCATCTGTACTGCCGACAACGAAGACATTTTGCTGCAAACGCCAAACCTGCGCGTTATCGCCGTCCACAACGAAGCCGGCGCACCGGCATTCTGCCGCGTTATTTGGAATAACCATGTTTCCGAGATGACCGACCTTTCCCCTGCCGAACGCAACGAAATCATGGAAATGGTGTATCAGGTTGAAGCCGCCATGCGCCAAGTCTTCCGCCCGGCAAAAATCAATTTGGCCAGCCTCGGCAATGTTGTGCCCCACCTGCATTGGCACGTCATCGCCCGTTTTGAAAACGACGCCAACTTCCCCGCGCCGATTTGGGCTACGCCCGTCCGCGAACACGGTATGACCTTGCCCGAAAATTGGCCGGAACAAATCAAAAACTTAATCGCTTAACTTTCAGACGGCCTGTAAGGTCCGACATGCCAAGTTCAGGCCGTCTGAACATATAACGAAAGGAAAACCTCAATGAACTCCACCACGCGCCGCCATTTCCTGCGCACCTGCTCTGCCGCGGCAGGCGCAGGATTGTTGCAAGCCTGCGGTACAGGTACGACCACCACGCCGCAAACCAAAACCACATCTACCACCGCGAAAGCCCAAACCGTGCAACCTAAGCAACCTCATCCGCCACGTTCCGGCGACAACCTCCTGCGCGTTGTTGCGCCGTCAGGCTTTGCCGAAGACCCCAACCGCGTGACCACCGGCCTGACCCGCCTCTACAACGCAGGCTTTACCGTGACCAACCAACAGGCAGGCAGCCGCCGTTACCAACGCTTTGCCGGCAGCGACGCCCAACGCGCCGCCGACTTCCAAGACGTTGCCAGCGGCCGCGTTGAAACGCCTAAAGTCTTGATGGGCCTGCGCGGCGGCTACGGCGCGGCACGCATCTTGCCGCAAATCGACTTTGCCTCACTCGGCGCCAGAATGCGCGAACGCGGTACATTGTTCTTCGGTTTCAGCGACGTGTGCGCCGTCCAACTCGCCCTGTTGGCCAAAGGCAATATGATGAGCTTTGCAGGCCCGATGGTGTACAGCGAATTCGGCAAAGCTGACCCCAGCGTCTTTACCATGGATTCTTTCATCCGCGGCACGACCAACAACGTCAATATCGTTGATGTCCCAACCATCCAACGCGCCGATGTCAACGTCGAAGGCACATTGTGGGGCGGCAACCTCAGCGTTCTCGCCTCCCTCGCCGGTACGCCTTACATGCCCGATATTCAAGGCGGCATCCTCTTTATCGAAGACGTCAGCGAGCAACCCTACCGCATCGAACGTATGCTCAACACGCTTTATCTGTCAGGTGTTTTGCAAAAACAACGCGCCATCATCTTCGGCGATTTCCGCATGGGTACTATCCGCGACGTGTACGACTCCAGCTACGACTTCTCCGCCGTCGTCAACCACATTTCGCGCACTGCCAAGATTCCTGTGTTGACCGGTTTCCCATTCGGCCACATCACCAACAAAACCACTTTCCCGTTGGGCGCGTATGCCAAAGTCCGTAGTACCGGCAACGGCGGTTATTCCGTAACCTTCAGCGGCTATCCTACGCTGAACCCGTCCGCGCTGACGCTCAACAACCTGCTGCCGCCTCCTGTTCCGACTTACGACAGCACTATCTACCGCGACAGCATCACTGAAGAAGTCACCGAATAAGGCTTGTTCAAATAAAAAGGCCGTCTGAAATCCAGTTTCAGACGGCCTTTTTATATCTTCATCTTAACCGTAACGTCGTTGAAAATCTTTCATAAAGTCAGCCAACGCGTTCACACCTTCAAGCGGCATCGCATTGTAAATGCTGGCACGCATACCGCCGACGGTTTTATAGCCCTTGAGCAGGCACAAGCCCTGCAACTCAGCTTCCAACACAAAACGGCGGTCCAAGTCTTCGCTTGCGGTTTTGAAGACCACGTTCATTTTGGAGCGCGCATCAGGATGAATATCGTTGATGTAAAAACCGCCGCTGCCGTCTATCGTCTCATACAAGGTTTGCGCCTTTATTCGATTGACCGCTTCAATTTTTTTCACACCGCCCTGCGTTTGCAGCCAGCGGAACACCAAACCCGACATATAAATCGCATAAGTAGAAGGCGTGTTGTACATACCGTCGCGGTTGATATGCGAACGGTAGTTGAACACATCGGGAATATCGTTCGGACAACGCTCCAGCAAGTCATCGCGGATAATGACCACGGTCGCACCGGCAGGACCGATATTTTTTTGTGCGCCGGCATAAATCAAGCCGTAATCGGATACATCAAACTCACGCGACAAAATCTCGCTCGACATATCGCACACCAGCGGCGGCAGGCCGTCTGAAAGTTTGGGGACGTTTTGATACTGCAAGCCGTTTACGGTTTCATTAATCGCAAAATGAACAAACGCGGAATTCGGGTTGACATCCCAATCCTCCACCGCAGGCAGGTTTTTATAGGCATATTGTTCGCCGCCATGCGCGGCCAAACGGATTTCGGCATTGCTCAAACGGCTCATCTGTTCATAGGCAATACGACTCCAGTTGCCCGTTACCACCGCGTCGGCAGTCGCAAAACCGTGCGCCAAATTCATGGCCACCATATTAAATTGCGTGGTCGCACCGCCCTGTAAAAACAGGATTTTATAGTTGGACGGAATATTCAAAAGCTGGCGCAAGTCTTGTTCGGCATGATGCAGAATGCTCAAAAACATATCCGAACGGTGGCTCATCGCCATCACGGGGAAGCCCGTATCGTTGTAGTCGAGCATTTCCTGTTGTGCGGTACGCAATACCGCTTCCGGCAATACGGCAGGACCTGCAGAAAAATTGTAAATCGGGTGTGCAGACATGGCGGCCTCCTTTCTTATTCGGTGGGTATGAAGAAATTGTAGAACCGCCTTGCACATTGTGCAAGCGCGAAAAATCAGGAAATCCAAGGCCGTCTGAAAACAAAGCAATACCAATTCTTTGTTTTCCAAAATAATTTCAGAAACGCCATATCAAAACTTGTCAACAATTTCCTTTTCAGACGGCCTCAACCCTACTCTTCCATTTAAGCAATCACTTCAAAAAATCCACGCCAAATCAACACTTTTCTTTTATCTTGAAAACAGTTATAATAGGCCAATTTTTCAAATCACACGAAAAATGGCCGCGCGGCCATTTTTTTGTTTATGTACTTCTGGAGAAGCATGGATATTCAAAGCATTCTTGATAAAACCCTGCCCGGCTTGGGCTACGAGCTGGTCGATTTCGAACTGACCGCACAAGGCGATTTGCGCGTTTTCATCGATAAAGAAGGCGGCATCACCGTCGAAGACTGCGCCACTGTCAGCAACCATCTGAGCCGCGTGTTTATGGTTGAAGACATCGACTACAAACGTTTGGAAATCTCCAGCCCTGGCCTTGACCGTCCGCTGAAAAAAGCCGCGGACTTCGTGCGCTTTGCCGGCCAGAACGCCAAAATCAAAACACGCCTGCCGATTGATGGTCAGAAAAACTTCATCGGCCGCATCGAATCTTGCGAAAACGACATTGTTACCGTCTCTTTCGACGGCAAAACTGCCCAAATCGAATTGAGCAACATCGACAAAGCCCGTTTGCGCCCCGAATTTAAATTTTAAAAACCGATTACTTTGGAGATTCTAGAAAATGAGTCGCGAAATGTTACAGCTGGCCGAAGCGCTGGCAAGTGAAAAAAACGTTGAAACGGAAGTCGTATTCAAAGCCCTTGAATTCGCCCTCTCTACTGCTGCCAAGAAAAAAGCCGACCGCGAGCACATGGACGTGCGTGTCGAAATCGACCGCGATACCGGCGAATACCAAACCTTCCGCCGTTGGCTGATTGTTGCCGATGAAGACTACACCTACCCCGAAGTAGAAAAAACCATCGAGGAAATCCAAGAAGAAATTCCCGGCACCACCATCCAAATCGGCGAATACTACGAAGAGCAGCTGCCAAACGAAGGTTTCGGCCGCCAAGCCGCGCAAACTGCCAAACAAATCATCCTGCAACGCATCCGTGATGCGGAGCGCGAGCAAAACCTGAACGAGTTCCTCGCTTCTAAAGAAGACATCGTTTCCGGTACGGTAAAACGTGTCGAGCGCCACGGCATCATCGTTGAAGTCGTCGCAGGCAAACTTGACGCCCTGATTCCGCGCGAAGAAATGATTCCGCGCGAAAACTTCCGCAGCGGCGACCGCATCCGCGCCCTCTTCCTGCGCGTGGACGAAATCGGCAATACCGGCCGCAAACAAGTCATTTTGAGCCGTACCAGCGGCGACTTCTTGGCCAAACTCTACGCCAACGAAGTGCCTGAAATTGCAGACGGCCTATTGGAAATCCGCGAAGTAGCACGCGACCCTGGTCAACGCGCCAAAGTTGCCGTTAAAGCCAACGACCAACGCATCGACCCGCAAGGTACTTGTATCGGCGTGCGCGGTTCCCGTGTTAACGCCGTGAGCAACGAATTGTCCGGCGAACGCATCGACATCGTATTGTGGTCTCCTGAGCCTGCCCAATTCGTGATGAATGCGCTGTCTCCTGCCGAAGTAAGCCGCATCGTGATTGACGAAGACAAACACGCTGTTGACGTAATCGTTGATGAAAACCAACTGGCGCTGGCCATCGGCCGCGGTGGTCAAAACGTCCGTCTGGCTTCCATCCTGACCGGCTGGCAGCTGAACATCATGACCGTTGAAGAAGCAGACGAGCGCAATGCCGCCGAAGATGCCGTTATCCGCAACCTCTTCACCACCCACTTGAACATCGACGACGAAACCGCCGATATCTTGGTGGAAGAAGGTTTTGCCACTTTGGAAGAAGTTGCTTACGTTCCAGCGGCGGAATTGCTCTCGATTGACGGTTTTGACGAAGAAATCGTTGAAACCCTGCGCAATCGCGCACGCGATGCGATCCTGACCATTACCATCGCCGCAGAAGAAAAACTGGGTGAAGTGTCTGAAGACATGCGCAATTTGGACGGCGTAGATTCCGATATGTTGCGCAAACTGGCCGAAGCCGGCGTTACCCAACGCGATGATCTGGCCGAATTGTCTGTTGACGAATTGGTCGAAATTACCGGTGTTGACGAAGAAGAAGCCAAAAAAGTGATTTTGGCTGCACGCGAACACTGGTTTACTGAAGAAAATAACTAAGGGGGTACTGAATGAGTAATACAACCGTAGCGCAATTTGCCGCCGAACTAAACCGCCCCGTCGATGATTTGCTTAAACAATTGAAAGAAGCCGGGGTCAACAAAAACAGCGGCAATGACAGCATAACCACTGACGACAAACAACTGTTGACTGCTTACCTGCAAAAGAAAAACGGCAGCAACAGCGGTACCATCAGCATCCGCCGCAAAAAAACCGAAATCAGCACCGTTGACGGCGTAAAAGTGGAAACTCGCCGCCGCAGCCGTGCCGTTACCATTCCTTCTTCCGAAGAATTGGCAGCGGAAGCCAAAGCCAAAGTAGCAGCGAAAAACCAAAAAGCCGAAGCAGAAAAAGTAGCCGCTCAAGCCGCCGAAGAAAAAGCCAAAACTGAAGCAGAAGCTGCCGCAAAAGCCGACGCCCGCGCCAAAGCAGAGGCTGAAGCAGCCAGACTGAAAGCAGCCAAAGCCGCACCAAAAGCGGAAGATAAGCCTGTCGCAGCGAAAAAAGAAGAAGCCAAACCGGTTGAAGCCGTAGAAGCCAAGGCCGAAGCAAAAGTTGAAGCGAAAGCAGACAACAAGCCGTCTGAAAAATCCGTTGAAGCTGAAAAACCAGTCGAAGCCAAAAAACCTGCCAAAGCCAAACAAGACAAAGGCGGCAAAGGCAAAGAAGCGAAAAAAGCAGCCAAACCTGCCGCTCCTGCCGTACCGCAACCTGTCGTCAGCGAGGAAGAACAGGCTCAACGCGATGAAGAGGCCCGTCGTGCCGCCGCCCTGCGTGCGCACCAAGAAGCCTTGTTGAAAGAAAAACAAGAGCGTCAAGCACGCCGCGAAGCCATAAAACAACAGGCCGTTCAAGACTCAAAACCTACTAAAGAAGCCAAATCAGGCGAACGCCATAAACCTGCCGAGAAAGCCAAAGCAGCATCCGGCGAAGGCAAATCCGAACACAACGCGCGCGGTAAAAAAGAAGACCGTCGTGATCGTGATGAAGAAAACCAAGGCCGTAACGCCAAAGGCAAAGGCGGCAAAGGCGGCCGTGACCGCAACAATGCACGCAATGGCGACGACGAACGCGTACGCGGCGGCAAAAAAGGCAAAAAACTCAAACTTGAGCCAAACCAACACGCCTTCCAAGCGCCGACCGAACCTGTCGTACACGAAGTTTTGGTGCCTGAAACCATTACCGTTGCCGACTTGGCACACAAAATGGCCGTTAAAGGCGTCGAAGTGGTTAAAGCCCTGATGAAAATGGGCATGATGGTAACCATCAACCAATCTATCGACCAAGACACTGCCCTGATTGTGGTGGAAGAACTCGGCCACATCGGTAAACCTGCCGCCGCCGACGACCCTGAAGCATTCTTGGATGAAGGCGTTGAAGCAGTAGAAGCCGAAGCATTGCCGCGTCCTCCGGTTGTTACCGTGATGGGTCACGTTGACCACGGTAAAACCTCCCTGCTGGACTACATCCGCCGTGCCAAAGTGGTACAAGGCGAAGCGGGCGGCATTACCCAACACATCGGTGCATACCACGTTGAAACCCCACGCGGCGTGATTACCTTCTTGGATACTCCGGGTCACGAAGCATTTACCGCCATGCGTGCGCGCGGTGCGAAAGCAACCGATATCGTGATTCTTGTGGTAGCAGCCGACGACGGCGTAATGCCTCAAACCATCGAGGCGATTGCCCACGCTAAAGCCGCGGGCGTGCCTATGGTGGTAGCGGTAAACAAAATCGATAAAGAGGCGGCCAATCCCGAGCGTATCCGCCAAGAGCTGACTGCGCACGAAGTCGTGCCTGACGAATGGGGCGGTGATGTACAGTTCATCGACGTTTCCGCTAAAAAAGGCCTGAACATCGATGCATTGCTCGAAGCTGTCTTGCTCGAAGCCGAAGTTTTGGAACTGACTGCCCCAGTCGATGCACCTGCCAAAGGCATTATCGTTGAGGCACGTTTGGACAAAGGCCGCGGCGCGGTTGCCACCCTCTTGGTACAAAGCGGTACACTGAAAAAAGGCGATATGCTGCTGGCCGGTACTGCATTCGGTAAAATCCGTGCAATGGTTGACGAAAACGGCAAAGCCATCAATGAAGCCGGCCCGTCTATCCCTGTCGAAATCCTCGGCTTGTCCGACGTACCGAACGCAGGCGAAGATGCAATGGTATTGGCCGACGAGAAAAAAGCGCGCGAAATCGCCCTCTTCCGTCAAGGCAAATACCGCGACGTGCGCTTGGCCAAACAACAGGCCGCGAAACTGGAAAACATGTTCAACAACATGGGCGAAAACCAAGCCCAATCCTTGTCCGTCATCATCAAAGCAGACGTACAAGGTTCTTACGAAGCTTTGGCTGGCAGCCTAAAAAAACTGTCCACCGACGAAGTGAAAGTGAACGTGTTGCACAGCGGTGTTGGCGGTATTACCGAATCTGATGTCAACTTGGCCATCGCTTCCGGCGCATTCATCATCGGCTTTAACGTCCGTGCAGATGCTTCCGCACGCAAACTGGCTGAGAATGAAAACGTGGAAATCCGTTACTACAACATCATTTACGATGCCATCGACGACGTGAAAGCCGCCATGAGCGGTATGCTCTCTCCGGAAGAGAAAGAGCAAGTAACCGGTACGGTCGAAATCCGTCAGGTTATCTCCGTTTCTAAAGTCGGCAACATTGCAGGCTGTATGGTTACCGATGGTGTGGTCAAACGCGACTCCCATGTCCGCCTCATCCGCAACAACGTGGTTATCCACACCGGCGAGCTGTCTTCTTTGAAACGCTACAAAGACGACGTCAAAGAAGTCCGCATGGGCTTCGAGTGCGGCTTGATGATCAAAGGCTACAACGAAATTATGGAAGGCGACCAACTGGAATGCTTCGACATCGTCGAAGTTGCCCGTACTCTGTAATCAGACAGGCCGTCTGAAAAATCAGAAGCAGGTTTTGCAATGCGAAACCTGCTTCTTTTTTCAGACGGCCTTTTTACAACCATTCATAGTTTGAAACTATGAAAATTGATGTGTGGTATATAAGAAACAAAACAGCCGCACAAGGCAAAGCCATTTAGCAAAGGAATAGACGGCAGACAAAGCCTAATAAGGCTCTCTATATATTGTCATATCTTAATGTTTCTGTTGTTTTTATCAAATTTCGGCACTAGTATATACAGCCTAAACACAATACAAATTAAGCAATACCGGCCATATGCCGGATACGTTTACTTCCTTGTTACTCTCATCAATATCTAAAGAAAATATCATGACAATCGAAAAAGCAATGCGCATCCGCAATGCGCAATTTGAATTACGACATTTAGAGCAATTGCAGCCATCTCCCCTTGCACAAGCAACAACAGGCACATCGGGAGATGACGTTTATTATGTAACCCGCAGCGACGATAAAATCATTGAAAACCCAAATGGCAGAGATGATACGGTTTACAGTTGAAAACCGGCGATGATTGGGTCTTAACCATCAAAGATACAGGCGACACCCTGACCATCCATGACATTGCCAACAATAATGTCGACAGCTTTGTATTCGAAAACGGTAAGAGCTACACCGCCGACGAAATCAACAAAGCACTGATTACTGAAAATACACAAAACAACAGTATCCTGTAAAACTCAAAGGCCGTCTGAAACCTTAATTCAGACGGCCTTAGTCCTTTGCTGATTTATTTATCGTTCTGCTATATAATTATTCTCATTCGAATTCACAAGAAAGAATAAAAATGGATGCCTTAAATCTCCTCACCACGCGTCGCTCTTCCAAAAAACTGACTGCTCCTGCACCCAATGCCGAGCAACTGGAACAAATGCTGCAAGCGGCAACACAAGTTCCTGATCACGGCAATATGCGCCCTTACCGCTTTACTGTGATTCAAAGCGAGACTGGCTTACAACGTTTCCGCGAGCTGTTGAGCAATACCGTTACCGAACTCAACTTCGGCGATGATGCTATGAAAAAAGCCGAACGCGTCGGCAACATGGCGCCTATGATTATCGGCGTTACATTTACGCCAAACCGTGAAGTGGCAAAACCCAAACCTGAATGGGAGCAAATGCTGACTGCCGGCTGCGCCGCCTATGCTTTACAACTGGCTGCTTCTGCTCAAGGCTTCGACAACGTTTGGATTACGGGCATGTGGGTCAACAGCCCATTGTTGCGCGAAGCATTTGAGTGTGCCGACAAAGACAAAATCATCGGTCTGATGATGATTGGTTCGCCGACCGAAGAAGGCGGCGGCCCGAAAAATACCAACTTGGAATGTTTTACAACTTATTGGTAAAGCCTGAAAACACTAAGGCCGTCTGAAAACCTGATTTAATGGTTGTTTAGACGGCCTTTTTATATCTATTATCGAAGCATCAAGCCGGATACATAAACGCTTCAATTTCTTCCAAAGAAATATCCACCGTCGCGCCATGACGTGAAGCCACCAATGCACCTAACGCACAAGCAAAAGCAATAGCTTCTTGAGGAGGCGCATTGTTCAGCAGTTTGTAAGTCAAGCCACCAAGGAAGCTGTCGCCGGAGCCGACAGTATCCACCACTTTGACGCGGAAACCGCAATGACGGTATAACTCGCCGTCCTTATACAAAACCGCGCCATGGCTGCCCAAAGTCACGCAAAGGATTTTGACGCCGGTCAGCTCAACGAGGTAGCTGATATTTTGCTCGATACTGTGATAAGGAGAACCATAAGCCGCAGCCAATTCATACAACTCATCATCATTGAGTTTGACCATATCGGACTGTTTCATGGTCTCCAACAAGCGGTCAATATCGTAATGGGGCTTGCGCAGATTAACGTCAAAAATTTTGAATTTGGCTTCTTTCAGCAAAACTGCCAAGCTTTTATGCGAAACTTCATCACGGGTTGCCAAGCTGCCAAAAACGAACGCATCGGATTCTGCTACACGTTTGATTGCCGCATCATCAACCGCAATCCTGTCCCACGCGCAAGGATAGACAATCTCATAAGACGCACTGCCACACTTATCCAAATGTACTTTCACCAAGCTGGTCGCACATTCATGACAAACCTGCAAATAATCAGTGTTGACGTTTTTGCTTTGAATCTGGCGTAGCAATTCTTCGCCATCGGCATCATCGCCACGACGGCTGATGATGGCAGTATCGATACCCAAAGACTGCAAACGAACGGTAACATTCAGGGGTGCACCACCCAATACCTTTCCGTTTGGAAAATCGTCCCACAGCACTTCGCCGAAACTGGTTACTTTCATTCTTGGCCTTCCTTTTTTGAGGTTGATTGGCAGGATCTGCACGCCCAACAGATTTTTTGCAAATCATGTACTTGTAGTAAAACTCCAGCATCGGGGGCGAAAGTATTATGTTTTAAAATATTGGGACTGACAAGCAATTAAGGGCATATCAGACAATAAACTTGATTCATCACAAAATTATATTGTTCCTATTTTTTTCTTTTTCTTTCACATTTATCCCCTCCTATTTCATTAAAACAAAACATTCTGAAATTTAAATACAAAAGGCCGTCTGAAAACTGATTCAATCAATTTTCAGACGGCCTTTATTGAAGTATTGCAGCGATTAAACTACAACTTCTTCTTTTTTCTTCACTTCTTTGGCAATGTTCTCACGGCTCAAGCCAAACATCAGCAAGAGCGGGCTGGCAACCAATACGGAAGAGTAAATACCGAATACGATACCGATGGTCAGCGCCATAGAGAAACCGTGCAAGGCTGCACCGCCGAACACCAGCATAGAAACAACCATTGCCTCGGTCGAACCGTGGGTAATGATGGTACGGCTCATGGTTGCGGTAATCGCGTTGTCGATGACTTCCGGCACAGTGTGGCCGCGCATATGCGGCTTACGGAAGTTTTCACGAATACGGTCAAACACAACCACAGATTCGTTCACGGAATAACCCAGAACTGCCAAAATACCTGCCAAGACAGTCAGAGAGAATTCCCATTGGAAGAAGGCGAAACAGCCGAGAATAATCACGATATCGTGCATATTCGCAATAATCGCGGATACTGCAAAACGCCACTCAAAACGCATGGACAAGTAAATAATGATACCTGCCACCACGAAGCCCAATGCCATCAAACCATTGGTAACCAATTCTTCACCAACCTGAGGGCCGATAAATTCGACTTGGCGCAAGGTAACATCAGGATTGTCTTTTTTCAGCAAATCCATCACTTGGTTGGACAACTGGGCAGACGTTACGCCTTCTTTGTTCGGCAGGCGAATCATGATGTGTTTGTTCGTACCCAATGCCTGAACCTGTACATCACCCATTTTCAGCGTATCGAGGCGTTCGCGCGTTTTATTCACATCTACGCCCTGCTGATATTGGACTTCCATCACCGTACCGCCGGTAAATTCGACGGAGAAATTCAGGCCTTTGGTTACCAAAAAGAACACGGCGGCGATAAACGTAACCAACGAAATAAAGGTCGTCAGTTTGCCGTAGCTCATAAACGGAATATCGCGTTTGATTTTAAATAATTCCATGTTTTACTCCTTGCCTTCTGCCATTTCAGCTTTCGGCTTCCATACCGCACCAATGGAAATATTCCGCAATTTGCGACGGCGGCCGTACCACAGGTTAACCAAAGCACGGAACACGACCACAGACGAATACATCGAGGTCAGAATACCGATACAGTGCACAACAGCAAAACCACGTACAGGGCCGGAACCAAATACCAACAAAGCAATACCGGCAATCAGAGAGGTCAAGTTAGAGTCGACAATGGTTGCCCAAGCATGTTGGAAACCGAGGTTGATGGCCTGTTGAGGTGGTATACCTGCGCGTAATTCTTCACGGATACGTTCGTTAATCAATACGTTGGAGTCAATCGCCATACCCAATGTCAATGCCAACGCAGCAATACCCGGCAGGGTCAGCGTTGCCTGCATGGCAGACAAAATACCTACCAAGAACAAGATATTGGTACTCAAAGCGATGGTAGAGAAGAAACCCATCAGGCGGTAGTAAACCACCATAAATGCGGCAACGGCGGCAAAGCCCCACAAGGTAGAATTGAAACCTTTTTCAATGTTTTCCTTACCCAAAGACGGGCCGATGGTACGTTCTTCGACAATCTGCATAGGCGCAGCCAGCGAACCGGCACGCAGCAACAATGAAGTATCGTTGGCTTCGGCAGTTGTCATGCTACCGGAAATTTCCACACGGCCACCGGTAATGGCGGAGCGGATGACAGGCGCAGTCACAACTTCGGATTTACCTTGGTCGATCAACACCATAGCCATACGTTTACCCACATTGGCCGAAGTCAATTCGCCAAAAATGCTGCCACCTGCGCTGTCCAAGCTCAGGCTCACAGCAGGAGCGCCCATTTGGTCAAAGCTAGGTTGCGCGTCGTTGATGTTGTCGCCGGTCAGTTCAACTTGTTTGTTGACCAAAATAGTTTCCGGATGATCGCCACCGCTTGACAGTAACTCATAACCAGTCGGTACATTACCGTTTAAGGCTTCTTGCAGTTTAATCGGATCGTCTTCCACCATGCGTACTTCCAAAGTCGCAGTACGACCGATAATGTCTTTTGCTTTGGCAGTATCTTGTACACCCGGCAGCTGTACAACAATGCGGTCAAGACCGGATTGCTGGATAACCGGTTCTGCCACACCCAATTCGTTCACACGGTTGTGCAAAGTATTGATGTTTTGCTTAACCGCATCAGAGCGTACTTTATTAATCGCCTCTTCAGACAGAGTCAGCACGATATTGTTACTGTCTGCAACTAAAGTGGCTTCAGGGAACATTTTTTGCAACTGAGGCAAGGCCTTTTGTACATCAGCGGCATCTTGCAGAGGTACGGTCAGACCGTTTTCAGCCTGATGCACCGTACCGGTACGGATTTTTTCGCGACGCAATTCGCGGCGGATGTCGCCGGCGTAACGTTCAAACGTTTTCTGCATCGCGGCTTTCATGTCCACCTGCATGGTGAAATGCACACCGCCGCGTAAGTCAAGACCCAAGAACATCGGATTGGCTTTAATTTTCGCCATCCACTCAGGGCTGTCCGCCAAAAGGTTAAGCGCGGTAATATAGCCTTCGCCCAAAGTGTTTTCGATGACATCACGCGCTTTCAGTTGCGTTTCAGTATCTTTAAAACGCACTTTCAGCGAGTTATCGACAATGAACATACCGTCCGTCTGAATACCTGCGCTTTGCAACGCAGAAGACACTTTAGACTGAGTTTGATCATTGATAACGATGGCTTGTCGGTTGGTCGATACCTGTACGGCAGGCGTTTCACCGAAAAGGTTGGGCAGCGAGTAAACAGCCGCAACCACAATCGTGAACGCAATCAGCAGGTATTTCCATAAAGGATAACGGTTCATGGTAAACCTTTGCTTTATTTATAAAGGCAAACAGCCGCACTCGGAAAATGAGGCGGCTTTTCGCAAAAAAACGGATTATTCGGCTTTCGCGGCAATCGCGTTGCGTTCCACTTCTACTTCGATTCTCACACCTTGACCGATGTCGACAGTGTAGAATTGCTCGCCGACTTTAGTCACGCGGCCTTTGAAACCTGCAGCCAAAACGACTTTATCGCCTACTTTCAAAGCAGCCAGCATAGCTTGGTGTGCTTTGAATTTCTTTTGTTGAGGACGCATAATCAGGAAGTAAAACACCACCATAATCAGCAGTAAAGGGGCAAATTGAGCCACAGCTTGATTCATAATATATCCGTTCTTTTGAGTTTTAAGATAAAGTAAAAAACTGCATACAGCCCAAAACGCAGTTGGTCGGACTGTAAAATTGAGCTATTCTAAAGGCCGTCTGAAAAATTTCCAAGCATTTCCGTATTTATTAACCATATTTAGCAGTCTTTACGACTTGTCCGACACATACTGTTCCATGTTCAAAAAAATCCTTTGGCGCATCAGCACCCGCCTACGCCGTTTGTTTGGCAAAAACGCCCGCACCGTATGGATTTCCCATCCGATATTTTTGCAGCATCAGCCGGGCACCAACCACCCCGACAAGCCCGAACGCATCAGCGCCATTCAAGCCGCCTTAAAAAAGGAAGGCATCTGGCGTCATCTGCAAACCGCTGAAGCACCCGAAATAAAAGATGCGCAACTGGCATTGGTCCACTCGCGCAACTATCTGCACGAATTAGAGGCCGCACAGCCGCTCCCCGGCAAAATCCACCGCATCGATGACGATACCGTCATCTGCCACGACTCCCTCCAAGCCGCCCGTTTTGCGGCCGGCGCCGTCGTCAAGGCAGTCGATATGGTGATGAATAAAAAGGCCTGGCATGCTTTTTGCGCCATCCGCCCGCCAGGCCACCATGCCCACAGTAACAGCGCCGGCGGATTTTGCCTGATCAACAACGTTGCCGCCGGCGTGATGCACGCCATTGCCCAATACCGCCTGCAACGAATTGCCGCCATCGATTTCGACGTCCACTTCGGCGACGGTACGGCGGAGATTCTCCGAGACGATCCGCGCGTGATGTTTTTCAACCTGTTTGAAACCGACATCTTCCCCTTCCCGGAGGCGGAACAATACGCCGGCAGCAAAAATATGCTGCATACACCCCTCAAACCGGGCACAGGCAGCCGTATCTTCCGCACGACCATCCGCGAACAATGGCTGCCCAAGCTCACGGCTTTCCGTCCCGAGTTGGTGTTGCTTTCAGCCGGTTTTGACGGACACAAACAAGACGAAACAGGCCGTCTGAACCTGCATGAAGCCGATTTTGCCTGGCTGACACACAAAATCGTCCAAGCAACGGCAAGCTGTCAGGGACGTGTCGTTTCCGTACTGGAAGGCGGATATACCTTGGAATCCCTGTCCAAATCCGCCGCCGCCCACATCCGCGTATTGGCGGGCTTGAGCAAGGCCGATTACGTCATCGCCTACCAAAAGCATTTGAAGCGCGGCAAAAGTAACAATCCTACGCAATAACGCATTTAAACTATCGACCCAGGCCGTCTGAAAACACATCATCCGTTTCAGACGGCCGGCCTTTTTTTCATTTACACACGTTAATTTGAGCAAAGACAAACCATTTCCATATTATCAGTAGTAAAATAACAAAAATAAAACGGACAAATAAAAATAGTTCACACACCTCACTGCTACCCTTTCCCCAATTGACCGTCTTTTCAGACGGCCTCCATTTAAAAAAGGAGCGTTACAATGAAAGCAGCACGTTTTTACAACAAAGGCGACATCCGCATCGAAGACATTCCAGAGCCAACCGTAGCTCCGGGTACTGTCGGCATTAATGTTGCTTGGTGCGGTATCTGCGGTACCGACCTGCACGAATTCATGGAAGGCCCGATTTTCATTCCGCCTTGCGGCCATCCACACCCAATCTCCGGCGAGTCTGCGCCAGTTACCATGGGTCACGAGTTCTCCGGCGTAGTTTATGCCGTAGGCGAAGGCGTGGACGACATCAAAGTCGGCCAACACGTTGTGGTCGAACCCTACATCATCCGCGATGACGTACCGACCGGCGAAGGCAGCAACTACCACCTCTCCAAAGACATGAACTTCATCGGCTTGGGCGGCTGCGGTGGCGGCTTGTCTGAAAAAATTGCCGTCAAACGCCGTTGGGTACACCCTATTTCCGACAAAATCCCATTGGACCAAGCTGCTTTGATTGAGCCTCTGTCTGTCGGCCACCATGCTTATGTACGCAGTGGTGCGAAAGAAGGCGACGTGGCCTTGGTAGGCGGCGCAGGCCCAATCGGTTTGCTGTTGGCTGCCGTATTGAAAGCCAAAGGCATCAAAGTCATCATCACCGAATTGAGCAAAGCACGTAAAGACAAAGCGCGCGAATCCGGCGTTGCCGACTACATCCTCGATCCGTCCGAAGTCGATGTCGTCGAAGAAGTGAAAAAACTGACCAACGGCGAAGGCGTGGACGTGGCATTCGAATGCACCAGCGTCAACAAAGTGTTGGATACTTTGGTGGCCGCCTGCAAACCTGCCGCCAATTTGGTCATCGTATCCATTTGGAGCCACCCCGCCACCATCAACGTCCACAGCGTTGTGATGAAAGAGCTGGACGTGCGCGGCACCATCGCCTACTGCAACGACCACGCCGAAACCATCAAATTGGTTGAAGAAGGCAAAATCAACCTTGAGCCTTTCATCACCCAGCGCATCAAACTGGACGAATTGATTTCCGAAGGCTTCGAGCGCTTGATCCACAACAACGAATCCGCAGTAAAAATCATTGTTAACCCTAATCTTTAATCCTAAGGCTTAAAGAATAAACAGGCCGTCTGAAACCTTTCAGACGGCCTGTTTACTTGATAATTTCCCGAATAGCCCAATTCTCTGCCAACCATTCACTTATCAAGAGCAAAATCTCATGAATCCAAAATACGCCCCACTCTTTCAAACATACACCCTCAATAACGGCGTAACCATCAAAAACCGCCTTGCCGTTGCCCCCATGACCCATTTCGGCTCACAAGCCGACGGTTTGATCAGCGACCAAGAGCGCACCTTCCTCAGCAACCGCGCAGGCGATATGGGCTTGTTTATCACTGCCGCCACTTTGGTTCAAAAAGACGGCAAAGCCTTTCACGGCCAACCTGAAGCCACAGGCAAACACTGCCTCGACAGCCTGAAAGAAACCGCACAAATCCTGCAACAGCAAGGCGCAAAAGCAATTTTACAAATTCATCACGGCGGTTCCAAAGCCATGGATGACCTTTTGGACGGTCTCGATAAAATCAGCGCTTCCGCCAACGAAGCCGAACACGCACGTGAAGCGACCGCAGAAGAAGTCGAAGCACTCATCGCCTCTTATGCGCAAGCCGCCGATTTGGCGCTTCGTGCCGGTTTTGACGGCGTGGAAATCCACGGCGCGAACGGCTATTTAATCCAACAGTTTTACTCAGCCCAAAGCAACCGCCGCAACGACCAATGGGGCGGCAGCTTGGAAAACAGAATGCGCTTCCCGCTGGCCGTTATCGATGCCGTGGTTGCCGTCCGTGAAAAACACCAGCGCAACGACTTCATCATCGGCTACCGCTTCTCGCCCGAAGAAGCAGGCGAAGACGGGCTGACCATGACCGAAACCGGCGCACTGATTGACGCGCTGATACAGAAGCCGCTACAATACCTGCACGTTTCCTTGTGGGAGTTCGACAAAAAAATCCGACGCGGCGGCGATACGGCGCAAACCCGTATACAGTTTATCCACGACCGTATCAATGGCAAACTGCCGCTTATCGGCGTGGGCAACCTGTTTACCGCCGATCAAATTTTGGCCGCCTATGAAACCGGCTGGGCAGAATTTATCGCATTGGGCAAAACCGTGATGATTAATCCGCACATCGCCACACAAATCCGTGAAGGCCGCGAAGATGAAATCGAAACGCAACTCGACCCAACGCGTGCCGACCATTACAGCCTCCCCGACACCTTGTGGGGCTTTGCCTCCAGCGGTCAGCTAAATAGAGAGTAAATTAGTTTAGGAGAAAAAGATGAAAGCTACTGAATTGAATGAAAAACTTATTGTTGCAGAAGACGCTTTGGCTGAATTGTCAAAAGATGACCTTGTATCTCTTTTATGTGAAATTGGTTATAGTCCTGCGGTTATTGATGTATTGACAGAATATCAGGAATTTGTCAAAGCTTTTCGAAAGAAACTAGGTTTGCTCTAATCCGAATGCCCCCCTGTGAAAACTGGCCCTTGTGGCCTGACAATCTAACAGGAGAAAATAAACATGTCACGTATTGGTAATAAAGTTATCGTGTTGCCTGCTGGTGTTGAACTCACTAACAATGACAACGTAATAACTGTAAAAGGACCTAAATACGCAATCATGGCTGCCGCCGGTAAAAGGCGCGGAATGGAAACCGATGGATATTTAATCATCGATTCATAAACAAAGGCCGTCTGAAACTTTTCAGACGGCCTTTGTTTTGGTGCAAACATTGAATTATCAAGCATTTTTTTGTACAATTCCGCATCTTTCAATCTATTGCAGGGCGTGTTGCACACGCCCTTATTTTAGCCTGTTTTCCAACACCCATATCCTTCAGGCCGTCTGAAAAAACGGCCTGAAACTTTTTGCAAAGAAAGCCATGTCCCAAGAAATCCTCGACCAAGTGCGCCGCCGCCGCACGTTTGCCATCATCTCCCACCCCGACGCGGGTAAAACCACGCTGACCGAAAAGCTCTTGCTGTTTTCAGGTGCGATTCAGAGCGCGGGTACGGTAAAAGGCAAGAAAACCGGCAAATTCGCCACTTCCGACTGGATGGAAATCGAGAAGCAGCGCGGCATTTCCGTCGCTTCGTCAGTGATGCAGTTCGACTACAAAGACCACACCGTCAACCTCTTGGACACGCCGGGACACCAAGACTTCTCCGAAGACACCTACCGCGTTTTGACCGCCGTCGACAGTGCCTTGATGGTGATTGACGCGGCAAAAGGTGTGGAAGCGCAAACCATCAAACTCTTGAACGTCTGCCGCCTGCGCAATACGCCGATTGTTACCTTCATGAACAAATACGACCGCGAAGTGCGCGATTCTTTGGAATTGCTGGACGAAGTGGAAAATATTTTAAAAATCCGCTGCGCGCCCGTTACTTGGCCTATCGGCATGGGCAAAAACTTCAAGGGCGTGTACCACATCCTGAACGATGAAATCTATCTCTTCGACGCAGGCGGCGAACGTCTGCCGCACGAGTTCGACATCATCAAAGGCATCAATAATCCCGAATTGGAACAACGCTTTCCTCTGGAAATCCAGCAGTTGCGCGACGAAATCGAATTGGTGCAGGCGGCTTCCAACGAGTTCAATCTCGACGAATTTCTCGCCGGCGAACTCACGCCCGTGTTCTTCGGTTCGGCGATTAACAACTTCGGTATTCAGGAAATCCTCAATTCATTGATTGACTGGGCGCCCGCGCCGAAACCGCGCGACGCGACCGTGCGCATGGTCGAGCCGGACGAGCCGAAGTTCTCCGGATTTATCTTTAAAATCCAAGCCAATATGGATCCGAAACACCGCGACCGCATCGCCTTTTTGCGCGTCTGCTCCGGCAAATTCGAGCGCGGCATGAAGATGAAACACCTGCGTATCAACCGCGAAATCGCCGCTTCCAGCGTGGTTACATTCATGTCGCACGACCGCGAGCTAGTGGAAGAAGCCTACGCGGGCGACATCATCGGCATCCCGAACCACGGCAACATCCAAATCGGCGACAGCTTTTCTGAAGGCGAACAACTGGCGTTCACCGGCATCCCCTTCTTCGCGCCCGAACTGTTCCGCAGCGTCCGCATCAAAAACCCGCTTAAAATCAAGCAACTGCAAAAAGGTTTGCAACAACTCGGCGAAGAAGGCGCGGTTCAGGTGTTCAAACCGATGAGCGGAGCGGATTTGATTTTGGGCGCGGTCGGCGTGTTGCAGTTTGAAGTCGTTACCTCGCGCCTCTCCAACGAATACGGCGTGGAAGCCGTGTTTGACAGCGCATCCATCTGGTCGGCGCGCTGGGTATCGTGCGAAGACAAGAAAAAACTGGCGGAGTTTGAAAAAGCCAATGCAGGCAATCTCGCCATCGACGCAGGCGGCAATCTCGCCTACCTCGCCCCCAACCGCGTGAATTTGGGACTCACGCAAGAACGCTGGCCGGACATCGTGTTCCATGAAACGCGCGAGCATTCGGTGAAGCTGTAAAATCCAAAGGCCGTCTGAAAATTTCAGACGGCCTTTTCAGCTTGGCATCAACTCAATAAATCCCAAGCGAATTTTCCAATTGTCAGGCACAGCAGCAGCATGAATCCGTAACGCAGGAAACGGGTTCCGCCACGTATCGCCAACCGTGCGCCGACCACGCCGCCGCATAAATTCGCCACGGCCAACGGTATCGCCCATGCCCACACGACATGGCCTTGCGGGATAAAAAACGCCAGCGCGGCAAGATTGGTAGTCGAATTGATGACCTTTGCCGAGGCGTTCGCCGCTAAAAAATCGTAGCCGTAAAAGCGGACGAACACAAAAGCCAGTAGGCTGCCCGTTCCCGGCCCGAACACGCCGTCGTAAAACCCGATTAACGCGCCGAAAAATAAGCCCCATAAGGTTTCGCGGCGTGTCAGCTTTTCAGTGCGCACTGTCTGCCCCAAGTCTTTTTTCAAAAAAGTGTACAGACACATGGCAATCATGATGACCAGCATCGCCGGTTTCATGTATTGCACGGGGAAATACACCACCGTTTTCGCGCCCAAATATGAAGCGGCAAATGCCAACGCCGCGGCAGGCAGCAGCATTTTCCACGGCACGGGGATTCGGCGCAGATATTGCCCTGTCGCAGTCAAAGTGCCGCAGCAGGAAGCAAATTTATTGACACCCATCACCGAGGCCACAGGCGTAGCGTTTGGCAATAGGTTGAACAATCCGGGAATCTGCAACAGCCCGCCTCCGCCAACGGCCGCATCCATCAGCCCGGCGGCAAAGCCGACCAATACCAGATAATAAAAAAACGAATCTGCAAGCATAATGTCCATCTCTAAAAAGCAAAGCGATTTTGCGCGTGTTTGCCTGTCCTGACAACCTACAAGGCCGTCTGAAAACAAGAAACCATATTCTGTTTTCAGACGGCCTTTTGTTATTTGGCAATATTTACCGGCTTATTGCTTACGCTTGTCCCACCATGCAAACAAATTGCCCAAAACCGTTCCCGATACAGAGTGCCAAACGCAGGCAACGGCGGCGGCAACGGCAGACTCGGCATTACCAGGGAAGAATTTAGCGCTCAAACCGGTGGCAAGTCCGGCGTTTTGTACGCCGACTTCGATGGCAAGGGTGCGTTTTTTGGCGGTATTCATGCCGGTCAGCGCGCCGCTGTAATAGCCAAGAATATAGCCGCCGATGTTGTGGGCAGCGATGGCGAGTACCATCACGAAAGCGGATTCAGCAAAGCGGTGTCCGTGAACGGCAGCAACGCCGCCGACAATGCAGGCAAACGCGACAACGGCAACGGCAGGCATAATCGCGCGTACGTCTTCAAACCAATGTTTTTTATGCAGCAAGATATTGGCGGCAGAGCCGATAACGACAGGCAGCAGGGTAACGAGCAACATAAACTTGAACATACCCCAGCCGTCCATTTCGACGGTTTAACCAACAAGATAAGTCATCCACAATGGCGTCATCACAGGAGCGAGGACGGTAGAAACAGTCGTCATGCCAACCGAAAAGGCAACATCGCCTTTAGCCAAAAAACTCATGATATTGGACGAAACACCGCCCGGACAAGTACCGACCAAAACCAAACCCAGCGTCAATCCGGGCGAAAGGTCAAAGGCTTTGGCAATGCCGATGGCGAGCAGCGGCATGATGGTGTATTGGGCGATGGCGCCGATGAAAATGTCGAGCGGACGTTGCGCCAAAATTTGATAATCCTCTTTGCCTAAAGTCATGCCCATACTGAGCATGATAATGCCGAGTACGACAACTTGCGTATCGCCTTTCACCCACGAAAAAGTGGCAGGTTCGATAAAGGCGATGATGGAGGCAAGGACGATAATCAGGGCGGTGAAGCGGGTCATTTGCCGACTGATAGCGGTCAGAAAGTTCATTATTTTTCTCCTGTGTATGTTTTTATCATGACAGTAATTATCATAATTTAACACATGTTAACTCTTGTGTGCAATTACAGTAACGAAACAGGAAATCCGCCATCCAATAATGTTTAAAAACACACCACACCGATTCCACCCAATATCAACACAAAGGCCGTCTGAAACCTTTTCAGACGGCCTTATCCTATCCGTTCATGATCGATTTATTCGATATTTTGAACCTGTTCGCGCATTTGTTCGATCAAGACTTTCAGTTCTACCGATGCTTGCGTACATTCGGCGGCGATGGCTTTGCTGCCCAAGGTATTAGCTTCACGATTCAACTCTTGCATCAAGAAGTCTAAGCGTTTGCCTGCGCTGCCCTTGCCTTCGGTAACAATGCGGCGCACTTCTGCGATATGGGTGCGCAAACGGCTGAATTCTTCATCCACATCAGATTTCTGAATAAACAAAGCAAATTCCTGTTGCAGGCGGTCATTGTCGATGTTGCCGACGGCTTCCGCCAAACGGGCTTTGACTTTATCCATATGCGCTTGCAGCAGGCTTGGGAACAGCTCGTTCAAAGCATCCACAATCTCTTCCATAGCGGTCAGACGTTGCAGCAAATGTTCGCCCAGTTTTTTGCCTTCACGTTTGCGGGCGGCTGTGAACTCTTTCAACGCGTCGGTCAATAAATCTTTAACACCTTTCGCCAAGGCCTCGGAGTCTTCGCTCTGACCTGCCAAAACGCCGGGGAAACGCAAAACGTCGGCCACGCTCAGCTTGCCGAAATTGTGTTCCTTACGCCATTCTTTGTTTAAATGCGCCAGCTGTGCGACCAAATCCTGATTGACTTCCAAAGTCTGTCCACCAGAAGCCGCATCTTGCAGCTGAACACGGCACTCCAATTTACCGCGTGCCACAGCCGCGGCAATCTGTTCGCGTAATGCGCCTTCCAAATAGCGCAGCTCTTCCGGCATACGGAATTGGACATCCAAATAACGATGGTTGACCGCGCGGATTTCCAAATTAATCCGCTTGCCGCCGCATTCGCCTGCGGCATTGGCAAAGCCGGTCATGCTGTGGATTTGAATAGTTCGTCTTGTAGCCATGGTTTTACTCCGTTTCCAAATACGAGTGAAAGTATGGACACTATAACACACCCGACCGACGATTTTCAGACGGCCTTTGGTGCCAAATTCCTCTATAATTCAAGGCAACCTGTTTTTTATTCTCCCCAAAGGACCATCATGAGCGACTACACCCGCACCGGCCGAGCCGCCGACAGCCTGCGCAACATTAAAATCACCCCCAATTTCCTGCCACACGCCGACGGCTCCTGCCTTATTGAGTGTGGCAACACCAAAGTGATTTGCACTGCCTCCATCGATGAAAACGTTCCCCCTTTTCTGCGCTGTAAAGAACAAGGCTGGGTAACGGCCGAATACGGCATGTTGCCGGCCTCCACCGCCTCCCGTATGCGCCGTGAAGCCGCCGCAGGCAAACAGTCCGGCCGCACACAAGAAATCCAACGCCTAATCGGCCGCTCGCTGCGCGCCGTCGTCGACCTGGAAAAACTCGGCGAACGCCAAATCCTAATTGACTGCGACGTTATCCAAGCCGACGGCGGCACGCGTACCGCTTCCATTACCGGCGCCTACGTTGCCCTGCAAATCGCCGTAGACAAACTCCTTTCAGACGGCCTTATCAGCGAAAACCCCATCCGAGAAGCCGTTGCCGCCGTTTCCGCCGGCGTGGTGGGCGGTGTACCGCTTTTGGACTTGGACTATCCCGAAGATTCAGGCTGCGACAGCGACGTTAACATCATCATGACAGCATCCGGCAAAATCATCGAAATCCAAGGTACAGCCGAAGGCGCACCGTTTAGCATCGAAGAATTGGGCAAACTCATTGCCCTCGCACATAAAGGCATTGCCGAATTGGTTCAACACCAGCAGGCAGCCCTTTTAGCCCGATAATCAGCAAGGCCGTCTGAAAACTTTCAGACGGCCTTTTTCAACAAAATCCTTTTATGCGCATTTACTCAAAAAAGCGCGTTCCATCCTTGAATTCCATGTAAAAAATAGTAATAATAACCCTTTTTCCAGCAAACCAAGCTGCCCGACAACCCCCACAAGAAAGCACGAAACATGGCGTTAATCGTACATAAATACGGCGGCACATCAGTAGGCTCGCCCGAACGCATCAAAAACGTAGCCAAACGTGTCGCCAAAGCCCGCGCCGAAGGACACGACATCGTAGTCGTCGTATCCGCCATGAGCGGAGAAACCAACCGACTGGTCGCACTGGCGCACGAAATGCAAGAACATCCCGATCCGCGCGAACTCGACGTCGTCCTTGCCACCGGCGAACAAGTGACCATCGGCCTGCTGGCCATGGCCCTGAAAGACATCGGCGTTGACGCCAAGAGCTACACCGGCTGGCAAGTCGCCCTCCAAACCGACACTTCCCACACCAAAGCCCGCATCGAAAACATCGACAACGAGAAAATGCGTGCCGATTTGGCCGCCGGAAAAGTCGTTATCGTAGCCGGTTTCCAAGGCATCAGCAGCGAAGGCAATATCTCAACCCTAGGCCGCGGCGGTTCGGACACCTCCGCCGTTGCCATCGCCGCAGCCCTCAAAGCCGACGAATGCCAAATTTACACCGACGTGGACGGCGTTTACACCACCGACCCGCGCGTCGTACCCGAAGCGCGCCGCATGGACACGATCACTTTTGAAGAAATGATCGAACTGGCCAGCCTCGGTTCAAAAGTTTTACAAATCCGCTCCGTAGAATTCGCCGGAAAATACAAAGTGCGCCTGCGCGTACTCAGCAGCCTGCAAGATGGCGGCAACGGCACCCTGATTACCTTTGAAGAGGACGACAACATGGAAAGAGCTGCCGTAACCGGTATCGCATTCGATAAAAACCAAGCCCGCATCAACGTGCGCGGCGTACCCGACAAACCCGGCGTCGCCTACCAAATTTTAGGCGCGGTTGCCGATGCCAACATCGAAGTCGATATGATCATCCAAAATGTCGGCAGCGAAGGCACCACTGATTTCTCCTTCACCGTACCGCGCGGCGAGTACAAACAAACCATCGAAATCCTGACCAAACTGCAAGACAGCATCGGCGCAGCCGCCATCGACGGCGACGACACCGTGTGCAAAGTCTCCGCAGTCGGCTTGGGCATGCGTTCACACGTCGGCGTTGCCGCCAAAATCTTCCGCACCCTCGCCGAAGAAGGCATCAACATCCAAATGATTTCCACCTCAGAAATCAAAGTTTCCGTCTTGATTGACGAGAAATACATGGAACTCGCTACCCGCGTTCTGCATAAAGCATTCGACTTAGGTAACTAATTCCAGCCTATTAAAAAGGCCGTCTGAAACTTTATTGTTTCAGACGGCCTTTTATATTAAAACTTTGCTGTTTCAATACTCAATCCTTCCCTTCTCTCGAAAAATGCTCAATCTCAAATCCACTCTGACGATAAGCTCGGAAACGGTCTCGGGCTTCGGCTAAATCTTCCAAGCTGTTGCCTACAATTTCAAGGATACGGTTTGGAATGGCCGGGGCTTGGCTCCAAAAATCGGCAGACAGGTTCAAAACCATGCAATCTTGCGGAATATTCGGCAATGCGTTTCCAAACGCAAGCAATACCGGCGTTTCAGACGGCATGGGGTCGGTAGGCAGCCAGACTTCATGCGGAATAAAGCTTTCGGGAATCTGCTGCCATAAATCAACGTCTAGTTGCTGCACTGCCGCAGAAGAATCCGACCACACCAAAATCTGCCCGCCATCGCGTATGGCGCGCGCAATCAGGCGGCAGGCAAAGGCGGCCGGTTGGGCGACGTGTGTATAAAAAGTGGCTTTAGGCATGGCGTATTCTTTCATTTAAGCAATGGATTTGCCGTTTTCAGACGGCCTTTTTGGTTTTCAACAATCTCAAGGCATTGCCCAACACCAGCAGCGAGCTGAAACTCATGCCGAGCGCGGCGATCCACGGGGTAACGTAACCAAATACGGCCAGCGGAACGGCAACCAGATTGTATGCGCTCGCCCAAGTCAGGTTTTGGCGGATGATTTGATGGGTGCGGCGTGCCTGTTCCATCATTACGGGCAAAACGTTCAAATCATCATTGAGCAAAACCACATCCGCACCGTCTCGCGCCACATCGGCACTAGTGGCCACGGCGGCCGATACGTCGGCTTGGGCAAGGACGGGGGCATCGTTGATACCGTCGCCGATCATCATGACTTTACGTCCTTGTTTTTGCAGATTTTCCACATAAGCCAGCTTGTCTTCAGGCGTGGCTTCGGCGCAATAAGCATCCAAACCCAGCTCTTGTGCGACTTGTGCTACGGCAGCCTGACGGTCGCCGCTTAAAAGGTGCAGACGGATGCCGTGCTGTTTCAGGTTTTGCAACATTTCAGCGGCGCTGTCTTTGATTTGGTCTTCCAGCAAAAAGGCCGTCTGAAAACCGCTTTGATTGCCCAAGAAAATAATGCCGCCTGTGTGGTCGATATGGGCAAATGCTTCGGGCAGATGACCGGCAATTTCCGAAACAAACGCCGCTTTGCCCAAAGCCCAAACTTGGGTTTCGCCATCAAATTCGATTTGCGCGCTGACGCCGTGTCCGATACGGTTGACCCGTTGCTGTACTTTCACATCAAGCGCGGATACAGGGCCGTCTGAAAGCGTATGGTTCAAAATGGCACGGGCGATGGGGTGTTCGGATTGCTGTTCCAATGCTTGGGCGATAGCAAGGGCTTGGACTTCGTTCAGACGGCCCGCGGACAACATACGGCTGACGGAAAGCTGCCCTTTGGTCAGCGTACCGGTTTTATCGAACACGACGTCGTCAATTTGGGCAAGCGTTTCCAGGCTTTGTTTGCCGCTGATAAGAATGCCGTCTTTGGCAAGCGCACCGGTAGAAGCGGCCAGCGCGGTCGGCGTGGCAAGCGACAAGGCACACGGGCAGGTAATGACCAGCAGGGCAACGGTAATCCACAAAGCAGTGTGCGCGTCGGCATACCATGCCCAGCCGATAAAAACAGGAATCGCAAGCAAAAGTTCGCCAAACACGAAACTGGACGCGTATTTTTCGGCCAACTCGGCGGCACGCGGTTTTTGCGCCAGCGCACGGTCGAGCAGTTTAACGATATGGGACAAGCGCGTGTTGCCGCCGGTATGATCGGTGCGGATGATTAAAGGGCTGCTGGTGTTGAGTGTACCGGCGGTTACTTTTTCAGACGGCCTTTTCACGATGGGCAGGCTTTCGCCGGTCAACATGGCTTCGTTAACTTCGCTCTCGCCGGATAAAACCGTACCGTCCACCGGAATGACTTCGCCGGGTTTCACAACAATCGTATCGCCAATATTGAGGCGGACGACTGCGGCTTCCTCGATGGCATCGCTTTCAGGATAAGACGGCAAACGGTGGCAGAATGCCGGAACCAGTTTGACCAACCGCTCCGCCGCATCGCCTGCTTTGCGTCGGGCAATCTGTTCCATAAAACGCCCGCCCAACAGGAAAAACAGCAGCATGGCGATGGATTCAAAATACATGCCCTGCCCCGCGTTGGTGGCCAAGCTGTAAATACCGGCGATAAAGGTCATCACAATGGCAATGGCAATCGGCGTATCCATGCCGACACGGCGGTTTTTCCAGTCGCGCCAGGCACCGCGGTAAAACGGCAACGCGCTGTAAAACACAACGGGCAACACCATCAAAAAGCCGCCCCAATGCAGGATTTCCAAATAAAGCGGCTCGATGTCGCCACCGTAAAAATAAGTCGGCAGGGCAAACATCATCGTCTGCATCATACCCAGACCGGCCACGGCCAATCTGACGATAAACTGTTTGCGTTCCTTCTGCGCCTGCGCTTCGATTTTTTGCGCATCATAAGGCGCGGCGGTATAACCGGTTTGGCGGATTTTCAGCAAAATGTCCGACAATTCGATGTGGGCGCCGTCCCATACCACGCGGCAACGGTGGGTGCTGTAATTCAAATCCACGCGCACCACGCCCTTCATGCGCAACAACTGCTGCTCAATCAGCCACACACACGCGGCGCAGGTAATGCCGCCCAGCATCAACACCGCCTCGCGCTCATCCCCTGCGCCGACCTCGACAAAATCAGCCTGCACTTCGGGCAAATCATATAGCTTTAATTGCGACAACACTTCCGGCGGCGGCAATTCGGATTTTTCCGCGTCTGCAGTACGCTGTTTGTAATAATTGCCCAAACCTGCATCGATGATACTCTGCGCCACCGCTTGGCAACCGGCGCAACAGGTTTCGTGTTCTTCGTCTTCAAAACGAACCGTCAGATGCAGATGCTCCGGGACTTCAAGTCCGCAATGAAAGCAGTTTTTTTGGGGATGTGTGGAAGATGTCATAATGTGTTCGATTTATTTTTCAGACGGCCTGAAACAATCGTTTCAGGGTGTTACATTTTAGCAAAAAGCGTTTTCCCGCCTCATTTCATTTACTTTTGAATTAATAGACTGTCGAATTTTATAAAAAATATGGAAAACAAAGTATTGACCGTTTATCAAATGATGAACGGTAACATATAAATACCGTTTATCTTTAAAAACTTCCAATTATTTTAATGTAAAAATGGAACTTTTTTAAAAATTCAAATATGTTTTTTATTGACCTCAGTCCATTTAAGCAGCATACTTTAACCATTCCGCGAAGACGGAAATACAAAACACACATTTACTTATAAAACTAACTTATTGGGAAACCTCACCATGATTGATCGCCTTATGCCTATCTTCGCCGTTATCGGCATTTTGTCCAGCACCGTATACCTGAGCCTCGCCGCTTGGATGCTTTACGAAAGCGTGTTCAAAAAGAAAAGCCCTCTGTCGGCATAATCCTCGGATTTAGAATTTTACGGTAAGGCCGTCTGAACATTCAGACGGCCTCGTTTCATTCCATACTATCAAGCACTTGGCTGTACGGCCAATTCAATCATCGCTTCGCGCAAACCGTCCAAGCCCAAACTTTCGGCGACGGAAACATTCACGCCGACGGCGTGCCCGGAGTTGTCGCGCAAAATGCCTGCTTCACGCATACCCGACGGCAGCAAATCGATTTTGTTGTATACCACCAATTGCGGAATTTCATGCGCGCCGATTTCTTCCAAGACTTCGTTGACATCGTCCATCTGCCGTTCAAAATCGGGATTGGACGCATCAACAACGTGCAGTAGCACATCCGCCATTGCCGTCTCTTCCAAAGTAGCGGAAAACGCCGACACCAGCTTGTGCGGCAAATCACGGACGAAGCCGACGGTATCGGTCAAAATCACGCTCGCCTCGTGCGACAGGAAAAGCCGACGCGCAGTGGTATCCAAAGTGGCGAACAACTGGTCTTTCGCCAATACGTCCGCTTTGGTCAAACGGTTAAACAGGCTGGATTTTCCGGCGTTGGTATAGCCGACAATGGCAAAGGTTTTCAGACGGCCGCTCATACGCGATTTGCGGCGCGTGGCGCGTTGTTTGCGGACATCGGCAAGCTGTTTTTTCAATGCCGTGATTTTTTGTCCGATTAAGCGGCGGTCAGTTTCCAGCTGGGTTTCGCCCGGCCCTTTCAAGCCGATGCCGCCCTTCTGACTTTGCAAATGTCCATAACCGCGTACCAGCCGTCCGCTCAAATGGTTCAGCTGGGCCAATTCCACCTGCAACTTACCTTCCTGAGACTGGGCGCGTTTGGCGAAAATCGCCAAAATCAAACCCACTCTGTCGAGGACGCGGCATTGAAGCTCTTTTTCCAGATTACGCTCTTGTGTCGGCGTAAGTTCGTGGTTGAACACGACCAGCCCGACATCATGCTGCTTGACCACTGCCGCCAACTCTTCCGCCTTGCCCGTACCGACAAACAAAGCCGGATGCGGTTTGTCGCGGCGTGAAGTTTCGATAGAAACCAAATCGCCGCCGGCCGCGCCCACCAATTCTGCCGCTTCAGTCAAGGCCGTCTGAAAGCCGCGCTCGCGCGTTTCGTTTGCGCCGGAATAGTCCGCCGTCAGCATTACGCCGACCAAGAGGACGCGTTCGGGCTGTTCCAAAGATTTATCGACGGAAAACAGATTGCGCTTGCTCAAAAAATTTCCTTTCAGACGGCCTGACGGCTGAGTCAAAGTCCTGATTAACGGTTTTTCAAAATATCGGCGAAATATTCGGTCACTTCTGCCAAACGTCCGCCCTGCGCGGCATAAGGCTGCATTACGGCCACCAGCTGCTCCAATACTTCACGCGTTTCGGTTTGCGCGTGTTCGCGGTAGAGCCACATATTTTGCATGGTTACCGTGGTCAATGCCTCGCGTACATTAAGCAAGAGCAAGTGTCTGCAAGACTCATAGCCTTGACGCAAATCGCCGGCCGCATAGGCGGTAACCGACAATTCATAGTCGATGTCCAACTGATAAACATTGTTTTGGACAAAAAGAATATCGTCTGTTGGGAACGGAATGCGTTTCGCCATCAGTCCTATTGCATGGGAAATGCGGTATTTCCCTTCCTGACGCAGCATGGTTTGCGCAAGGTAGAGACACTCGGCACGGCGCGGATTGTAATCGTAGCCTGCCAACCAAGTCGCCAGGGCTTCATCACGTTTGCCCATTAATTTATAGCACTCGCCCAGCTGTTGGTAAGAAACCGTCACTTCCTCGATCCAACCGCCCAACTCGATGCGTTTTTTAAACCATTCGCTCGCACGCTCGGGCATATCAGAATCCCAATAAGAACGCGCCGCATAAAAGGCGTAACGCGGTTTCAGGTCTTCATCTTCAGGACTGTAAAACGCTTTTTCCAAAGAAACGGCGTCAAGCAGGTATTTGTTCGCCATATTGCTGCGTGCGCCGAAACGGCCGCTGAGGACCGTATAGTCGCCATGAAGCGTGGCTTCGCTGGTATCTTGTTTGTCGGTTTCGATAAACTCGTGCAAGACGCCGCGCCAGTAGAATGTACCGTCATTGCGCAACAACAGCGGACGGTAATAAACCACGCCGCCCATGGCATTTCTCATGCGGAGGCGGTAACGGTCGGCGGTCAGCTCGGGCAATTCCAATTTGCCTTCAAAGCGGTCGTCCGCATCAAAAATCAACACGTAATCGGTTTTGTCTTTTGCGTGTTTCAAAGCCTGATTGCGGTTGTATGCAAAATTTTGCCAACCATCATGATGAATCTCGCCTGCGATGCCCTTTGCATCGAAAAAGCGGCAGATCACGCCGGCGGTATCATCGGTCGAGCCGGTGTCGCTGATGACATAGTAGTCAAGTTTGATGTGGTCGGTGATGTTGGCCAGTGTTTCTTCGATGATTGCCGCTTCGTTTTTGACAATCATATTCAAGCAGATGGTTTGGGACATTTTCAATAGCCGCATTGGTTTGGAAAGGTATTATTTTACTTTAGCATTTTGTTTTTTGCACACAAAATACTCAGGCCGTCTGAAGATTGCCTTTCAGACGGCCTGAAGCTTATTTTGCCTTATCTTTTTTCCTGACGACGTATCAGATATACCGCCAACAGTGCAAACAAAACCGTCGGCAAGGCTCCCGCCAAAAACGGCGGCACGCCGTACAACTGGCTGGTAAAGCCGAAGAGCCGTCCGGCAAAGTGGAACAGCAAACCGAGACAAATACCGCCGAAAAGTTTCAAGCCCATATTGCCGTGGCGCGTGGTTTGCGGGGTAAAGGCAAAGGCAACAAGCGCCATCACCCATGCGGCAACGGGATACACCAGCTTGCGCCACCATGCGATGGCATAGACTTGGGTATTTTGGTTGTTTTTTTCCAGATGGTCGATGTAGGTGGTCAATTCGCCGACAGACATTTGATCGGGCTTGACGAGCAATACATCCATCAGGTTGCGTTTGACGGAAATCGGCCAGTTTTCTTCGGCGGTAGTAGAAACCTCGACTTTATCTTCACCCAATATGCTGCGGCGGATATTTTTCAACTGCCAGCTGCCGTCTGGATTCAAAACGGCTGATTCGGCTTCTGCCGCTTGGGTCAGTTCGTTTTTATCGTTGCGCTGCCAAATTTTGATGCCCAAAAGCGTATGGTCGGGCAACATTTCGCGCACGTTGATAATGCTGTTTTTTTCTTTCAGCCAAAGGCCGGTATTGCCGGTACTGATTTTGCCGTTGATGGCGGCGGCTTTGATGTTTTCGGCTTTTTGACTCAGCGTGGGGGCAACCCATTCGCCAAGAGCAACGGTGGCAATGGCGAAAATCAAACCGAACTGCGACAGAATCAACAGCAGCTTTTTGGTACTCATGCCGCTGGCTTTGATAACGGTCAGCTCGCTGCCGGAAGCCAGTTGGCTGAGGGAAATCAGGCCGCCGATCAAAACGGCGAGCGGCATCAGTTCATATGCGCGCGCAGGCATCTGCATTAAAACATACTGCCCCAATTTTGCGCCGTTATAGCTGCCCTTTCCAAGATCGCCGACTTCGTTGATGATTTCAAAAAAGCTGTACAAAGCGAGGAAGGCAAGGAGGGCGTAAACCGCCATAACCGCCATTTGACGGATGATGTAACGTGAAATCAGGTTCATTTTCCGCCTTTCAATGTCAGACTTTTGGCTACCGCCTGCCAGAAGGGTTGGCTAGGCATACTGCGCACGCGCAGCAGGATGACGGCAATCACGAACATGATGATGTGCATAGGCAGCAGTCCAAGCCAAAAATGGATTTTGCCGTCTTCCACAGCATTGCGCAGGAAGGTCAGTCCGTTTTGGTAAACCAAAAACAAACCGATGGCAATCAAGATATTGTAGGTATGGCCGCTGCGCGGATTGAAATAGGAAAGCGGCACGGCAAGCAGGCACAGCAACAAAACACTGACGGTCAAGGAAATACGCCACATCAATTCCGCTTGGTGTTGGGGATTGCTGCTGCCAATCAGTTGGGCGGTCGGAATGGTACGGCGGTGTGAAACAGGGTCGATGAGTTTGGGCGTGGTGCTGATAATCAGGCTGAGGTGTTGGAAAGAAACGCGGTTGTAATCGGCTTTGCCGGGCGTACCGCTGTAACGGTAGCCGTCGCGCAATTCAAGCGTGCGTTTGTTGTCGGTCAGCGAAAAATTGCCCTCTTTGGCAAAAACGATGTTGTCGTTGCCGTTTTTGTCCTGCTCACGCAGGAAGAGGTTTTTCATGATGCCGGATTCGGTATCGAAGGTTTCGACAAAATAAACCCTGCCGTTGCGCTTGCCCAAGTTATTGAACTCACCGGCTTCCACCAAAGACAATTCCTGCTTCTGCTTCAAGATTTCGGCATATTCGCGGCTGCGCAACTCTGCCCACGGCATCACCCAAAGCTGCATGACGGCAATCAAAATGGCAAACGGCACGGCAAACTGCATGACCGGGCGTATCCATTGTTTCAATGCCAATCCGCAGGAAAGCCAAACCGACATCTCGCTGTCGCGCCAGTAGCGGGTCAATACGGTCAACGTACTGATAAATGCGGTCAACACCAGCAAAAGCGGGGTCATGCCGATTACCCAGAAGCCGACTAAGGCCAACACGGCATCGATGGCGACACGCCCGTCGGCTGCGCGGCCAAGCAGGTTGATGGCCTGCGTCGACACCAATACCGCCAAGAGGACGACAAAGATGCCGACGGCGGTAAAGGAAAGTTCTTTAATAAAGTTTCTTTGGTAAATCATAAGATTGAGCGTGGTATACGGTTTATGGGAAACCTATATTTATTAATAAGGCTTCAGACGGCATGACACAAATGGAGTACAATGATTTTCATCTGTTCGGACGGTTGGTCAACATGCCGTCTGAACAACCGACAACCGTTCCAATCAGGAGAATAAACGTGAAATTTAGCACAAAAGCTGAAACTTTGCAGGCTCAACAGGCAGGCGCGCAGTTATTTGTCTGCACCGAAGAGGCGCAATTAAACCACCCGACCGCCCTTGCCCTTTTGTCTTCGCTTGAAGAAGGTCAAACTTTTGCCGACACCAAAATCCCGACGGACAACGGTTTGCAGGCAGTCGCCGTCGTCCGCCTCGAAAAAACCGACCGCGCCGCGCTGAACAAAGCCGCTGCCGAAGCCGCCAAATGGGCGCAAAATCAGGAAACGGTCAATGCGGACATCCATGCCTTCGATGAAGCGCAAGCCGCTGCCGTTGCTGAAGCCTTCGCCATCGCGTTCGGCAACGCCGCCTATCGTTTCGACCGCTATAAAAAAGAAGCCAAGCCCGCCAAATTCACACAAGCCGTGTTCTACACCGCACACGAAGCCGCCGTCAAAGAAGTACTGCGCGTCGCCGAAGCGCAGGTTTACGGACAAAGCCTCTGCCGCGATTTGGGCAACGCTGCGCCCAACGAATGCACGCCCGAATTTTTAGCGCGCACCGCCAAAGCCGAAGCCGAAAAACTGGGCGCACACGCCAAAATCATTGAAAAAGACTACATCAAAGAAAACATGGGTTCGTTCTGGTCGGTCGCCAAAGGCAGCGTGGAAGATCCCTATCTGATTGAACTGAGCTACTTCGGCGCGGCGGACAAAGAAGCTGCCCCCGTCGTCTTGGTCGGCAAAGGCATTACCTTCGACACCGGCGGCATCTCCCTCAAACCCGGTCTGAACATGGATGAAATGAAGTTTGACATGTGCGGCGCGGCAACCGTCATCAGTACCTTCTGCGCCGCCGTCAAACTGCAACTGCCGATCAACCTCGTCGCCGTCGTCGCCACTTGCGAAAACATGCCTTCCGGCGCGGCAAACAAACCGGGCGACGTCGTGAAAAGCATGAAAGGTCTGACGATTGAAGTGTTGAACACCGATGCCGAGGGTCGTCTGATTTTGTGCGACGCGCTCACTTACGCCGAGCAGTTCAAGCCCAAAGCCGTCATCGACGTTGCCACCCTGACCGGCGCGTGCATCATCGCCTTGGGTCATGACGTCAGCGGCGTGATGGGCAACAATCAAGATTTGGTCGACAGCCTGCTGGCCGCTTCCCGCAACGTGGACGACAAAGCATGGCAACTGCCGCTCTTTGAGACCTACAAAGACCAACTCAAATCCAACTTTGCCGACATTCCAAACATCGGCACGCCGGGTGCAGGCACGATTACCGCCGCAACATTCCTGTCTTACTTTACCGAAGACTATCCATGGGCACACCTCGACATCGCAGGTACAGCATGGAAATCCGGCGGTGAAAAAGGCGCGACCGGCCGCCCTGTTCCTTTATTGTTGAACTATCTGCGCAACGTGAAATAAATCTTGGGGGGAAGCCTGCGGGGTGAATCGTTTCAACCCTGCAGGCCGTCTGAAAACGGAATCCGCATTATCTGACTCAACCTGACAAACGGAGAACCACCATGAAACCACTATTTGCCGCATTATCTGTCGCCCTTCTGCTCGGCACATCCATAAGCGCTCAAGCTGCCGAACAAACCACCCCCACCGACCGCAGCATCCAAGTGTACAAAAAAGCCGACTTAGCAGAATGGAACCGCGAAAACGCAGCCGGAGGCCAAGGCCCCCTGCTCGGCAGCTTTGCCTTCACGCGCCATCAAACCGCCGACCAAGACGCATTCAAAGAAATCGGCTGGCTCACATTACCGCCGGGCGCTTCCATCGGCCAACACAAACATACCGGCAATGAAGACGTTTACATCATTGTATCAGGCAAAGGCCTGTTTACCGATAGCGAAGGTAAACAAACCGAAGTCGGCGCCGGCGACATTACCATCGCCCGCCCCGGTCAGTCCCACGCACTCAAAAACATCGGCAAAAAGCCGTTGGTATTCTTAGATTTGATTGCCGAGACCGCTGGCGCTAAAGCCGCCGAAACCAAGTAATGCTTTCAATGAAAGCAAACCATCTGCCATGACTTTCTGCCTTACCCAAACCCGGCAGCAGAGAGATTGTTCCATTTTCATTTAAACCTACATACAAACTAAAGGCCGTCTGAAAACCACGCTTCGTTTTTAGACGGCCTTTTTTTCTCAAAAGTCTTATCATATAAATGATGCAATGTTATATAATAACAGCCTTTCAAAATATGATGAGAAACTAAAATGACACAAACCACACTCAAGCCCATTGTTTTATCTATTCTTTTAATCAGCACCCCTATTCTCTCCCAAGCGCATGAAACTGAGCAGTCGGTTGACTTGGACGAGGTTACCGTCGTCGGTAAAAGCCGTCCGCGCGCCACTTCGGGTCTGTTGCACACTTCGACCGCCTCCGACAAAATCATCTCCGGCGATACCTTGCGCCAAAAAGCCGTCAACTTGGGTGATGCTTTAGACGGCGTACCGGGCATTCATGCCTCGCAATACGGCGGCGGCGCATCCGCTCCCGTTATTCGCGGTCAAACAGGCAGACGGATTAAAGTATTGAACCATCACGGCGAAACGGGCGACATGGCGGACTTCTCGCCCGACCATGCCTTGATGGTGGACACCGCCTTGTCGCAACAAGTCGAAATCCTGCGCGGTCCGGTTACGCTCTTGTACAGCTCGGGCAATGTAGCCGGTTTGGTCGATGTTGCCGATGGAAAAATCCCCGAAAAAATGCCTGAAAACGGCGTATCGGGCGAAGCCGGATTACGTTTGAGCAGCGGCAATTTGGAAAAACTGACATCCGCAGGCATCAATATCGGCTTGGGCAACAACTTCGTGCTGCATACTGAAGGCTTGTACCGCAAATCAGGCGATTACGCTGTACCGCGCTATCAAAAAGAAGAAGGCCGTCTGAAACGACTGCCCGACAGCCATGCCGATTCAAAAACAGGCAGCATCGGCCTGTCTTGGGTTGGGGATAAAGGTTTCCTCGGCGTGGCGTACAGCGACCGTCGCGACCGCTACGGCCTGCCTGCCCACAGCCATCTCTACGACGACTGCCACGCCGACATCATCTGGCAGAAAAGTTTGATTAACAAACGCTATTTGCAGCTTTATCCGCACCTCTTGACCGAAGAAGACGTCGATTACGACAATCCTGGTTTGAGCTGCGGTTTCCACGACGATGATAATGCACACACCCATGTCCACAACGGCAAACCGTGGATAGACCTGCGCAACAAACGCTACGAACTCCGCGCCGAATGGAAGCAACCGTTCCCCGGTTTTGAAGCCCTGCGCGTACACCTGAGCCGCAATGACTACCACCACGACGAAAAAGCAGGCGATGCAGTAGAAAACTTCTTCAACAATAAAACACACAACGCCCGTATCGAGTTACGCCACCAACCCATAGGCCGTCTGAAAGGCAGCTGGGGCGTACAATATTTGGGACAAAAATCCAGCGCGCTTTCCGCTATTCCCGAAACCGTCCAACAACCGATGTTGATTGACAACAATGTGCGCCATTACAGCTTTTTCGGTGTAGAACAGGCAAACTGGGACAACTTCACGCTTGAAGGCGGCGTACGCGTGGAAAAACAAAAAGCCTCCATCCAGTACGACAAAGCATTGATTGATCGAGAAAACTACTACAACCAACCCCTGCCTGACCTCGGTGCGCACCGCCAAACCGCCCGCTCGTTCGCACTTTCGGGCAACTGGTATTTCACGCCACACCACAAACTCAGCCTGACCGCCTCCCATCAGGAACGCCTGCCGTCAACGCAAGAACTGTACGCACACGGCAAACACGTTGCCACCAACACCTTTGAAATCGGCAACAACCACCTCAACAAAGAGCGTTCCAACAATATCGAACTCGCGCTGGGCTACGAAGGCGACCGCTGGCAATACAATCTGGCACTCTACCGCAACCGTTTCGGCAACTACATTTACGCCCAAACCTTAAACGACGGACGTGGCCCCAAATCCATCGAAGACGACAGCGAAATGAAGCTCGTGCGCTACAACCAATCCGGCGCCGACTTCTACGGCGCGGAAGGCGAAATCTACTTCAAACCGACACCGCGCTACCGCATCGGCGTTTCCGGCGACTATGTACGAGGCCGTCTGAAAAACCTGCCTTCCCTACCCGGCAGGGAAGATGCTTACAGTAACCGTCCTTTCATCGCACAGGACGACCAAAACGCGCCTCGCGTTCCGGCTGCGCGCCTCGGCTTCCACCTGAAAGCCTCGCTGACCGACCGTATCGATGCCCACCTCGACTACTACCGCGTGTTTGCCCAAAACAAACTCGCCCGCTACGAAACGCGCACGCCCGGACACCATATGCTCAACCTCGGCGCAAACTACCGCCGCAATACGCGCTATGGCGAGTGGAATTGGTACGTCAAAGCCGACAACCTGCTCAACCAATCCGTTTACGCCCACAGCAGCTTCCTCTCTGATACGCCGCAAATGGGCCGCAGCTTTACTGGCGGTGTAAACGTGAAGTTTTAAAATCAGACAGGCAAACAAAAAAGGTTTTCAGACGGCCGTCTGAAAACCTTTTTCTTATTTTAACCAATCATTTAAAGCTGACTATTAATCTTTCAACACATCTTGCACAGCCGCTTGAATCTTAGCCGCCGCTGCTTCAATTTGCTGTTGTTCGGTAGATTGGCTTGCCACTGTTTCAACCGGAGCCGCTTGTGAAGCTGGTGCGGCTTTAGGCTCAGATTCAGTTTGCGGCGCAGTCAGCGGCAAACGCGCCAATACAGTGCTGACGCCGGTAACTTTATCGCCAATCGCCACTTGCGCCTGCGCATCGACAGGCAGATACATATCCACGCGCGAACCAAAGCGGATAAAGCCATAGCGTTCGCCGCGAGACAGTTTCGCACCTGCTTGAGTGTAGCACAAAATACGGCGCGCTACCAAACCGGCCACTTGAACAAAAGTAATTTCACGACCTGAAGCCGTAGTCGCCAACACCGCATTGCGTTCGTTTTCCGTGCTGGCCTTGTCCAAATCCGCATTCACGAATTTGCCTTTGTTATAGACCACTTTCGTTACCGTACAATCGGCAGGCGATTTTTGCGAATGCACGTTGAACACGTTCATAAAAATACTGATTTTCAAAGCATCGACATCACGATACGGATCGTGTGCGCGCTCGACCACCACGATACGGCCGTCAACCGGGCTCAACACCGCTTCAGGATTTAGCGGAATCTCACGCGCAGGGTCGCGGAAAAACTGCAATGCAAATACGGTAAACACCCAAAACGGCAAAGACCACCAGCCGCAACACATCGACACCAACAGGCTCAAAGCCAAACCGCCGCCGATAATCGGCCAGCCCTCACGGGCGATAATCGGGTGGGGATACAAACGGTTCATCACTTATCCTTCATTTAATAATTTCAAAATTGCCGCCATTATATCTGAAACTCCAAACATTGAGGCCGTCTGAAATGTTCAGACGGCCGGTGTCTTTTGTAAAAAATACTCAACATAGATAAAGTTTCAGTTTCGGCAACACAATGACGCAGCGTCCGCAACAAGCGACTCACACGAGCCGACAACTCGCCGCAAATATCATTTTGACCAAACCTCTGCCCTCGGTTATCTCGACAAACCCAGTATGACCGCCAATACCAGCCAAATCCAATGCCGACGACGCGATGTAGAAAACAAAGCGCGTTGAGACAGCAAACGCGTTTGGCTCAACTGATACGCCACATCTGCGAGCTTAATCAACTGATTACCCTGTCGTGTTTTGCTTTCTTCCGCTTTACGCAGTTTCAAATTTTCCGCTTCAATCCGCAGCCGCACCAGCTTGGCTTCCAAAAGCAGCAGCTCGCGCGCTTCTTCATACTCCTGTTGCTTCATCGTCCGCATCCTTGTCTATCTCACCGCGCAAATACGCAATATCCGATCGAATATCCTGCAAGGTTTCAGCCACACGACTGCCCTGCTCCCGATAATCTGCCGATACTTTGCGGAACAATGCGGCAATAATCAGCAGGCTCACAAAGAAAATGCCGAAAAATACCCACAACGCCGCCACATCCGACAGCACGCGGTTCAAGCCAAACAACAAACCGACCAAGCCCACCATCAACAGCGCGCCGGACAATACCAGCCAAATCGCCAACCGGAACACATTCTCCGCCTGACGCGTCAAATCCAAGCTCAATACCTGCAAACGCAGCAGCAGCAAATCCACGCCCTGATTCAACAAAGCCTTGCCATGTTCAAAACGCTGGCGAATTCCCATCTCGATTATCCTTTTTTCTTAGGAAACATAAGGCTAAGGCCGTCTGCACGGCGCAATGAAATCCATGATTTCATGTGCACGCCTGTTCAGACGGCCTTAACATATTCGCATTAACGGCGGTTCAACAACACACCGACAACCAAACCGGCCAATGCGGCAAAACCCATCGCATAGTATGGTTTTTCATGCACCACTTCATCAGCGTGTTTGGCACCGCGTTTCAAACGCGCACCTGCATCGGCTTCAAATTCGGCAAAACGCTCTTTGCCTTCTTTCAAACGCTCCTGAGCCGCCTCTTCAAACTGCTCGTATTTTTCACGCGCACGCTCGGCATGATGGCGCAAACGCTCGCCGGCCTCTTCTTCAAAACGGCTCAAACGCTCTTTGGCCACAGCCAATTTTTCTTCCAATTTGGCTCGGGCTTTGCTGCCCTCTTCCGAACCGGCTTCAACACCATTGCGGTACAATTCTTCCACATCATCCATCACTTCTCGGATGTCTTTCAGCAAAGCCTCGCGACGTGCTTCAAAATCGTGTTTTTTCATGCTTTTCTCCTTGATATAGGTTGATATGGTTACAGACTATTTATCTGTTAATAAATTATAACCGTTTATTCCGAAATAAACGTTAATTTAAATAAAATTAAGTCCTTATTCTGAAAATAACGAAATGGAATTTAAAAAAGGCCGTCTGAAAACTTCAGACGGCCTTTTCAATTCAGCTTAAAGACTTAAGTCTTATGCCAAACCTTTTGCTTTCAACACTTCCAGCATGGTAGTACCCAGCTCGGCAGGGCTGCGGGTGTAAGCGATACCGGCTTTTTCAAAAGCGGCGAATTTTTCTTCGGCAGTACCTTTACCGCCGGAGATAATCGCACCGGCGTGGCCCATACGTTTGCCTTTAGGAGCGGTAACACCAGCAATGTAACCTACAACAGGTTTGGTTACGTTGGATTGGATGTATTCGGCTGCTTCTTCTTCCGCAGTACCGCCGATTTCACCGATCATGATGATGGCGTCGGTATCTGGGTCTTCTTGGAAGAGTTTCAGTGCGTCGATTTGGTTCATACCAGGAATCGGGTCGCCGCCGATACCGATACAGGTTGATTGACCCAGGCCCAGTTTGGTGGTTTGTGCCACGGCTTCGTAAGTCAATGTACCGGAACGGGAAATAATACCGATGCGGCCCGGAGTGTGGATGTGGCCCGGCATAATACCGATTTTGCACTCGCCCGGAGTAATCACACCCGGGCAGTTAGGGCCGACCAAGCGGGTACCGTTGCCGTTGGTTTCCAAGTAACGTTTGGCTTTGAGCATGTCCAAAGTAGGCACGCCTTCGGTAATCACAACGACCAAGCCTACGCCTGAATCAACGGCTTCAACGATAGAGTCCAAAACAAACGGAGCTGGGACGTAAATTACAGATGCGTCCGCGCCGGTTTCTTTAACCGCTTCTTTCATGGTGTTGAACACAGGCAGGTTCAGGTGGGTTTGACCGCCTTTACCCGGGGTAACGCCGCCAACAACTTTAGTGCCGTAAGCCAGAGCTTGTTCGGAGTGGAAAGTACCGTTTTTACCGGTGAAACCTTGAACCAATACTTTGGTGTCTTTATTAATCAATACGCTCATTCTTTTCTCCTTAGGCGTTTACGGCTGCAACAATTTTTTCGGCTGCGTCATTCAGGCCGTCTGCAGAAGTCAGTTTCAGACCTGATTCGTTCAGGATTTTCGCGCCGAGTTCGGCGTTGTTACCTTCCAAACGAACAACGACAGGAACGTTGACGTTGATTTCTTTAACGGCTGCCACAATAGCTTCCGCAATCATGTCGCAACGTACGATACCGCCGAAGATGTTGATCAATACGCCTTTAACGGATTTGTCTTCCAAAATCAGTTTGAACGCTTCAACCACGCGGTCTTTGGTAGCGCCGCCACCAACGTCCAAGAAGTTGGCAGGTTGGCCGCCTTTCAGTTTGATGATGTCCATAGTGGCCATCGCCAAACCGGCACCGTTCACCATACAGCCGATGTTGCCTTCCAGGGCAACATAGTTCAGGTCGAATTCAGAAGCTTTCAGCTCACGTTCGTTTTCTTGGGATTTGTCGCGCAATTCAGCGATTTTTGGCAGGCGGTAGAGCGCGTTGCTGTCGATGCCGATTTTGCCGTCCACGCAAGCCAGTGCGCCGTTTTCGCGAACTGCCAATGGGTTTACTTCAAACAAGGCAAAGTCGTTGTCGACAAATGCTTTGTACGCACCGGTCATCAGTTTGACGAACTCATTGATTTGTTTGTCTTTCAAGCCCAGTTGGAACGCAACTTCGCGAGCTTGGCAAGGTTGCAGGCCGACCAGCGGATCAACGGTTACTTTGAAGATTTTTTCAGGAGTTTCGGCAGCAACTTTTTCGATTTCCACGCCGCCTTCGGTAGAAGCCATGAATGTAATGCGGCGGGTAGAACGGTCAACCACTGCGCCCAAGTACAGCTCGGTTTGAACAGGATACATGTCTTCGCAAACCAAAACGCTGTTGACAGGTTGGCCGTTGGCATCAGTTTGGTAAGTTACCAAGTTGGTGCCAATCAGGCTTTCAGCCACTTCTTTAGCTTCTTCGCGGCTTTTAACGACTTTTACGCCGCCCGCTTTACCGCGGCCGCCGGCGTGTACTTGTGCTTTGACAACAGCGAATTTGCTGCCCAATTTGTCGTAAGCTGCAGCGGCTTCTTCGCCGTTGTGTGCCAAAATACCGCCTTGTACGGGCAAACCGTAGCTAGCCAGCAGTTCTTTAGCCTGATACTCGTGTAAATTCATGGATTTCTCCTTAAGGTGAGTGGGTTTTAGGAATCGCCCTGCGGCCAATCCCATATTTTCAGACGGCCCTACTATTTACTGAAGGGCAACCACATCCGCGCCAGCAGATACATGGCTGCACCGCCGCCCCCGAGAATAAAAAAGACGATGCCTTTTTTACGCGAATTCGGGCAGAGCAGATAAACGGCAAGGCTGAAACTGATAAACAACAATGCCACGCGCCAAACCAATTCTTTATCTTTGAAACGGTTGAGCGTATAAGTTTCGGTCATCATCACATACATCTGCCACAATGCGGCCATACACATGCTGATGATGCCCGCCGGTATAAAGAAAATACCGACTATTTCTTTGTTCATAATGAATGTAAATGCTGTTTGTTTGTCTGACGGAATTATAAATCAGAAAACGGAGCTCTCGGAACATTCAATTTGTCGAAGGCCTTAAGGCCGTCTGAAAAGTTTCAGACGGCCTTAATGTCTATCAACCGTGCAAAGCGCGTTTGTCGGCCGCCAATGCAGCTTCGTGAACCACTTCGGACAAGGTTGGGTGGGCATGGATAATGCGGGCGATGTCTTCGCTGCTGGCGAAGAATTCGAGCGCAGTCACGCCTTCGGTAACCAATTCGCTGACAACCGGGCCGATCATGTGTACGCCCAAGATGCGGTCGGTTTTGGCATCTGCCAATACTTTAACCGTACCTTTGGCTTTGCCCATTGCCAATGCGCGACCATTCGCACCGAAACCTGAAGTACCTTTTTTGTACTCCACACCTTCGGCTTTGAGTTGCTCTTCGGTTTTACCCACCCAAGCGATTTCAGGGTCGGTGTAAATAACAAACGGTACGTTGTTGAAATCGATATGCGGTTTTTGACCGGCAATGCGCTCGGCAACGGCAACGCCTTCGTCGCTGGCTTTGTGTGCCAACATCGGGCCGCGAACCACGTCGCCGATTGCCCATACGTTAGGCAGGTTGGTACGGCATTCGCCATCTACTTTGATGAAGCCGCGCTCGTCTTTTTCCAGGCCTACGGCTTCGGCGTTCAGGCCTTTGGTGTTTGGAATACGGCCGATGGCAACGATCAGTTTGTCGAATACTTCGGTTTTGGCTTCGCCGGCGGCAGTTTCGTAAGCAACGGAAACGCCTTTACCTTCAGATTTGATGTCGCCGATTTTCACGCCCAATTCAATGTTCAAGCCTTGCTCTTTGGTGAAGTATTTGAAGGCTTCTTTGGCGATTTGTTGGTCGGCGGCAGCCAGGAAGGTCGGCGCGGCTTCAAGAATGGTAACTTCTGAACCCACGCGGTTCCATACGGAACCCATTTCCAAACCAATCACGCCGGAACCGATCACGCCGAGTTTGGCAGGAACTTCGGTCAGGTTCAATGCGCCTTCGTTGTCCAAAACGTTCACGTTGTCGATAGCGACTTGTGGCAGCGGACGCGGTACGGAACCGGTCGCTACGATGACGTGTTTGGCTTCGATAACGGTTTTCTCGCCTTTGTTATCGACTTCGATTTGGTAAACATCGCCATTTTTACCGGCAAAGGAAGCAGTACCGAACAGGCTGGTTACTTTGTTTTTTTGGAACAGGAATTTCACGCCGCCAGTCAGCTTGGTCACGATGGCATCTTTGCGCTCAATCATTTTGGCCGCGTCGAATTTTACGTCGCCGACAGTGATGCCGTGTTCGGCAAACTCGTGTTGCGCAGCGTGGAAATGTTCGCTCGATTGCAACAGGGCTTTGGAAGGGATACAGCCCACGTTCAAGCAAGTACCGCCCAATGCAGGGGCATTGCCTGCTTTGTTAACGCCTGCATCGACGCAAGCGGTTTTAAAACCCAGTTGCGCGGCACGAATGGCGGCAACGTATCCGCCCGGGCCTGCACCAATCACTACTACATCATATTGAGACATCGTGTCATCCTTTGCTTTTGCAGTATCTCAAAATAAAAACGATACTTTTTGTTTCTTTTTTATTTTGAATGACTGCGTTTTGATGGTTTTAAGAAAAGGCCGTCTGAAAGTCCATATCTGCCGATTCATTCGAATCAAATGTTTCAGACGGCCTCAATCGTTTGTTGAGCCTATTGTAGCACGATACTACATTACGCTACATCTAAATAAAAATTCAGACGGCCTTTTCATTAACAAATAAAAGGCCGTCTGAAACGATTACAGATCCAACAACAGGCGAGCTGGGTCTTCCAACGCGTCTTTAATGGCTACCAAGGTCAATACAGCTTCGCGGCCGTCGATGATACGGTGGTCGTAAGACAGAGCCAGATACATCATTGGACGGACAACAACTTGGCCGTTTTCAACCACGGCGCGCTCTTTAGTGGCGTGCATACCCAAAATCGCAGATTGAGGCGGGTTGATGATCGGGGTAGACATCATAGAACCGAAGGTACCGCCGTTGGTAATACTGAATGTACCGCCGGTCAGATCTTCGATAGCGATTTTGCCGTCTTTGGCTTTTTTCGCGTAATCAACAATTGCTTGTTCGATGTCGGCAATGCTCATTTGGTCGGCATCGCGCAGGATTGGCACAACCAAACCGCGTGGGCTGCCAATCGCGATACCGATGTCGAAGTAACCGTGGTACACGATGTCTTTGCCGTCAACAGAAGCATTCACAACCGGGTATTTTTTCAGGGCGGCAACAGCGGCTTTAACGAAGAAGGACATAAAGCCCAGTTTTACGCCGTGTTCTTTCTCGAATTTATCTTTGTACTTCGCACGCAAGTCCATGATTGGTTTCATGTTGACTTCGTTGAATGTAGTCAGAATGGCGTTTTCTTGTTGAGAAGCCAAGAGGCGTTCGGCAACACGGGCACGCAGGCGGCTCATTGGTACGCGCTCTTCAGGACGTGCGCCGGCAGGAAGTGCAACGGCAGGAGCAGCGGCTGCGGCAGGTTTGGCAGCGGCATTTTGTACGTCTTCTTTCAATACGCGACCGTCACGGCCGGAACCTTGCAATGCGTTCACGTCAACACCGGTCTCGGCAGCCAGTTTGGCGGCGGCAGGCATAGCGGCGTTGTTTTGTGCAGCAGCAGGAGCGGCGGCTGGGGCGGCTGGGGCTGCTTCGGCAGGAGCGGCTGCAGGTGCTTCAGCAGCAGCTGTAGCAGCTGTATCGATACGTGCCAAAACTTGGTCGGCAACAACGGTTTCACCGTCTTGAGCTACGATTTCAACCAATACGCCGGCTTGTGGAGAAGGTACTTCCAAAACCACTTTGTCAGTTTCGATATCGATCAGAATTTCGTCACGGGCAACTGCTTCGCCAACTTTTTTCTTCCATTCCAAGAGCGTGCCTTCAGATACGCTTTCAGACAGCATAGGTACTTTTACATCAATAATCATTTTGTGTCTCCAATGGCCCTTTCAGACGGCCTGTTGTGTGTTTTTAATTCTGCATATGGGCATTCCGCCTGAGCAGCCTCAGACGGAATGCCACTTGGTTTACAACGCCAAAGCGTCTTCAACCAATTGTTTCAATTGAGCAATGTGTTTGCTTGAGTAGCCCACTGCAGGCGATGCACTGCTTGGACGACCGGCATAAGACAGTTTTTGCTCTTCGCTGATAACGTCCTCGATGCGGTGGCGAATTTGGTAGAACGCGCCTTGGTTTTTCGGCTCTTCTTGTGCCCAAACCACAGATTTCGCGTTCGGATATTTCGCCAGTTCAGCTTTAACCTCGTCGTATGGGAACGGATACAGCTGCTCAACGCGGACGATAGCAACATCATCTTCCAGTTTACGCTCGGCACGACCAGCTTCCAAGTCATAGTAAACCTGACCGGCACACAATACCACGCGTTTCACGCTGTCGTTGCTTGCGCGTTCAGCAGTATCGCCGATAACCGGACGGAAAGTCGAACCTTTGGTAAAGTTTTCCAGCGAGCTCATTGCACCTTTGAAGCGCAACAGGCGTTTGGACATGAAAATCACCAGAGGTTTACGGTATGAACCCAAGACTTGACGTTGCAAGATGTGGAACATTTGCGACGCTTCAGACGGCATGATGACTTGCATATTGTTCTCAGAACACAGTTGCAACCAACGTTCTACGCGTGCAGAAGAGTGTTCAGGACCTTGACCATCATAGCCGTGCGGCAGGATGGTGGTCAGACCGCACAAACGACCCCATTTGGTTTCGCCTGAAGACAGGAATTGGTCAATAGTCACTTGCGCGCCGTTGGCGAAGTCACCGAATTGAGCTTCCCAAATGGTCAGCTTGTCAGGTGCGGAGCAGGCAAAGCCGTACTCAAACGCCATCACGGCTTCTTCGTTCAAAATGGAGTCGATGACCAGGAACTCACCCATGCCTTCGCCCATATGGCGCAGAGGAACATAAGTACCGTCGTCCCATTTTTCACGGTTTTGATCGTGCAATACTGCATGACGGTGTGAGAATGTACCGCGGCCGGAGTCCTCACCGGAGATACGCACGCCATGACCTTTAGTCAGCAGGCTTGCGTATGCCAAAGTTTCGGCCATACCCCAGTCGATGGCTTGTTTGCCGGATGCCATGGCTTTACGCGCTTCAATCACACGTTTCGCAGTCGGATGCAGGGCAAAGCCTTCCGGTACGGCGGTAAACTTCTCGGTAAGGCGCTCAATATCCGCGGCAGGCAAACCGGTTTCGATGTGTTCGCGCCAATCTTTGCCTTGGTATTTGCTCCAGTCGATTTGCGTGCGTTGGAAGTTGCTCAAAGTTGTTTGTTCAACATGTTCGCCTTTGTCCAAAGCATTACGATAGGCTTGGATGTAACCATCGGCCTCAGCTTGAGTTACCACGCCTTCGGCAATCAGTTGCTCGGTGTACAAAGCACGTGCACCTGGGTGTTGCGATACTTTTTTGTACATCATCGGTTGGGTCAAGGTCGGATCATCGCCCTCGTTGTGGCCCCATTTACGGTAGCAGACAACGTCGACCACGATGTCTTTATGGAATTTTTTGCGGTAATCCAAGGCAGCTTGGATGGCAAAGCAAACGCGTTCAGGATCATCGCCGTTCACATGGATAACCGGAGCAGAAACCATTTTCGCGATATCGGTACAGTATACGGTAGAACGGGTATCACGGGTATCGGAAGTCGTAAAGCCGATTTGGTTATTGATCACGATGTGAACAGTACCACCTGTGGTATAACCGCGTGTTTTAGACAGGTTGAATGTTGCTTGGTTAACACCCAAACCGATAAATGCGGAGTCACCGTGAATCAATACCGGCAAGACTTTATCGCGGCCGTTTTCGCCCAAACGTTTTTGTTTGGCGCGTGCAGAACCTTCCACTACCGGATTCACGATTTCCAAGTGTGATGGGTTGAATGCTAAAGAAACGTGCATCGGGCCGTGTGGCGTAGCGATGTCGGAGCTGAAGCCCATGTGGTATTTCACGTCGCCGCTAGGCAGTTTGATTTCGGCACGGCCTTCAAACTCAGCGAATAAATCACTGGGTTTTTTACCCAGAATGTTCACCAAAACATTCAGACGGCCACGGTGTGCCATACCGATGATGACTTCTTCCACGCCGTCTTTACCGGCATTTTGAATCAGGTAGTTCAAACCGGCAATCGCGCTTTCACCGCCTTCTACACCAAAGCGTTTTTGACCGACATATTTGGTATGCAGGTAGCGTTCCAGAGTTTCGGCAGCAGTCATTTCTTTCAAGATACGGCGTTTTTGTTCAACGTTGTAGCTTGGCGTAGACAGTACGCTTTCAAAATAATTGCGAACCCAGCGGCGCTCTTCCGTATTTGGAATGTAGATATACTCTACCGCGATATGGCCGCAGTAGGTTTGTTTGAGGTTGCTGATGATTTGGGACAGAGGCAGTTTGCCCTGACCGGAAAAATCGCCCTCGCCCATATTGAACTGAAGTGCCATATCGGCATCTGACAGACCGTGGAATTTAGGATCGAGAGCTTCGATATTTTGAGGAGGAATACGTTTGAGCGGATCAAGTTGGGCTGCACCCACGCCTTGGATACGATAGGCAGAAATCAGTCGCAAAACGCTGACTTGCTTTTTCATCATTGCCTCATCCACACCGCCTGCGACGGCTGCGGCAATTTTCTTTTTGGCCAAAGTGGCAAATGATTCACGAATCGGTGTATGGGCAACATCGACAGCGACTGCGCCCGGCTGTTTACTCAAATCGGTAAAGTACTGTTTCCATTTTTCATCGACAGATTCCGGATTATCCAGAAACTTTTCATACAACTCCTCGATGTATGGCGCATTAGAACCAAACAGATAAGAGAAATTGAGTTTTTCGTCCATCATGGCGTGAGCTCTTTTCTTTAAAATATAAACAAAGGGTAGAATCCCGTGTTCTCCGAACGGAATTCAGGCCGTCTGAAATGACACTTTATTCTACCCTATTTCAAATCAAATTACCTGCTATCAACTTAATTAATTACGACCAACCTCATTGAAAACGGCAATTCGATTTTTTCAAACGACTTTTCAACAATATATTAATGTATTGTCTATTAGCGTTTATCTACCGGAACGTAATCGCGACGCTCTGCACCGGTATACAGTTGACGTGGGCGACCGATTTTCAGTGCCGGATCGCTAATCATTTCATGCCAATGAGAAATCCAACCTACACTGCGCGACAATGCGAAGATAACGGTAAACATTTCAGTTGGAATGCCCAATGCGGACAAGACGATACCGGAGTAGAAATCGACGTTTGGATACAGCTTGCGTTCAACAAAGAATGGATCTTTCAGTGCAATTTGTTCCAATTCCATCGCCAGCTTGAATTTAGGACTGTCTTCCAAGCCCAATTCTTTCAAGACTTCATAACAGGTTTCGCGCATGATGCTGGCTCGTGGGTCCATATTGCGGTATACGCGGTGACCGAAGCCCATCAGACGGTATTTGCGTTGTTTCACACCTTCCATGTATGCGGCAACATTAGATACATCACCGATTTCGTCCAGCATCTTCAACACAGCTTCGTTTGCACCGCCGTGTGAAGCACCCCACAGACAGGCGATACCGGCAGCGATACAGGCAAATGGGTTCGCGCCTGAAGAGCCGGCCAAACGTACGGTCGAAGTAGAAGCGTTTTGCTCGTGGTCGGCATGCAAAATAAAGATGCGGTCGAGCGCGCGAGCCAATACTGGATTAGGTTTGTATTCTTCACATGGAGTCGCAAACATCATGTGCAAGAAGTTTTCAGCATAGGAAAGGTTATTTTTTGGATAATTGAACGGCAGGCCGTTGGAATAACGGTAACACATTGCCGCAATTGTCGGAATTTTGGAGATTAAGCGGTAAATCGCAATTTTGCGGTGCTCAGGATTGGCAATATCCAAGCTGTCTTGGTAGAACGCAGACAAAGCGCCAACCACGCCAACCATCATCGCCATCGGATGCGCATCGCGACGGAAACCGCGGAAGAACCAAGTCAGCTGCTCATGCAGCATAGTATGGCGACTGACTGTGGCATCAAATTCTTTTTTCTGTTCAGGGGTAGGCAGTTCGCCGTAAATCAACAGATAGCAAACTTCCAAATAATCGGATTTTTCTGCCAGCTGCTCGATAGGATAACCACGGTAATACAACAGACCTTCATCGCCATCAATATAAGTGATTTTGGATTCACAACTTGCAGTTGACACGAATCCGGGGTCGAAGGAAAACAGACCTGTATTTTTAGTCAAAGTACGGATATCAACCACATCATGGCCGATACTTGCTTCCAATACTGGCAGTTCCAAGGTCTCTTGATTCGGGGTGGTGAGCTTGACTGATTTAGACATTCTTAAACTCCTTTGTAAGTTGGGGCTTTCGTTGCCGCCCAAGCGGCACGGTCCTTTTTTTCAGACGGCCTCCGTATGGAAAGAGCTTGTTCGGATTGGCATCGCAAACAAGCTCTATAATACGTCATGCCTGTCTGATTTTTTCAAGCATGGGAATCAGGTGTTTCTTGTCCGTCGCCGAATGTCCGTTAATCAAGGCAAGCAATTCTTGGTCTTGAAATTCGAGGATTTCGGAAAATTCGGACAACTCCTGATCACTCAGGTGCTCGAATTCTTTTTCCATAAACCTACCGAAGATTAAGTCTAATTCCAACAATCCCCGGCGGGTTTGAAAACGGATTTTCCGTTTGGCAATATCGTCAAAAACCATCATTTCTTAAACGGCTCGTTTCAACATAATCTCTTTAATCTTACCGATGGCTCGGGTCGGATTCAAGTGTTTAGGACATACGTCTACGCAGTTCATAATAGTGTGGCAACGGAACAAACGGTATGGGTCGTTCAGATTATCCAAACGCTCGTTAGTAATAGTATCACGGCTATCCGCAATGAAACGGTAAGCATTCAGCAAGCCAGACGGACCAACAAATTTATCAGGGTTCCACCAGAATGACGGGCAGGCAGTCGAACAGCAGGCGCACAAAATACATTCGTACAAACCGTCCAACTCTTTACGCTCTTCCTGAGTTTGCAGACGCTCTTTGTCCGCATCGATAGGATTATCATTGACAACGTAAGGTTTAATGGAGTGATATTGTTTGAAGAATTGGGTCATATCCACAATCAGGTCGCGGATAACAGGTAGGCCTGGCAGAGGACGGATTTTAACCGGCTGTTTCAGGCCGCGCAGATCAGTCAGACATGCCAAGCCGTTTTTGCCGTTGATGTTCATACCGTCAGAACCGCAAATACCTTCACGGCAAGAACGGCGGAAAGACAATGTATCGTCTTGCGCTTTCAGGCGCACCAAAGCATCCAAAAGCTTAACGTCGGTTGGTTCCAATTCCAACTCGTAACGTTGCATATAAGGTTTGGCATCAACGTCCGGGTTGTAACGGTAAATTTCAAAACTCATTTTTTCCATGAGAAGTGTTCCTTTTCTCATAAACTGCCCAATGATTTTGTATTATGAATTCAAGCAGTTCAATGTGGGTATGGTTAGGTTTCAGACGGCCTTTAAGGTAAAGGCCGTCTGAAAACTCATCAATAAACGCGCTTAGCCGGTTTGATGTATTCCACGCTCAAAGGCTTGGTATGTACCGGTTTGTAAGACAAAGTATTGGTATCTGAATGATACAGGGTATGTTTCATCCAGTTTTCGTCATCGCGCTCAGGATGGTCGTCTGAAGCGTGTGCACCGCGCGATTCTTTACGCGCTTCGGCAGACACCAAAGTCGCTTTCGCTACTTCAATCAAATTATCCAATTCCAAAGCTTCGATACGCGCGGTATTCCACACTTTGCTCTTGTCTTTGATTTCAGTACGTTTCACGCGCTCGGCAATCGCCATGATTTCTCGAACGCCTTTGCTCAGAATCTCATCAGTACGGAACACACCGGCGTGCAGTTGTACGGAGCGTTGCAGTTCGCGACGCAATGCATCAACGTTTTCACCATCGGTTTGGTTGTCCAAACGCTCGATACGCTGGCGGGTCAATTCACCAGCATTAGCAGGCAGAGGTTTCCAGTCGCTTTGCTCTTTGATGAATTTAATCATGCTGTCGCCGGCAGCTTTACCGAATACCACCAAGTCCAACAGGGAGTTAGTACCCAAGCGGTTCGCACCGTGTACGGAAGCACAAGCGCACTCACCTGCCGCATACAGACCTTTTACAGGTACTTCGTAATCTTCACCTTGCGGAACGACAACTTCGCCATGGTAGTTAGTCGGAATACCGCCCATCATGTAGTGGGTAGTCGGCACAACAGGAATCGGGTCTTTAATCGGGTCGATACCGGCAAACTGAATGGAAATCTCGCGGATACCCGGCAGTTTTTCCATAATTTTTTCTGCGCCGATATGGTCGATTTTCAGCAAAACGTGGTCTTTGTTTTTACCACAACCGCGACCTTCGTAAATTTCCATCGCCATCGCACGGGAAACCACGTCACGGGAAGCCAAGTCTTTTACAGTCGGAGCGTAACGTTCCATAAAGCGTTCGCCGTCGGCATTCAGCAGAATACCGCCCTCACCGCGTACACCCTCGGTAATCAATACACCGGCACCGGCTACACCAGTCGGGTGGAATTGCCAGAATTCCATGTCTTCCAACGGAATACCCGCACGGGCACAAATACCCAAACCGTCACCGGTATTCATATAAGCATTGGTAGAAGAAGCATAAATACGACCACCGCCACCGGTAGCAAACATCACAGCTTTAGCGTGGAAAATATAAACTTCGCCGGTTTCCATTTCCATGGCGGTTACACCGACTACGTCGCCGTTTTCATCACGAATCAAATCTTGCGCCGTCCATTCCACAAAGAATTGTGTATTGGCACGGACGTTTTGTTGGTACAAAGTATGCAACATCGCATGACCGGTACGGTCAGCAACCGCACATGCACGCTCTACCGCACGTTTACCGTGTTCGGCAGTGTGCCCGCCGAAAGGACGTTGGTAGATTTTACCGCTTTCCACACGGTCGAAAGGCATACCCATGTGTTCCAACTCAATTACGGCTTCAGGCGCTGCGCGACACATAAATTCAATCGCATCTTGATCACCCAACCAGTCGGAACCTTTCACGGTATCGTACATGTGCCAATCCCAACGGTCTTCCTGCACATTACCCAATGAAGCAGAAATACCACCTTGAGCTGCTACAGTATGAGAACGGGTTGGAAACACTTTAGACAAAACAGCACAATTCAGGCCGGATTTAGACAATTGGAGGGCTGCGCGTAAACCTGCACCACCACCGCCAACAATCACGGCATCAAACTTGCGAACAGGAAAACCCATATTTACCCCCAAATTACTTTAACTGAATACACCAAGCAGCCTACCAACCAAACGATGGTGGCAACTTGTAAAAACAAACGCAGGCCGAAAGGCTTAATGTAGTCCATCCACAAATCGCGGATACCTACCCATGCATGCAGGAATACGGCCAAGAAGCTCACTTGGGTAAATACTTTCACCCAAGTCTGATCAAAAAATGCCTGCCATGCCGAATATTCTTTAGGCAACGTAAACAAAACAACCAAAAGAACCACGGTATACACCAACATGATGACCGCAGTTGCACGTTGCATTGCCCAATCGCGCAAACCGTAATGCGCACCTGTCAATTTACGTTCTACCATAACAAAGCTCCCAAAACGACAGTCAGAATCAAAGCAGAAGCAAATACAACTTTAGCAGTAGCACGGGCAGTATTTAATTCCAAGCCTTTGTGTACATCCAAAAACAGAAAGCGGATACCGGCGAAAAAGTGGTGCAGATATGCCCACAACAGACCGATAAGGATCAGCTTCACAAACGGATTGGAGATAGCAGAACGATATGCTTCAAACGACGCTTCGCGATCCAGCGTTCCAGAGAAGAAATACAAGAGAACAGGCAGCATCACAAACAAGCCGACGCCGCTGATACGGTGAAGAATAGATACAATCCCCGGTATGGGCAATCGGATATTCGGAATTTCCAAAAATACCGGGCGTGATTTGGCGGACATGGTCAGTTCCTCTAGATTTATTATCAGCTCAAAACCTATAGCTCAGCACTACAATAAGCTACATAAACCATAATTTACCTGTTTTATCTCATTTTGAACAGTGCAATTTATGAATGCTCTAATGATTTTTACCAAAAGACTAATAAAATCAAACAATCATTCTTAGATTTTTTTTTGCGTGGCTAGCCTTTTTTGTTACTTTCCTGCAATTAAGCCATCTCCCCATCAAAGCACTTACGATAACATCATTATTATTTGAGAATTGTATCTATTGTGAGATAAATTCTCACTCTTGATACCTAATCTTTACAAAGGAATCTGTCGTTGAAGCAGAGTTCAAAGGCAAGAAAGTCCATATGACGTATATGAACAAAGCCGAACGCAATGTCTCGGTCGTTTTAGACAATCCGTGTGTGAAATAATGTGCCAAATTTGATGGACAAGGCCGTCTGAAAAGATATAGTGGATTAACTTTAAACCAGTACGGCGTTGCCTCGCCTTAGCTCAAAGAGAACGATTCTCTAAGGTGCTGAAGCACCAAGTGAATCGGTTCCGTACTATCTGTACTGTCTGCGGCTTCGTCGCCTTGTCCTGATTTAAATTTAATCCACTATATAAAGTTTCTATCAATCCATATCATTTGAGTTTTCATCTTCATAATATGGATGATCGAACAGCTCTCCTTCCCAGATACATTCATCCGTTATACCTTGGGATTCCATGAAAGGAACATAAGAATAAAAATCTTTTTCATATTCTCCATAAAATATATTCACTCCTTTGAGCCATACTGCATCGCATTCATCACACAGAATAATTTCATCATGAAGATATTTAGGTTTTGAATGGTAGAGATAGCCTTGTTGACAAGCGGGACATATTTTTATTCTCTTATTCATGATTACTCCATATAATCGATTTATTTTTGTGGGTAAGCAGTAGTGATTTGATTGCTGCGGCATAAGCCATTCTTAACTTATTACCATTGCATTATCATCACTACTCTTACATAGTTATACATTCAAAGACATTTCATCCATCTCTAGATGGACTAAAATACAGCACAACACCAACAATGTTTCCATACCTTATAAGGAAGCTGCATCATGACACATTCCCCTCATCAAAACACACCCGATCCGGAAGACTATATCCCCTCCTTCCGCCGTCGAAACTTGGACACATCCGGCTTTATGAAAAAACTCGGACGCTTTGCCGGCCGCCTGGGCAAACCTGTCGTCCGACAGCTTTATGCACTTTATTACCTTTGGGAATCCGAACACACGCCCAAACGGGCCAAAATGATTATTGTCGGTGCACTGGTTTATTTTCTCAGCCCCATCGACAGCATTCCCGACCTGCTGATTCCATTTGGTTTCAGTGACGACATTGCCGTCATTGCATTGGTTTATTCTCAGATGAAAAACTATCTGACCAAAGATATTCAAGAAAAAGCCCGTCAAGCGGCTGACAAGCTGTTTGGTTCTTAATTGGATACAATTCGACTACACATATATAAATATGAGAAGAAGGCCGTCTGAATATTCAGACGGCCTTCTCGGTTTATGACTTTTTTATTTCAAAGGCTGCATACCCATAACTTCCATCAGGAAGTTGGTAAACGCAGGATTGCTTGGCTTGGTATCCATGTTTTTCCAACGTTGCTGCCAACCACGCAAAGCACCTTGAATGTACTGTTTGGACTGCTCGGTAGTAATTTCACCACGTTGGCTGTCAACGGCAGAACGCAGATAAACTTCGTACATACTGTCATCGACGGAGTTGCGTCCCACTTGTTGGATACGGAAGCGGTTCAAATATTGGGCAGCCTGAACTTTGGTCAGACTACCTTGGCTCACTTGGGTACTCAAGCGACGTGCTTCATCATGAATCTTGGAAACATCTGCCCAATGCGAAGGAGCCAAATGATAACTGGTAGCTGAAACTTGTGAATCAGCCTTAGGTTTCTTGACGTTGGTTGGTCGAACTGGCACTTCTTTCAATGTTGGAACATAAATCGATTCACAACCGGCAAGTACCGCCACAGCAAGGATAGGAAGAATGTATTTTTTCATAATGCGCATTATAAGCATGATTCGTTGAAGAAACCAACTTTTGAATAACGGTATTCAAAGCTCATTAACTGAATTACAACAGATTTCATACTATATCTCAAGCCCATACGTAAAAAAGGCCGTATGAAAACGGCCCTTTAACAACAATCCTATATTATGCCAAATCGGCAAACAGAGGCGTAGAAAGATAGCGTTCGCCATACGATGGCAACAAGACAACAATCAGCTTGCCTTCGTTTTCAGTTTTTTTAGCCAGCTGCAATGCGCTCCATACCGCGGCACCGGAAGAAATACCTACCAAAATGCCTTCTTTTTCAGCCATAGCGCGCGCAGTTTCAAACGCTGCTTCGTTAGGTACTTTGACAATGCTGTCGTAAACAGTCGTATTCAATACGCTGGGGATAAAACCTGCGCCCAAACCTTGAATCGGATGCGGGCCTTTCTCGCCACCGCTCAATACCGGGGAAGCTTCAGGCTCGACAGCCACGATTTGAACTTTGGGTTTGTATTTTTTCAACACTTCACCCACGCCGGTAATCGTGCCGCCAGTACCCACACCGGCCACGAAAATATCAACTTGGCCGTCTGTATCACGCCAAATTTCTTCGGCAGTGGTTTTGCGGTGAACTTCAGGGTTAGCCTCGTTATCAAATTGGCGCGGCATAAAGTAAGTATCTGGATGCTCGTCCACTAAAGACTGGGCTTTAGCGATAGCGCCTGCCATACCTTCGGCTGCCGGTGTCAAAATCAGCTCTGCCCCGAATGCACGCAACAGCATTTTGCGTTCTTTACTCATGCTTTCAGGCATAGTAATCGCTAATTTATAACCGCGGGCCGCACACACCATTGCCAAACCGATACCGGTATTGCCGCTGGTCGCCTCAACAATAACGGTATCTTTATTGATTTTACCGGCTTGCTCTGCCGCTTCGATCATGGCTTCGGCAATACGGTCTTTTACGCTGCTGCCCGGATTGAAAAATTCAAGTTTAACGGCGATTTGCGCTTTCAAACCCTCGGTCAAACGATTCAATTTCACCAAAGGGGTATTGCCGATCAGCTCGGTAATATTATTTGCAATTTTCATTTCCTGCTCCAGATTTAGATGTGATATAGCCTGCATATTAAACTCAGGCCGTCTGAAAAACCAATATCGAAAATTTCTTTCATTATAACTTTTAGTTTGGATAAATTAATATCCGCCCCGTTCAAAAATCAAAGCCATGGCAACCACAACCTGCATGACAACTGCAACCAGCCAACCCATTTGCAGCTGAGTCGTACTAAACAAAGCCGCCGACTGCTTGCACACGACCACGCGGTGCAGATAAAACACCAGTATCAACACGCCCTGCAAAACAAACCAATAAATCGGTTTCAAGGCATAAATTTTCAGCAAGGCCGCCCATGCAAAAACCGCGCCTGCCAATGGCAAGATGAAATAAACCACGCCTGCCAAGAAAACAAAAGCCAAAGTCATGACGACATTGGAAACGGCAAATAAGGTCAAACCGGCATACTCGCCTGCCGACCAAAACTTTTTGTCTTCCGTTTTACTGCAGTCATCGATAAAGAAGAAAATACTGGCGATTGTCAGATAAAAATGAGGGATGAACAAAGGGCCTGTATGCGTAAAGCCCCACATTCCGGGCAGCAAGCGCGCGCCCAGTGCCGAAATCCCCAGCCACAACAACACCGCAGCCCAAAGCCATTGAAACCGCTGCGCGCGAAAAATAAATGCCAACGATACCACAGCATACGCGATGGCAAACCAAAAATCCAAAGAAACCATCATGAATACTGCAACTCGCCTTCAAAAACGGTTTCAGCAGGGCCGGTCATTTGCACATCGCCACATTCTTCCCAACTGATAAACAATTCGCCGCCAGGCAGAGTAACACGCACAGGCGCACCCTCTTTCAGCAAGCCATTGCGCACGCCGGCCACCACGGCCGCACACGCTCCAGTACCGCAAGCCTGAGTTTCCCCCACTCCCCGTTCAAACACGCGCAGGCGGACTGACAATTCATCTTCAACCTGCACAAAACCGACATTGACTCGTTCAGGGAACTGCTCGTGCGATTCAATAGCGCCGCCCCAATGCTCTACCGGTGCAGTCTCAACATCATCCACCAAAATCACCGCATGCGGATTACCCATATTCACGCAGCTTACCGGTACAGATTCCAAACCAACCAAGACAATATGTGTCAAGGCATCTTTATTTTCACCATGTGCAGGCACAAACGGAATTTCAGACGGCATGAAACGCGGTTTACCCATATTGACGGTAACCAAACCGTTATCCAACAGCTTCGGCACAATAATCCCTTTTGCCGTTTCGACCAAGATTTCCGTTTTATCCGTCAAACCCTTATCCGCGACAAAACGCGCAAAACAACGCGCACCATTGCCGCACTGCTCTACTTCCCGACCATCGGCATTGAAAATGCGGTACCGAAAATCGACCGCATCAGAAGAAGGCTTCTCCACTACCAAAAACTGATCAAAACCCACGCCGCGATAACGGTCCGCCCATTGGGCAAGCGGCGCAGCCAACGGATCAAAGTCCTGATTGATGGCATTGACCACCATAAAATCATTGCCCAAGCCGTGCATCTTCGTAAATTTCAAAGTTTTCATTATTCATTCACATTCTTATTAAATCATTATTTCGGCACATTCTACACCAGAATGATATATTCGTTTCTATCTTGTTTTTCAGACGGCATTGCGCCCTTTTACCAATACTAACACCAGCCACACCGCAAAAATACTATACTTCCCACATTACAAACATTTCTTATTACAAGGATCCACATTATGAAAAAAGTTCTCTTACCTGCTCTTTTGGCCGCTTCACTCAGCGCATGTACAGTCGGCACACCCGGCGTTTCCGTCGGCTTAGGCGTCGGCACCAGCATCGGCCGCCATGTCGGTTTGGGCACATCCATCAACATCCCTGTCGGCTTGGACAAAACCAAAACCACCAAAGATACGGATTCGGACGGCATCCGCATCACAGAAGAACAAATCGTGACCTATTTTGATGCGCACGGCACACCCAGCAACAGCGCAGTCAAAGGCGGCTTCCATCGCCAACTGATCAGCAAACGCAACAATGAATACGTTGTCCAAGACTTTTACAGCGACAACAGCCAAAAACGCACAGACCCCTACATCCTCAGCCGCAACCAACTGATGCAGTTCCGCGCCACGCCAAGCAACGGCTCATTAACCACTTACGCCTACAACGGTACGGTAATGCAGCAGCAAGTGTTCCAAAATGGCAAATTGGTTAACGCCAAATACTAAAGGCCGTCTGAAACGGCTGGAAAGCATGTGAAACTTGATTACAAAATATTTTTAACATTCAAACATTTGAAATATTTTGCACCATTTTCTTTAAAATATTGATTGACACATTTTTTCCAGCCATTATAATACGCCCCATTCCCCGATAGCTCAGTCGGTAGAGCGACGGACTGTTAATCCGCAGGTCCCTGGTTCGAGCCCAGGTCGGGGAGCC